>JANXUE010000016.1 GCA_025352005.1 Frankiales bacterium
GGGTGGTGGACCTGGTAGGCGCCGATGTGCTGGGTGATCCCACCGGCCTCGCCCTTGACGACGTCAGTCGACCGGATCGCGTCGAGCAGGCGGGTCTTGCCGTGGTCGACGTGACCCATGATCGTGACGACCGGCGGCCGCGGTGTGAGCTCGGACTCGGAGTCGTAGTCGCCGCCGAAGGACAGGTCGAACCGCGTCAGCAGCTCGGCGTCCTCCTCCTCGGGTGTGACGATCTGGACGGTGTAGCCCAGATGTGCGGCGAGCAGCTGCAAGGTCTCGTCGGTGCAGGACTGGGTGGCCGTGACCATCTCGCCGAGCTCAGTGAAGACCACCTGTACGAGCGAGCCGGGGTTGGCGTTGATGCGGTCGGCGAAGTCAGCCAACGAGGCACCACGGGGCAGCCGGACGGTCTCGCCGTTGCCGCGCGCAACCCCACCGCCCATGGACGGCGCGGCGAGGTTGTCAAACTCCTGACGCCGCTGCTTCTTGCTCTTACGGCCGCGGACCGGACGGCCACCTCCGGCGCGCCCGAAGGCACCAGGAGCCGCACCACCACGGGCAGCGCCGCCGCGCGGGCCACCGCCGGGGCGACCGGCGAAACCGCCGCCGCCACCGGGACCGCCGGGACCCCCGGGGCCACCAGGACCTCCGCCGGGACGGCCACCCGGAGCACCGCCGGGACGCGCACCGGGCATGCCGGGACGAGCACCCGTGGGACGGGGCGGGAACATGCCGGGGCCAGGACGCGGGCCGCCGGGGCCGTTCGCACCCCCAGGACCGGCCGGACCGCCCGGACGGGGCGAAAAGGCACCCGGGCTGGGACGTGGGCCGGCAGAAGGCGCCGGGCGCGGAGCACCCGGACGCGGGGGCATGCCGGGCACGGGCGCACCGGAGCCGCCCGGGCGTGACGGGAGGCCAGCCGGGGAGCCGGGACGCGGGGGCATACCCGCCGCGGCGACACCCGGGCCGGCCGCAGCCGCAGGACGCGGCGCGGCGGGGCGGGGCGGCATGCTCGGGGTGCCGTCGTCCGGTGAGGACGTGAAGGGGTTGTTGCCGGGCCGCGGGCCGGGCGCGGGGCGGGCCGCTGCGGGCTGCTCACGAGAGGTAGCCGGCGCGGGGGGCTGGCCCGAACCGGGCAGCGGCGACGGGGCTGCAGACCCAGTGGACCCAACGGACCCAGTGGCCGCCGGAGCCGGACTGGGCGTCCGCGCAGGCGCGGGCGCTGCAGCAGCAGCGGCTGCCTGGGCGGGGAAGGCTTCGCGCGCCTTGCGGGCGACGGGAGGTTCGATGGTTGAGGAGGCGCTCTTGACGAACTCGCCGTTCTCCTTCAACCACGCGAGGAGAGACTTGCTCTCCAGGCCGAGCTCTTTCGCAAGCTCGTGGACGCGGGCTTTGCCGGGCACTGTGCTCCTTCGTGGCCCGGGTCCGTCCCTGGCCGTCGTTGCTACTGCATGGGCGTGCTCATCTGGTGCGGTGCTCTGAGACGAGTCTCATCGAGTGCTCATGCGCTGCTCGACCTGCTCTCCAGTGGGTGGATAGGACCGTGCTGACTGACTACTGCGAGTGCACTGCAGGCGGTGCTGGGGCCGTGCGGTCCATGGTGGTGCGCAGGTGGTCCCTCACGGGCTCCACGTCGAGCGGCCCAGAGACCCGGAGGGCCCGTGAGAACGCTCGGCGACGGTCAGCGAGGTCGACGCAGGCAAGGTCGGGGTGCACGTAGGCTCCTCGACCTGGCAGGCGTCCGGCACGGTCGACGGCAAGCTCTGCGTCGACCACGACGACACGCACCAGGGCGGGCTTGTCCCCCCGCGTCCGGCAACCCACACAGGTGCGCACCGGCCCCGAGAGGTGGGCCAACTTCGAGACTACCGCGCCCGGGCGCTCACGGCGTCCGGCCACGACCTGCCTCAGCCTCCGCCAGGCTCTCACCCGCCGCCTCGGTGTCGGAGTGGATGTCGATGCGCCAACCGGTGAGCCGCGCGGCCAGGCGGGCGTTCTGACCCTCCTTGCCGATCGCCAAGGAGAGCTTGTAGTCCGGAACGACGACCCGGGCCGACCGGTTGATGAGGTCCACGATCTGCACGCTCAGGACGGTCGCCGGCGACAGCGCCTCCTTCACAAAACGTGCGGGGTCGTCGTACCAGTCCACGATGTCGATCTTCTCGCCGTGCAGCTCGTTCTGGACGGCACGCACTCGCGACCCCTGCGGACCGATGCAGGCGCCTTTGGCGTTCAGGCCGGACACCCCGGTACGTACGGCGATCTTGGTCCGGTGACCGGCCTCACGGGCCAGCGCCATGATCTCCACGGTGCCGTCGGCGATCTCGGGGACCTCCTGCGCGAACAGCCCGTGCACCAGGTCGGGGTGCGTCCGCGACAGGGTCACCAGCGCGCCACGCTGGCCGCGGACGACACCGACGACGCGGCACTTGAGCCGGCTGCCGTGCTCGTAGACCTCGCCGGGTACCTGCTCGTTGGGGGGCAGGGTCGCCTCGAGCGAGTCGGGGCGGATGCCCAGCTTGACCATGACGTTGCGGTTCAGCGGCGCCCCCGGACGCTGCGGTGCCTGCTGCACGATGCCCGACACGACGTCTCCCTCCCGGCCGGCGTACTCGCCGTAGGTCACGTCATGCTCGGCCTCCCGCAGCCGCTGCAAGATGACCTGTTTGGCCGTCATCGTGGCGATCCGGCCGAAGTCCTCGGGGGTGTCGTCGTACTCGCGCAGGACGCTGCCGTCCTCGGCGACCTCCTGCGCGAGGACGGCCACCTCCCCGCTCTTGCGGTCGAGCTCCACTCGGGCGTGCGAGGCGGCGCCCTCGGTGTGCCGGTAGGCCGTCAGCAGCGCGGACTCGATGGTTTCGACCACCAGGTCCATCGCGATGTCCTTCTCGCGCTCGAGGCTGCGCAGTGCCGTCATGTCAATCTTCATGCGTCCACCTCCGTGTCGTCCGTGTCGTCGGTGTCGTCGGGGTGGTCGGGGTCGTCGGGGTCGTCGGCAGGTTCGGCACCGGGTCGGGAGAACTCGACCTGCACATCACCTCGTACGACGTCGCCGCGGGCGAGGTGGCGAGAGCCCTGCTCGGTGTCGAGCGCGATGCCGTCGTCGTCGTCGTCGGCGGCGGACACGACCCGACCCGTGACGGACGTGCCGTCGACCAGGTGGGCCGTCACCAGCCGACCGACGTTGCGCCGCCAGTGCCGCCGCTCGGTGAGGGGCCGGTCGACGCCGGGGCTCGAGACCTCCAGCACGTAGGCGCCACCGAGCAGCGCAGGCTCGTCGACCTCGGCCGCGTCGAGTACGTCGGACAGGGCCCTGGAGACCTGCGCCACGTCATCGAGCGTGACGCCCGCGTCGCGGTCGACCACGACCCGGACGACACGGCGCCTGCCGGCCGGAGAGACCGATACGTCTTCAAGGTCGTGTCCCGTCGCTTCGACGGCAGGCATGAGCAGCTGGACCAGTCGGGCGCGGGACGCACCTTCCGTGGTGGAGCCAGACACCGCTGCCCCCTTCCGTCGGACTGTCCAGTTGTGATCGTCGTGCGGGTGTGTTTGACGTGGCTGTGAGCCGAACCCTAGCGGTCTCTACGCACCGTGACCGGAACGTGACCAGAACTGCCTTCGCCAGACCCATCCGACCGGACCAGGTCGCGCGAATGCCTCTCCGCAAGCTCACGCACGGTTCGTCTTCACCACTGACCCGGAAGGCTTTCTCATGCGTCGCACTGCCGTCGCCGTCGCGATCGGCTCTCTCGCTCTCGTCACCGCGTGTGGCGGGTCGTCGGGCTCCGCGAAGTCAGGCTCCACCACGGGGGCTGCCAAGCCCGGCGAGACCGTGAACATGACGTTCACAGTCTTCGAAAAGAAGGCCTACGCGATCAAGACAGGACAGGCGTTGACCTTCGCCAACGCCAACCCCATCACCCACGAGATCGTCGAAGGCACCTACAAGGTCGGCCCCGACGGCTTGCGCACCGAGGAGAAGGACGACGGGGCATTCAACCTCAAGATCCCCGCCACCAAGGGCTTCATGGCCAGCCACACATTCGACAAGGCCGGCACCTTCACCTTCTTCTGCACGATTCACAAGGGCATGAACGCGACCGTCGTCGTCAGTTAGCCCCTGTCCCCACGACTACCCAGTCACCCCAAAGCTCCCCAGCGCCGACCGGCGCTGGGCGCAGAAAACACTTTCCTGAGGAGAACGATGAACCGGACGTCCCTCCGGCTCGCGGCTGTGGTGTGCGGTCTCGCCATCACCACCGCGGCCTGCGGCAGCACCAGCAGCAAGACCAACAACGCGGGCAGCAACCCCGCCGCGTCCAGCACGGCAGGCACGGCCGGCACGGAGCTCGTCGGCGCCGAGGCCACGAAGTCGCCGGCCGCCGAGTTGCGGGCGGGGCTCACCTACCTGCTGACCGAGCACGTCTACCTCGCGGGGATTGCCACCGGCACCGCCATCGCGAAGAAAGGTAACGTGAAGGACCCGGCTTTCGTCGCCGCGGCCGCCGCTCTGGACACGAACTCCGTCAACCTCTCCAAGGCCATCGGCTCCGCCTACCCGGCCGCCGAGCAGCCGTTCCTCAACTCCTGGCGCCAGCACATCGGATTCTTCGTCAACTACACCCTGGGCAAAGCTACGAAGAACGCGGCCATGACGGCGAAGGCCATCAAGGACCTCGACGGCTACCGCACCTCCTTCGGTGAGCTCATCCACTCCGTGGTCCCGGAGCTCCCGGCCATGGCCGTCGCCGACGAGCTCAAGCCGCACGTCGCCTCGCTCTTCGCGGCGATCGACGCCCAGGTTGCCGGCTCGCCGACCCAGTACGCGCTGCTCGAGACCGCCGCCGGCCACATGCCCGGCACGGCCAAGATCCTCGCGGGTGGCATCGCCGCCAACAAAAAGCTTGCCGGCAAGACCGACGACAACGCCGCCGAGCTGCGCGCCGGCCTGACCTACCTGCTGACCGAGCACGTCTACTACGCGGGCATCGCCATCAACCAGGCCGTGGCCGACGGTGGCGACCTCAAGAAGCCCAAGACGGTCGCTGCGGTTGCCGCCCTCGACGCCAACTCCGTTGCGCTCTCCAAGGCTGTGGGCTCCGCCTACCCTGCCGCCGAGATGCCGTTCCTGAACTCCTGGCGCCAGCACATCGGGTTCTTCGTCAACTACGCCCTGGGCAAAGCCACGAAGAACGCGGCCATGACGGCGAAGGCCATCAAGGACCTGGACGGCTACCGCACCTCCTTCGGTGAGCTCATCCACTCCGTCGTCCCGGAGCTTCCGGCCATGGCCGTCGCCGACGAGCTCAAGCCGCACGTCGCGTCGCTGTTCGCGGCCATCGACGACGTCGTCGCCGGCAGCCCGAAGACCTTTGCGGACCTGTCCACGGCGGCCGGCCACATGCCCGGCACCGCGGCGATCCTTGCCGGTGGCATTGCGGCCAACAAGAAGCTCAACTGAGCAGCTCCATCGCACCACCTGCCTGACTGATGGAACCGCACGCCCCGAGGCCGTCCTCTCCCCCAAGGGAGGGCGGCCTCGGCCATGTCCTGCCTCGCGTCTGGCACTGTGATCCCGTGCTCCTGACCCGCCGTGACGTCCTGGCCGCCGCCGGGCTAGGCCTGACCGCAGCCTGCACCTCCGGCGCCCACCTCACACCCACCCCGGTCGTCGACCCTGACGGCGCCCTGCACACAGCGGCACTGGCTCGTGAGGCAGCACTGCTGGCGGCGTACGACGACGTGCTCACGACGACCCCCTCCCTTGCGGCCCGACTTTCGGCCGTAAGGGCCGAGCACGCCGAGCACCTCGCGGCACTGCAAGCACTACGCCCGACACCCTCACCCGTGCGGTCACCGTCGACCCCGGGCGCACCTTCCCCCGTGCCGCGCACCAGTGACCGCACCGATCCGGCCACCGCGGTGCTGAGGCTGACGTCCCTGGAACGGACCTCGGCCGCGACCCACGCCTCGGCGGCAGCTGCCGCGTCGCGTCGCCTCGCTCCACTGCTCGCCTCCTTGGCCGCCAGCGAGTCCTCCCACGCGGCCGTCCTGTGAAGCGGGCTCCACGATGAACGAGTCCGAGGCCCTCGCGTCCGCGCTCTCGACGGAGCACCAGGCGATCTATGCGTACGGTGTGCTCGGCGCGCACCTCGACGACCGCACCAGATCACCGGCGTTGGAGGCGTTCGACGCCCATCGCAGGCGCCGCGACGCCCTGCTGGCCGCGCTCCGGACCCGCAGGCTCCCCACCCCCGGTCCAGCGGCGTCGTACGACGTGACGGTGGCCAGCCCCACCCAGGCGCTGGCGCTGGCGGTGCGGGTCGAGACGGAGGTCGGGGTGCGTTGGCGCGACGTCGTGGGCGCGACCGACGACCCGAGGCTGAGGGCACTGTCGATACCCGCCCTCCAGGACAGCGCCGTCCGCGCCGCCCGATGGCGCAGAGCTGCGGGGACCACCCCCGCGACGGTCGCGCTCCCGGGAACGGGCTGACCCGGCTACCAGGAGGGCAGCAGCTCCAGAAGGCCTGCCACAGAGGCCATCTCGGCATCGGGCACGATAGCGGACGGCAGCACGGGGTGACGTCCCGTGAGCAGAACCGCGCGCAGGCCGACGCCCTGCGCGCCCTCGATGTCGTCGCGCAGGCGGTCACCAACGAACACGGCCCGACCGGGCGTGACGTCGAGGGCATCGAGCAGGGTGTGGAAGGCCTGCGGGTGCGGCTTCATATGCGTGAGCTCACAGGTGTAGACCCGCACGTCTAGCAGCTCGAGCAGGCCGGCCTCGGCAAGCCAGCGCTCGTGCAGCTCGCGTGGCCAGTGGGTGTTGGACAGCAGGCCGGTCTTGAGCCCCCGGTCCTTCAGTGCCTTCAACGTTCCCCGGGCGGCCGGGTCGTGGTCGACCGCGCGGTCCCACGCGCCGTGGTAGGCCGAGATCGCCTGCTGCACAGGCAACTGCGTGGTCTGCGCGACGGACCGGACGATGTCCTCGGTCGTGCCGGAGCCGGTGCCGTCACCGGTGCCGACCCGCTCGTCCCACCAGGCGTGCTCGGCGTCGAGCAGCCGCTGGGCGAGCGGCTCGGGGTCCGCCGGGTCGAGCACCTCGGCGGCGGCCCGCCACATCGCGAGCAGGTCGAAATCGGCGTGGGTCGACAGCGTGCCACCCCAGTCGAACAGGACCGCCTCGACGGTCAAGAACGGACCTCGGCGACGACCTCCGCGACCGCGTCGGCGACCGACACCGTCCGCGAGGAGCCGCTGCGGCGGTCGCGGATCTCGACGGTGCCGTCAGCGGCCAGGGACTTGCCCACCACCACGTAGGTGGGCGTGCCGATCAGCTCCGCGTCCTTGAAGGCGACACCTGGGCTGACCTTCTTGCGGTCGTCGAGGAGCACCCGCAAGCCGGCGGCCTCGAGGCCGGCGGCAAGGCTCTCGCCGCCCTCCTGCTGCTCGCCCTGCCCGGCGATGACGACGTGCACGTCGGCCGGCGAGATGGACCGCGGCCAGATCAGCCCACGTTCGTCGTAGGACTGCTCGGCGATGGCCGCGACAGCGCGCGAGACACCGATGCCGTAGGAGCCCATCGTGACGCGAACCGGCTTGCCCTCAGGTCCCAGGACGTCAAGCGACAGGGCGTCGGCGAACTTCTTGCCGAGCTGGAAGACATGCCCGATCTCGATGCCGCGGTTGATCTCGAGCAGGTTTCCGCAGACCGGGCACAGGTCGCCGTCGCGTACCTCCGCGGCAGGCATGGTCCCGGCGGGGGTGAAGTCGCGGCCCATCACGACGTTGCGGGCGTGCTTGCCCTGCTCGTTGGCCCCGGTGACCCAAGCCGAGCCGGTCGTGACGCGGCTGTCGACGACGTACCGGATCTCGAGGTCGGCCAGGACCTGGGGACCGAGGTAGCCGCGGACCAGGCCGGGGTACCTGGCGAAGTCCTCGAAGGGCTCGACCTCGGCGGGGAAGACGTTGGCCTCGACGGCCTTCAGGTCCACCTCGCGGTCGCCGGGCACGCCGATGACGAGCAGCTCGGTCCTACCGTCGGGGTTGCGCAGCTGCACGATGACGTTCTTCAGCGTGGCCGAGGCGGGCACGTCGAGAAAGGCCGCGAGCGTGTCGATGGTCGGAGTGTCGGGGGTGTCCATCACCTCGAGCGCAGGCTGCGTCGCCGGGTCGAGAGCCGGCGGGGCCATGACGGTCGCCGCCTCGACGTTGGCGGCATAGTCGCAGTGCGTGCAGGCGACGTAGGTGTCCTCACCCGACGGCGTCACGGCCAGGAACTCCTCCGAAGCACTGCCCCCCATCGAGCCGCTGACCGCAGACACGATCTTGTAGTCAAGACCGAGCCGCTCGAAGATCCGGACGTAGGTGTCCCGGTGGTCCTGGTAACTCTGCTTCAACCCGTCGTCGTCGAGGTCGAAGGAGTAGCTGTCCTTCATGAGGAACTCGCGACCGCGCAGGATCCCGGCTCGCGGTCGCGCCTCGTCCCGGTACTTCGTCTGGATCTGGTAGAGCGAGACCGGCAGGTCCTTGTACGACGAGTACTCGCTTTTCACCATCAAGGTGAACAGCTCCTCGTGGGTCGGGCCGAGCAGGTAGTCGTTGCCCTTGCGGTCCTTGAGCCGGAAGATGCCATCGCCGTACTCGGTCCAGCGGCCGGTCGCCTCATAGGGCTCGCGGGGAAGCAGCGCCGGGAACTGCACCTCCTGCGCCCCCATCCGGTCCATCTCCTCGCGGACGATGTGCTCGACATTGCGCAGGACCTTCAGCCCAAGCGGAAGCCAGCTGTAGATCCCGGGCGCGACGCGACGGACGTAGCCGGCGCGCACGAGCAGCTTGTGGCTCGGGACCTCAGCGTCCGCCGGGTCCGCGCGCAGGGTGCGCAGGAACAGCGTGGACATCCGGAGCACAGCGTTCTCCCTCGAGTGATCGAGCCCCGAGCCTATCGGCGGCCACCAGCGGGTTAAGCAGGGACGACGACGTCGCCGGTCCGCTCGAGCTTGTGCCAGGGCAGGTGCAGCCCGGAGGCGGCACTCACGAGGGACTGGATCACGACCAGGTAGATCAGCTGCCGGTAGAACAGCTGCTGGAGAGGCAGGCTCCACAACGGCCCGAGGTTCTCCTTGTCCAGGTGCAGCGCGTAGGCCGCGGTCGCGACCGACAGGCCGACGTAGACCAGCCACACGACGGCAACCCGCTCGCCCTCACCGGTGAGCAGCCCATGCACCGCGAACACGTCAATCACCGGCGCTGCAAGGGGAAGCAGTGTCTGGAAGGCAATTATGTACGGCAGCCCGACCCGCCCCAAGGCGCCTTTCTCCCGCACCGACCCCCGATGCTTCCAGACGCACTGCAGCGTGCCGTAGCCCCACCGCCAGCGCTGGCGCCACAGGTCCGTGACGGTGCTCGGTGCCTCCGTCCAGGCCCGGGCCCGCTCCTCGTGGACGACGGTGTAGCCGGCCCGCAGCACCGCCATCGTGATGTCGGTGTCCTCGGCCAGGGTGTCGGTGCTCAGCCCGCCTGCAGCCTCGAGCGCTTGACGACGGAAGGCCCCGGCAGCCCCGGGCACGGTGGTGATGCTGCCGAGCAGGTCCAGCAGGCGACGATCGAGGTTGAAGCCGGAGACGTATTCCAAGTGCTGCCACCGGCCCAGCAGGCCGCTGCGGTTGCCCACCTTGGTGTTGCCACTGACGGCACCGACGCGGGGGTCGCGCAACGGCTGCACGAGGTGCCGGATCGTGTCGGTCTCGAACACGGTGTCACCGTCCAGCATCACGAGGATGTCGTGGCTGGCCCTCCTCGTGCCGGTGGCGAGGGCAGCCGCCTTCCCACCGTTCGGCTGGCGTACGAGCCTGACGTTCGGTAGCCCGAGGGCCTCGACGAGGTCGCCGGTGCCGTCGGTGGACCCGTCGTCGATGACGACGACTTCGAGGTCGGGGTAGTCACTGGCGACCAGGGCGCGTACGGCGCGCTCGATGCCGACCGCCTCGTTATAGGCGGGCACCAGGACGGTGACCGGTGGGAACCACTGCGGCCCCTCGATGCGGGTGGCCGAGAGCCGGACGTGCCTGCGCGCCAGCCCGATCACCAGCAGCGTCCTGAGCAGTGACAGCAGGCCGAGCGGGAGCAGCGCCCAGCCGATGACGACCACGAAGTCGTGCGCGACCCGGACGGTCAGGAGCAGCGCCTGCCCCTGCAGGTGGGGTAACGGCCTGACCTGGCGGTCGCTGGCACGCGGCGGGAGGCCCAGGCCACCGGAGACCGTGGTGAACCTGAACCCTGAGGCGCGATAGCGGGCAATGATCTCGGGTAACGCCTGCACGGTCTGCGAGCGGTCCCCACCGGCGTCGTGCAGCAGAACCACCTGCCCGGCCGAGCCCTGGGGTTGCGCCCGCTGGAGGATCGACGGCACGCCAGGCCGTCGCCAGTCCTCTGCGTCGCGGTCGCTCAACACGACCAGGTAGCCGGCCTTGGTCTCCTCTTGCAGGACGGCCCGTTCGCGCGGCCCGATCGCCCCTGGTTCGGACGAATACGGCGGCCGCAGGAGTGCGCTGCTGATCCCGGCGCTGCCCTCGAGCCCCAGCTGGCCCAGGGAGAGCTCAAGCCGCCGCCGCCAGGCCGGCACCCCCGTGAGGTCGGTGTGGGACCAGGTGTGATTGCCGACCTCATGGCCCTGGGCGAGCTCTCGGCGTACCAGCTCGGGGTGCGCGGCGACGCGGGAGCCGACGACGAAGAACGTCGCGGGTACGTGCTCGCGTGCGAGCACGTCCAGCACCGCCGCGGTCCATCGCGGGTCAGGCCCGTCGTCGAAGGTCAGCGCCACGGTCTTGGCCGGCAGGGCCCTCGACGCGAGGCCGTCGGTGCCCTGGTAGACGAGCGCCCCGCCGCCCGGAACCCCACCACCCGCGGTCGGCCCCTGCGTGGACGTCGCGGCTCGTCCGACGCCGTCGGTGATGCTCTGCAGGAGCAGCGCGGCCAAGATCGCGAGCAGCGTCAGCGCCAGCAGTCCCCAGTGCGCGGAGGGCCGACCCCTGCGGGTGGGGCCCACCGTCACGGGTGTGGCGGCCGAGACGTGGACGGCCGG
Organism: Frankiales bacterium; assembly: GCA_025352005.1. Taxonomy (GTDB): domain Bacteria; phylum Actinomycetota; class Actinomycetes; order Mycobacteriales; family SCTD01; genus RYN-111. Next base: position 11,087 of record JANXUE010000016.1, read on the forward strand.
GGCGTTGGGTGCGTCGTCGCCCGACTGCTCCCGCGGGGCGACGGCGCGGCGGTGGGCTGACCGGTGGCTGCGGTCGTGGGCTCCGGCTTGGGCGAGAGCGAGGTGCCCGCGGAGGACGGCGTCGATCGCGGCGGTGCAGGCGTGCTCACGGAGGACGACCCGGCCGGACCCGCGAGTGCCGACACGTCAGCCGGTGGCGTAGGGGTCGCCTGAGCCGTTGCGGTGGGGCTCGGCATCGGGCTGGCCAACACCGACCGGGGCGAGAGCTTGGCGCCCCCCGTCGTGGTCAGGCCCGGGGCAGCCGGGCCGGGCAGCAACGCACCCAGACCCGGGACTGCCAGCCGAAGAACCCCAGCTGGGGCGACCAGTGACACGACGACCAGCGCGGTATAGCCGACCATGACAGCGCTCAGGACCCAGCAGGTGCGGGAAAACCAGCGGGCGCGGCGCCCAGAGGGGTCCACGAAGACCGGCCCCGTCGCCGTTGCGTCCGAATCCAGCACTCTGTCCCCTTTCCACCGTCGCTATCGCCCAGCGGCACTGCAGGGGTACACCCCTAGTCTGACCGCTGTGCTGGTTCTGCTCCCACCCTCCGAGCGTAAGGCCGTTGGGGTAGACGGTCCCGTGCTGAACTTCGCCGAGCTAGCGTTTCCGGCCCTCAACCGTACCCGGCGCGGCCTGGTGCGCGAGCTGGTGCAGCTGGCGAAGCGGGAGCCGGCCGCGCTGCAGAAGGCGCTCGGGCTGTCCAACCGGCAGCGCCACGAGGGGGACCGAAACGCCCTGCTGCTGAGGGCCCCGACCCTGCCGGCCAGCGAGCTCTACACCGGGATCGTCTACGACAACCTCTCCTACTCGACCCTCACCGGCGCCGGGCTGGCGCGCGCGCAGGAGTCGCTCGTGGTCGCCTCCAGCCTGTTCGGGCTGCTCCGGCCGGAGGATCGCGTCCCGTCGTACCGGCTTTCGGGGGGCACGACCCTGCCGGGGGTGGGTGGCCTCGCGCCGATCTGGCGGCTGGTGCTCGAGAAGGAGCTCGCGAAGCAGGATTTCGTCGTCGACCTCAGGAGCGGCGCCTACGTCAACCTGGCGCGCGTTCCCGGGGGGGTGCAGGTGCGGGTGCTCAGGGACGAGGGCGGTATTCGCACCGTCGTCAGCCACGACAACAAGTGGACCAAGGGAAAGCTGGCGCGAGCCTTGTGCCTGCACGGGGCAAGCTCGGTCGACGAGGTGGCCCAGGTCGCCCGCGAGGTCTGCGACGCGGTGGTAGTGGACGGCAACCGCATCGACCTGCTCTTGTACGGGTTGGCAAGCGCCCGCTGAGAGGACACCTATGGACATCAGGACCATCCTGCGCTTTGACGGGACGCTCCCCGATCCGGGAGACACCCCGGGCTTCAAGGGGGGCAAGAGCAAGGCGAGGGCCGACCTCGCGACGATCGGTTCAGAGATGGCCGAGCTGCAGGAGAAGTTGTTCGCAAACGGCAGCGTGGGTGGGACCAAGAAGCTCTTGCTCGTCCTGCAGGGCATGGACGCCAGCGGCAAGGACGGAACCGTCAAGCACGTCGTCGGCCAGGTCAACCCGGCCGGGGTGCGGATCACCTCCTTCAAGCGGCCGACGAAGGACGAGCTCGCTCACGACTTCCTGTGGCGCATCACGAACGCACTCCCCCAGTCCGGCCAGCTCGGGGTCTTCAACCGCTCGCAGTACGAGGACGTACTCGTGGTCCGCGTTCACGCCACAGTTCCCCGGGCGACGTGGGGTCGGCGCTACAGCCGCATCAATGCCTTCGAGAGGCGGGTCGTGGCCGCCGGCTGCCCCGTCGTGAAGGTCTTCCTGCACCTTTCCAAGGACGAGCAGAAGGCGCGGCTGCTGGAACGCCTGGAGGAGCCGACCAAGCACTGGAAGATCGGGACTGCCGATATTCCGGAGCGGCACCGCTGGGACGACTACCAGGCCGCCTACCTCGACGCGCTCACCAAGTGCAACACCGACGCTGCCCCCTGGTACGTCATCCCCGCCGACCGCAAGTGGTACCGCGACTGGGCCGTCAGCCACCTGATGCTCGAGACGCTGCGTGGGATGGAGCTGGGTTGGCCGACCCCGGCCGGCATCAACCTCAAGGCCATGAAGAAGGAGCTCCTGTCCGAAGTGTGAACCGGCTTGACCGGGGTGACTCCGTAGGGTGAGGCCGTGACTCGCACCCAGGCCGAGCGTCGGGCCTCGACCCAGGCCAAGGTGCTGGATGCGACTGTCGAAGCGCTCGTCGCCGTCGGGTACGCGGGGACCTCCACCACGGAGGTCTGCCGCCGCGCCGGCGTCAGCCAAGGGGCCCTGTTCCGCTACTGGCCGACCAAGGGCGAGCTGCTCGCCGACGCGGCTGCGCATCTGCTGGGTCGGGTCACCACGGCCTACGAGGCGGCCTTCGCCGAGCGGACCGGTGGCGTCGGGGCCCGCGAGGCCCTGGAGTCGCTGTGGGCGACCTACCGGCAGCCGGACCTGCAAGCCGCCGTCGAGCTCTACGTCGCGGCCCGCACCGACGCGGACCTCGCGGCCGCCCTCGCCCGCATCGAGCCGGCCCATCGCGCCAACCTGCAGCGGATCGCCGGAAGGGTGATCGACCCTGCCCTGGTGGCGCTGCCGGGCTTTGCGTCGTTCGTGGAGCTGGCCCTCGCTGCGGTGCAGGGCGCGTCGATCGGAGCGGCTGTGGTCGACAACTCACACGACGTCATTCTGGACACCCTGGAGAGCCTGCTGCTCCAAGGATAATGACAGGTTGCTTTTTATCTGCCACGCTACGGGCATGGCTGATGCGATCCTGCTGTTGGCGGTGCCCGCGTTCCTGCTCCTGATGGGGCTCGAGCTTGCCGTCACCCGCGCCGGGCAGGCGCAGGAGGGTCGGCTGCTCGGTTACGACCGGCGCGACTCCCGCACCTCGCTCGCCATGGGGATGGGATCGCTGGTGGTCAATGGGGCTTGGCGTTTCGTGGAGGTCCTGTTGCTCGCCGCGGTGGCCCGGTTGAGCCCGCTCGACCTCGGTCACGGCTGGACCGGGTGGGGTGTCGCTCTGCTCGGCGTCGAGTTCTTCTACTACTGGGAGCACCGGGCAGGGCACGAGATCCGGCTGCTCTGGGCCTCTCACGTCATTCACCACAGCTCCCAGCGCTACAACCTCTCGACGGCGCTAAGGCAGACCTGGACCGGGGAGTACACCGTCCTGTTCTTCCTGCCCGTAGCCCTGCTCGGGGTACCCGTCGAGCTGATCCTGGCGTCCTGGTCGATCAACCTGCTCTACCAGTTCTGGATCCACACCGAGGCAATCTCCCGGCTGCGGTCGCCCATCGAGTACCTCTTCAATACCCCGTCGCACCACCGCGTCCACCACGGCTCCCAGGCGCAGTACCTCGACCGGAACTATGGCGGAATCCTCATCATCTGGGACCGGATGTTCGGCACCTTCGAGCCCGAGGGCGAGCGGGTCGTCTACGGACTCACCAAGAACCTCACGTCCTTCAACCCGCTGCGCGTCGCGACGCACGAGTACGTCGCCCTGCTCGCGGACCTGCGCCTGGCCGCCTCGTGGAAGGACCGTGCGGGCTACCTGCTGCACAGCCCCGGATGGGCGCCCGCATCCGTCGTACCGGCTGGGCAGCTCATCGGGTCCTGACGGTTCGGGAGCACCGGTTCGCTCTGGCGAAGTTGCTGGTGCGGCTGACGAGTGGCTGCTGCAATCGTGATGTGGACGACCACCTCCGGATTGCTGATAGCGGCGCAGCCTGACGAAGTCCGGACAGACGGCGTTCTCGTCGGTCGGGCACGGTCTCGGGCGCGTATCGTCCAGCCTGTGAGTCACCCTAAGTGTGAGAAGCGCAATCTCCGTCAGACTCGAGGACCTGTCCAGATGACAGTGGCAGGGAGGGTTTTGGCTTCGCAATCTGCCAAGGCGGTCCTTGAGGTAGGACGGCGGCGATGAGTACCAGCACCGGCGAAAAGCCCCGCCGCCGGATGCGAAGCGTACGACCGCAGCACCACAGGTCACCGGCCAACCAAGCCCGTCACGACGATCTCCCCACCGGCGCCCGGATCGCGGACAAGGTCACCGCCGTCTTTGGTTCCTGGGCGTTCATCCTCGTCCAGAGCGGACTGATCCTGATCTGGTTGGTGTACAACGGCTACGCCGCGGTTCACTACCTCCACAGCAAGGAGTTCGATCCGTACCCGTTCATCCTGTTGAACCTGTTGTTCTCCACCCAGGCCGCGTATGCCGCGCCGCTGATTCTGCTGAGCCAAAACCGGACCGCCGAACGCGACCGGGTCAAGGCTGAGCACGACTTCGATGTGAACGTTTTGGCGCTCCGGGCCCTGGCCGAACTCCTCGGAGATGTCGACGACGTAGCGGCACAAGAAGGGCTCAAGCGCCGCATCGACGAGCTGCTCGGCGGTGACCACGACACCTGAACCTTCTTGTCATCGAACGGCATGGCTGACGATCCAACGGGCCTCTGCACGTGACGCCCGGACGACGTGGCCGAGGGGCCCGAGCGGGTGCATGGTCGAGGAACCGGCGCTACCGAGTCGGCCCGGTGGGTGACCCGCGAGCCTTCCGTAGCCTCAGCATCAGCGTGTCGGTCATCAAGCTCGCGTAGAACCGGTGCCGACCCGGCCGGCTTCTAGCTCGACTCCGTCCCCAGCGGCTGTACCGAGCAGTCGTCCACCGGACGACGCCTCATCGTCGACTGGGGGGCACGTAAGCAAGATCGGGCTCATACTCGTCCCTACAGAACGGACCGACCACATGGGCACCGAGCCACCCGGCTAGGCGGAGAGAGCCTCGAGCATGCGCTCGGCGAGGGGGCCTGACGAGGCAGGGTTCTGGCCGGTGTACAGGCTGCGGTCGACCACGACGTTGGGGGCCCACGGCTCGCCCTCCACGAACTCGGCGCCGAGCGCGACCAGCCGGTCCTGCAGCAGCCATGGAGCCTTCTCGGCGAGCCCAGCCTGC
>JANXUE010000030.1 GCA_025352005.1 Frankiales bacterium
ACCTGCCAGCAGCTCATGCGCCAAGGCAAGGCGCATGCCGACGGGGTCGAGCAGATCGATGAGCAGCGAGGGTGGGATGCCCTCGGTCAGGAGCCTCGGGGCGAGCGACGATCCGGACAGCGGAAGGTTGGTCATGCCCTCTGTATCGACCTGTGGTCGAGGGTTCATGAGGGCTGAACAGGTGAAATCTTGGACGAGTCGTGGGCCCAGCCGGCGGTGGTGGTGTGGCTGCCATCGAGAGAGATCACCAAGGCCTGGTAGCCGTCAGGGAGCACCTCGACCCCGCGGACGAAGGCCGCGGTCGCGAGCACGTCCGCCCAGAGCAGGGACGGACCGGTCACGGTCACGCTCGCCACGGAGGTCGACGGCTTCCCGGTGGAGGGGTCGTAGAGGTGCGCGCCTCGGGTCGAGGTGCCGCTGGTGGCCACGGCGCCGGCGACCCGCACGGCGACGGCCGCGATCGCGTTCGGGTCGCGCGGGTCCTGGATGCCGACGCGGAACGGCTCGCCGCTCGGGCAGTCGACGGCGACGTCGCCTCCGGCGTTAAGGCACCAGTCCAGCCCGAGGCCGGCCAGCCGGGCGCAGGCGCGTTCGGCGGCCCATCCCTTGACCAGTCCCGAGGGGTCCCAGATGCCCAGCGGGGTGCGCGCGTCGAATGCTCCGCCGGTCAGCGCGTGGGCCTCGTCGCACAGGCGCTGGACCTCGAGCAGGTCCGGCGATGCCTTGAACACCTCAGCCCGCGCCAGCCTGCTCACCTCGCTGTCCGTCAGGTACGGCGAGAAGCGCGCATCTGCCTCGCGCAGGTCCGCGTACGCGAGCTGGACGGCTGCGTTGACCGTGTCGCTGCGGGCTCGGTCGCCACGCGCAAGGATGCTCACCGGCAGGCCCATGACCTGCTCGACCCAGGAGCGCCTGTCTGGTCCCGTCACCTGAGCGTCACCCTCCCGCCCCCATCGGGCGGCCACATGGGCCTAACCTGCAGCGCATGAATCAACAACCTAGCGGGCTGGTGGTCTACGGAACGAGCTGGTGCGGGGACTGCAAGCGGGCCAAGCAGCTGCTGGGCGAGCAGCGCGTCCCCTACAGCTTCGTCGACATCGACAGCGACGCCGAGGGACTGGCCTACGTCGAGCAGGTCAACGACGGCAAGAGCATCATCCCGGTGATCCGGTTCGAGGACGGCACGACCCTGGTCGAGCCGTCGAATGCCGAGCTGGCCGAGAAGCTCGGGCTCAAGACTGAGGCCAAGAGCCCGTTCTACGACCTGATCGTCGTCGGTAGCGGCCCCGCCGGGCTCACCGCAGCCCTCTACGCCGCACGCGAGGGCATCAGCACCCTCGTCATCGAGCGGGCCGGTGTGGGCGGGCAGGCCGGCGTCACCGAGCAGCTCGACAACTTCCCCGGCTTCCCCGAGGGAGTGACCGGCTCCGACTTCGCGGCCCGCCTCCGGCAGCAGGCCGAGCGGTTCGGCGTGGAGCTGCTGCAGGCACAGGACGTCATAACGGTCCTGGTTGAGGGCGACTACCGAGGGGTGCGTACCGCGGGGGGCCATGAGCTGATGTCCACGGCGGTCCTGCTCGCCCTCGGCTCGACGTACAAGAGGCTGGGGGTGCCGGGGGAGGAGGACTTCATCGGTGCCGGGGTGCATTTCTGCGCGACGTGCGACGGGGCGTTCTACAAGGGCAAGAAGGTCCTGGTCGTCGGTGGCGGTAACTCGGCCGGCGAGGAGGGAGTGTTCCTCACCCGCTTCTCCCCGGACGTCACGATCGCGACTCAGGGAGCCGGGCTGACGGCCAGCAAGGTCGTCGTGCAGAAGGTCGAGGAGAACGCCGCGATGACGGTACGGCCGATGACGACCGTCGCGGAGTTCAAGGGCGACAAGAAGCTGACGTCCGTCGTGCTGCAGGACACCACGACCGGCGAACAGAAGGAAGAGGCCTTCGACGGGGTCTTCGTCTTCATCGGACTGAGTCCCAACACCGACGTGGTGAGGGAGCTCGTCGACGTCGACGCCCAGGGCTTCATCGTGACGGACGCCGCGCTGCAGACCTCGGTGCCGGGGGTCTTCGCCGCCGGTGACGTGCGCGCCGGAGCCACCAAGCAGGCCGCGTCGGCGGCCGGAGAGGGTGCCGCCGTGGCGCTCGGGATCCGGCGCTACGTCGAGGCCCGCGGCAGCGGTGGCCGCCCTATGGGGATCGACTGACCGCTACCAGTGGTGGGCGACGTCGACCACTAGGTGGGTGCCGGAGCGGAAGACCCGGAACGGCAGTCGTGCCCGCACGCCGACGCCAACGGTCGTGTAGCCCTCAAAGCTGCCGCCCGACGCGACCTGCCGCAGGGTGGGGAAGCCCGCCACGGAAGGCATCGCGAGCCGCCCCGCAGCGCTCTGGTCTACAACCTCCAGGAACGCTCCGCCCCGAAGCGGTACGACGGCCCCGCGACCCTGGTCGTGGACGGCGCTGACGTAGTGCACGCGGTATCCGCTGTTGGCCCGTGAGTCGTCGAGCACGACCCGGTCGAAGCAGTCGTGGTGGCCCGCCCGGACGGCAGCCAGGTTGCCGTGGACGAAGTTGGTGACGGCCTTGGGGGTCGAGCCCCAAGGGGTGCTGCAGGTGGTGGCTCCTGCCGCGACGGGTAGGGCGAACAGGGCAGCGGCAGTGAGTGTCGTGACGGTGGCGACAGTGCTGAGGGTCGTGAGCATGGCGGGCTCCTTGGAAGGGTGATGGTCACCTGTCATGACGCGGAGCTGGGCCAAACGGTTGACTGACCTCATGGTCTTGCGCGGGGAGTACGCACCGAGCTCACAGCAATGGGTCCGTGACGAGGTCGAGCACTACGAGCGGACCGGTGGATCTGCCTGGCGCGACCGGCCGGTGGTGCTGCTCACCACCGTCGGCGCCCGCACCGGCCTGCTGCGTAAGACCCCGCTGATGCGGGTCGAGCACGCCGGGAGCTACGCAGTCGTCGCCTCGCAGGCGGGGTCGATCGCGCACCCGCACTGGTACGCCAACGTGCTTGCCCACCCGGAGGTCGACCTGCGCGATGGCGCCGTGACCTGCTCGTTCGTGGCCAGGGAGGTCCACGGCCCCGAGCGGTCCGCGTGGTGGTCCCGGGCGTGTACGGCGTTCCCCTCCTTTGTGGACTACCAGAGCCGTACCCGCCGACGGATCCCGCTGCTCGTGCTGGAGGTCAGCGACGAGGCGGCCGATCCGGGACCGGCGCCGGACCGGTCTGGCAGCGCGGGCACCAGTAGGTGACCCTGGCCCGGGGAGGCTCGCCCTGGTCGGCCCGCAGGATCCGCTGCCCGCAGCGCCGGCAGGGCTTGCCACCCCGCTCGAACACCCAGTGGTCCTGCCCGGGGCGCAGCGAGCCCGTCGTACTCTGCTCCCACCGGTGCATGTTGGCCCGGATGAGCCGGACCGACCGCGCGACCAGCCGGTCGAGGTCGACGTCGGCGACCGGTGTCCAGGGCGTGACGCCCTGCAGGAACAGCGCCTCGATGCGGTAGAGGTTGCCCAGGCCGGCGAGGTTGCGCTGGTCGAGCAGGGCGAGGCCCACCTCGCGTGACGGGTCGGCATGAAGCCGGCGTAGGGCCTCGCTGGTGTCGAAGTCGTCGTCGAGCACGTCAGGACCGAGGTGACCCACGACCGTCGCCTCGTCCGCTGTGGCTAGCAGCTCGACGACCGGCAGCCGGTAGCCGACCGCCACCCTGGTCGGCGTCCGCAGCACGACCCGGACCTGGTGGTCAGGTCCCCCACGCCACCGCTCGTCAGGGGCGTAGAGGTGCCAGGCGCCGTCCATGCGGAAATGCGTGTGCAAGGTCACACCACCTTCGACGCGGGTCAGCAGGTGCTTGCCACGGGGCACGACCTCCAGGACCTCGCGCCCGGACAGGTCGACCGTGGCGTGCTGGGGCACCCGGAAATCACTCTGCAAAAGGGTGGCTCCGGCTAGCGCGGCGTGCATCCGCTGTGCGGCGAGCCACACCGTGTCGCCTTCGGGCACGCAACCATCCTTTCCCTCCGCAACAGTGTCAGGCGTCGCGAAGGCGGTCCTTACCTCGGACCTACCGACACGCTGGCACGGCGGTGGGGCGTCGTCGCGCAACCTGCGTCAGAGGATCCCACGGTCCAGTCGCGCCGCCTGCCCGTTGGTGACGCCCAGGTACTTCGGCCAACCGGTACCGACGGTCAGTAGCTCGCACGACGGGTCGCGGTAGTCGGTGTTGTTGGCTCCGGTCCCGGCACCTGCCGAACACAGGCTCGCCGATGACGCTTGCGCTCTGGCTCCAGAACAGCAGCTTGACGTCGCGGGAGCGCAGGGCCGACAGCACCCACGTGACGCTCGCGGCCGGTGTCGAGCGGTTTAGGCACGCAGCCGAAGGCCCCGGGGAGTGGGGCGGAAGCCTGCGTTCTCCAAGGCGACGCCGAGGGCGCTGGACAGAGCGGGCTCGCCGTCGGTCTTCTCCACCGTGAGCCGGCCGAGGGCGCCGTCGCGGACGGCGAGGGCGAGCGCGTCCGCTGCCGGGGCAACGCTGGCCTCGTCGTCGGTGAACGACAGCAGCGTCTTGCCGCCGCGCTCGACGTAAAGCACGAGCCGGCCGTCGACGACGACCACGAGGGCGCCCGCCTTACGGCCCGGCTTGTGACCCTCGGTGGTGGGCCAGGGCAGGGCCGCCCCGAACGGGTTGGCCGGGTCCGCGGCGGCCAGCACCAGGGCCCCCGCGTCATCGCGCCGCTTGCGCTGCGTCGGCCCGCCGTCGGCGTAGGCCGACCAGCCGCCGGGCACGGGGGTGGTCCAGAGCGGCTCGTCCTGGACCGGCCGGGCCGAGGCCATCGTCCGCATCCGGTCGACGGCGCCGGGGGCGGCGAACTGCGCCGCACCCAGTCCCTCGACGAAGTAGCCGCGGCGGATCCGACCGGCCTCCTCGAAGGCCTTGAGCACGGTGTAGACGGCCGCGAAGCCACCGGGCACCCGCTCTGCCGTCACGGCACCGCGGGTGACGACGCCGTGCCGCTCCAGCAGGGCCTCCGCCACCGCATGGGTACGGCGGGTCGGGTCGGCGTCGCGGCCCGGCAGCAGCGACCAGCGTCCACCGAGGGTCGGGGCGGCCGTGCGGACCGCCGAAGCTGATCGGCCGTAGCGGGACCTGCCTCGAACCGGTGGCCGCTTGACGGTGTGGGTGGTGCGCCCGGCCCCGAGCAGGGCTCGCAGCGGGGCGACCGTGTCGTTGGTGAGCCGCCCTGCCCAGACCAGGTCCCAGACGGCCTGCTCGAGCGACTTGTCGTCTGCCTGCTCGACCCGGTCCGCAAGCGAACGAAAGAACAACGCCTGCCCCCCGTCGAGGGCGGCGAGCACAGCGTCGTGCACCGGCGTCGAGGACAGCTCCCCGACCGGCGGCAGCAGCAGCTCTGCGGTCTCGGCGAGCTGCAGCGAGACCCACCCGTCGTTGCCCGGCAACGAGCCGCCACCGGCCCACAGCACCTCGCCGGCAGCCGTCAGCTCGTCCAGCAACGACGGGACGTAGCCAGCGACCCGCCCCGGCAGGACGAGGGTCTCGAGGGCGGAGGCGGGGACCAGCGCGCCCTGCAGCTGCTCCACGGCGCGCAGCAACCCGTCGACGCCCCGGCTGCCGTTGCCGCCGGTGAGGCCCTGCCAGCTCGGCAGGAAGCGCACCAGCGCGTCGGGAGGGACAGGCTCGACCTCCTTGCGCAGCTTGGCCAGCGACCGGCGGCGAAGGGACCGTAGAACCTCGGCGTCGCACCACTCGAGGCCGCTCCCGCCGGGCCGGAACTCGCCGTGGGCGATCCGGCCGGAGGCGCTCAGACGGGCCAGCGCGGAGTCGACGACGACGATCCCCAGGCCGAAGCGTCGGGCCGCGTCGACCGGGTGGAACGGGCCGTGTGTTCGGGCGTAGCGGGAGACCAGGTCGCCCAGCGGGTCGCGGACCGGTTCGAGGAAGACCTCGGGCACACCTACCGGGAGGGCGGTCCCGAGGGCGTCCTGCAGTCGGCCGGCGTCCTCGACGGCAGCCCATCGTTCCTCACCGGCGATGCGCACCCGGATGACCCGACGCTGGCCTTCGAGCTCGACCAGCCACGCGGCCAGGCCACCTCGCTCGGCGGCCTCCTGCGTGGTCAGGTCCCCGAGCACCCGAAGCAGGTCGGCGAGGCCTTCGAGGTCCTTGACGCGGCGCTCAGGCGTCAGCCGCTGCACCTCGGCCTCCACCTCGGCGAGGGCGTCGGCGTCGATGAGCTCGCGCAGCTCGGCCTGCCCGAGGAGCTCGGCCAGAAGGGCGGAGTCGAGGGAGAGGGCCTGGGCGCGGCGCTCGGCGAGGGGCGCGTCCCCCTCGTACATGAAGGCTCCGAGGTAGCCGAACAGCAGCGACCTCGCGAACGGGGAGGGCTGCTGCGTCTCGACCTCGACGAACCGGACCTTGCGGCCCTGCACGTCCTTCATCAGCTCGACCAGGCCGGGCACGTCGAACACATCCTGCAGGACCTCGCGCATCGTCTCGAGGACGACCGGGAAGGTGCCGTACTGCGACGCGACCCCGAGCAGCTGGGCCGCCCTCTGCCGCTGCTGCCACAGCGGAGTACGACGGGTGGGGTTGCGACGGGGGAGCAGCAGGGCACGCGCTGCGCACTCGCGAAAGCGCGCCGCGAACAGCGCGGAGCCGCCGACCTCGAGCTGCACGAGGGCCTCGACCTCCTCGGGCTCGAAGACGGCGGCAGACCCGTTGGGTGTTTCCTCCGTCTCGGGCAGCCGCAGGACGATGCCGTCGTCGGAGTGCATCGACTGCACATCGGTGCCGTAGGTCTCGCGCAACCGTGCGGTCAGCACCATCGACCACGGTTGGTTGACCTGCGCTCCGAACGGCGAGTGGATCACCAGGCGCCAGTCGCCGAGCTCGTCGCGGAACTTCTCGACCAGGATGGTCCGGTCGTCCGGCAGGACCCCGGTCGCTTCGCGCTGCTCGGACAGGTAGGCCAGCAGGTTGCGGGCGGCGCTGGCGTCGAGGCCGGCGACGGTCAGGCGGTCCTCGGCGTCCTGCGGCGACAGGGACTGCACCTCGCGCAGGAAGCGGCCCAGAGCACGGCCCAGCTCCAGTGGCCGTCCGGGCGCATCGCCGTGCCAGTAGGGCATCCGACCAGGCTGGCCGGGTGCTGGGGTGACGAGGACCTGGTCGTGGCTGATGTCCTCGATCCGCCAGGAGCTCGACCCCAGGAGGAACACGTCGCCGACCCGCGACTCGTAGACCATCTCCTCATCGAGTTCTCCGACGCGTGACTTCCGTTCTCCGACCAGGAACACCCCGAACATTCCGCGGTCGGGGATGGTGCCACCGCTGGTGACCGCAAGTCGTTGCGCCCCAGGCCTTCCGGCCAGGACGCCGGTGACCCGGTCCCACGTGATGCGTGGTCGGAGCTCGGCGAAATCGTCGCTCGGGTAGCGGCCGCTGAGCATGTCGAGGGTCGCCTCCAGGGCGCTCTGGGGCAGGCCCGCGAACGGCGCGGCGCGGCGTACGACAGCGGCCAGGTCGTCGACGGTCCATGGCTCCATCGCGCACATCGCGACGATCTGCTGGGCGAGTACGTCGAGTGGGTTGCGCGGGTAGCGCGTCGCCTCGATCCCACCGGTCACCATCTGCTCGGCCACCACCGCGCACTGCACAAGATCCCCGCGGTACTTCGGAAGCACGACACCTCGGGACACTGCACCGACCTGATGGCCCGCCCGCCCGATCCGCTGCAGGCCGCTCGCCACCGACGGTGGCGACTCCACCTGGATCACTAGGTCGACTGCGCCCATGTCGATCCCGAGCTCCAGTGAGGAGGTCGCGACGACAGCCGGAAGACGGCCGGCCTTCAGGGCCTCCTCGATCAGCGAGCGCTGCTCCCGCGAGACCGACCCGTGGTGGGCGCGGGCGATCTCGACGGTTCCCTCGCTGGGCATGCCGTTGCCCCAAGGCACCGAGGGACGGCCGACACCGCCCTGCCCCGGGTGGTCGGCGGGGAAGGCACCGGAGGCGTCGCTGTCGCCGTAGGCACGGGTGGTGGCGATCTCGTTGAGCCGGGAGGTGAGGCGCTCGGCGAGGCGCCGCGAGTTGCAGAACACGATGGTCGAGCGGTGCTGCTCGACCAGGTCGACGATGCGCTCCTCGACGGCCGGCCAGATCGAGGCGCGTGGCTCGGCGCCGGCCGCGGACCCGCTCACCGGGCCGGTGGTCTCGCCGAGGGCCGACATGTCCTCGACAGGCACCTCGACGGAGACCTCGATCGTCTTGCTTGCTTTCGGCTGTACGACGGTGACGTCACGGGCGCCCCCGAGGAAGCGGGACACCTCGTCGATCGGGCGGACCGTCGCAGACAGGCCGATCCGCTGAGCTGGCTTGTCCAGCAGAGCATCGAGGCGTTCGAGGCTGAGCGCGAGGTGGGCGCCTCGCTTGGTACCGGAGACGGCGTGGACCTCGTCCACGATGACCGTTTCCACGCCGCGCAAGGACTCGCGGGCGGCACTGGTCAGGACGAGGAACAGCGACTCCGGGGTGGTGATGAAGATGTCCGGAGGGGTGCGCGCAAAGGCCCTGCGCTCGTCGGCCGGAGTGTCACCGGACCGGGTGCCGACCTTGATGTCGGGGACGGGAAGGTTTAGGCGCTGGGCGGCCTGGCGGATACCGGTCAAGGGTGCCCGCAGGTTGCGCTCGACGTCGACAGCCAGGGCCTTGAGCGGCGAGACGTAGAGCACCCGGCACCGCCGCTTCGGGTCCTCCGGCGGCGGCGAGGAGGCAAGGCGATCCAGCGACCACAGGAACGCCGACAGCGTCTTGCCGGAGCCGGTCGGGGCGACGACCAGGGTGTCCGCGCCTCGTGAGATGGCCTCCCACGCGCCCACCTGGGCGTCGGTGGGCGCGGCGAAGGCACCCGTGAACCAGGCACGGGTCGGGGCGGAGAAGCGGTCGAGAGCCATCTGGGCCCATCGTTGCAGCCCGCACCGACTGGCGCGCCCCAGGCGTCAGGCGTCAGGAAAAGGGCGCCTGGGTCCAGGTCGCGCCGGCATCGATCGTGCGCAGCAGCCGGGTTCGGTCCGGGCCGACCCAGGTGCCGACCTTGTCGGTCGTGAAGTCCAGGAAGGCCGACTCCCCGGCACTGGGCTGGCTGGCCGCCGTGCTCCAGGACGCGCCCTGGTCGGTGCTCCGCAGCAGCTGACTTCCTGACGCGCCCGACATGGTCGCGACGAGCACCGTCCCACGCGGCGAGCTGAGCAGGCTGGCGGTCACCTGCGGGGGTAGGTCCGTTGGCGCGCCGAACGTGCGTGCTCCGTCTGTGGAGTACCGCGTGAACGAGGCCAGCTGGCCGCGGTGCGCGCACAGGGCGACGACGCCGCCGTCGGCGGCGATCGACACCTGGGTCGCGTCGACCTCGGAGGTCAGGGACGCGGGTCCGCAGGGGTCCTCGCGGCTGCGCCAGGTGGCGCCGTTGTCGGTGCTCAGCACGAGTACCGACCTGGCATCGCCGGCTCCACCGCTGGTATGTCCACGCAGGAGCGCCACGAGCCGGGTGCCCTGGCGCAGCAGGGATCCACTGACCCCGCGGTCGTAGGCCGGCTGGTCGACGGTTTGCCAGGCCGTACCTGCGACGTCGGAACGCTGCAGCAGGAAGGAGCACCCCGGGCAGGCCGGCTGCCGGGTGAGGAGCCGGATGACGTTGCCGCGGGCGGCTTCGAGCCCGACGACCTGACCTTGCACGGGCTGGGTGGCCCAGCTCCGACCGCCATCGGTGGTCAGCGCCAGCCCCGGGTTAAAGGCGTAGCCGACCAGTCGGCCACCACCGTCGGTGACGAACCGAAGGCTGCGTACGTCGGCTGTCGGAGCAGGGCGGCTGACCCAGGTGGTGCCACCGTCCTCGGTCACGAGCAGCGACCCGCAGCGGCCCGTGGCGCAGGGCGCCGAACCCAGGGCCCAGCCCCTCGTGGTGCTCAGGAACGACAGGTCCTTCACCTGGAAGCCCTGCGGCACCGGCCCACCGTCAGGCCGGGGTACGACGCCTCCGGTCGCAGGCTGGCTGATGTCCGGGCGTTGGGCCGTCAGGCTTCCCCCGCCGAGCGTGGAGGCGCCGACGGCGACAACGACGACAGCTGCGCCGGCGACGAGGACCTGCGCGCGCTGGGTCCGCCGCCGACGGCGGATGCCCGCGTGCACGGCCGGGACAGGATCAGGGACTCCTGCGGGACCGCGCGACGGGACCTCACGGGTGCGCAGGACCCGCTGCAGGTCGCGCTCGAAGTCCGACAGCTCGGCGTTCAGGCTCGCGTCGTTCATGTCCACAGCCACTTTCGCTTCATGTCCACAGTGACTCTCGCTTCCCGATCGCAGCCCTGAGAGCGGCGATCCCCTTGCTGGCCTGGCTCTTCACGGTCCCCGGGGCGATCCCCAGGACGCGTGCGATCTCGGCCTCGGACAGGTCCTCGTAGTAGCGGAGCACCAGGACGGTGCGTTGCCGCTGGGGCAGGCGGGCCAGCGCCTTCCACATGACGTCGTCCGGGGGCGCGTCCTCGTACCCCCGCTCAGGGAGGACGTCGACGAGGCGCTCCCGGCGCAGCCGGCGCCAGGTGCTGATGTTGCGGTTGGCCATCGTGCGCCGCACGTAGCCCTCAGGGTCGCCTTGCTGCTGGACCCGCGACCATGCGGCACCGGTCCGCTCGAGCGCGTCCTGCACCAGGTCGGCCGCCGAGTGCGGGTCGCCCGTGAGGGCTGTCCCGTAGCGCAGCAGCGCTGCGTGTCGGGCGCGCACGAAGGCGTCGAACACGTCCCGCGTCGCCTGGTCCACAGCACCCCCTCGGTCGTCAGGCATCTTCCTCCAGGACGCGCGAGCGGGTTGTCCGGTTGCCTGCACCCCGTGGCGGTTGCCCGGACCCGTCCGTGACATCTAGGCACGCACGCCGCGGCTGCTCGAGAAGGGCCCGACCATCGAGGGTGACCCGTCGTCGTTCGACGGGGCGTCCCACGTGCCGGGCCAGCACGACCATGGACGTCGGGGCGGGCAGGGCGAGCACCGTAGGGCAGCCGGCCCGCAGGTGGACCGTCATCATCTGGTTGTACGACGAAGCCTGCGGTCCCACCTCGACGTACCAGGGGTCGCCCAGGTCGACCGACAGCAGCACGAAGGCCGTGCCGTCCCGCGTGTTGACCTGCGCGAGGGCGGACCAGCTCAGTGTCGGGGCCTCCTCGACCTCCCGCCAGGACAGCCCTACCGTCTGCGCGGTCAGCCACAGCGCCGGGTGGGCCGCGACCGTCGTGCCTGCGGGCGGGTGCGGCGCACCGGAGCGTGTGTTCTCGCCGTACCCCTTGAGGTGCAGGGTGAGCACGAGCAGGGCCAGCAGCGCGGTGGTCGTGACGACGGGGTGGTGGGCGCGACCGTCCGCGCCGATCACGTCGGCGGACCTGGGCACCAAGGGCCCCTCCACCTCACAAGCGTAGGCCCGTCAGACTGTGGCTGTGAACCCCTCGCCAACGTATCCGGCGCACTGGGAGGCCGACGTCGTCCTGACCGACGGCGGCACGGTCCACCTGCGTCCGATCACGCCGGAGGACGCCGAGCGGCTGCGCGCCATGCACAGCCGGCTGTCGACCGACACGATCTACCTGAGGTTCTTCTCCTTCGTGCGGACACTGCCCGCCCGTGACGTCGAGCGGCTCACCACCGTCGACCACGACGAGCGGGTCGCCTTCGTTGCGCTGCTCCGCGGCGACATGGTGGGCGTCGTCCGCTACGACAGGATGCCCGGTACGACGCAGGCGGAGGTCGCCGTCGTCGTCGAGGACGCCCACCAGGGCCGTGGGCTCGGACCGCTGCTGCTGGAGCACCTGGCTGCCGCCGGTGAGGAGCGGGGGATAGACCGCTTCGTCGCGAACGTGCTCCCCAGCAACCGCAAGATGATCGAGGTCTTCAGGTCGGCCGGCTTCGAGGTCGAGCGGCACCTCGCGGATGGCGTCGTGGAGTTGACCTACCCGATCCGGCGCACCGAGGCCTCGGTGTCGGTCAGCCGCGCCCGCGAGCACCGGGCCGAGGCGCGCAGTGTCTCCAGGCTCCTCGCGCCGCAGGCGGTCGCCGTGGTGGGCGCCTCCCGCGAGCCGGGAAGCGCTGGTCATGAGGTCTTCCGGTCACTGCTCGCCCACGGCTTCCAGGGGCCGGTCTACCCGGTCAACCCGCAGGCGACCCACGTGCTCGCCGCCCCCGCGTACGCCGACGTGCGGGACGTGCCCGACGACATCGACCTCGCCGTCATCGCCGTACCTGCGGAGCAGGTCCTTGCCGCGGTGCAGGCCTGCGCGGACAAGCGGGTGCGCGGCCTCGTCGTCGTGTCCGGCGGCTTCGCCGACGCCGGCGAGGTGGGACGCGCGCGCCTCGGGGCGGTGGTGCAGGCCGCGCGGGACGGCGGGCTGCGCCTGATCGGCCCGAATGCGATGGGCGTCGTCAACACCGACCCGGCGGTGTCCCTGCACGCGACGTTTGCCGTAGGGCACGCCCTGCCGGGTCGGGTAGGGATGTTCAGCCAGTCGGGGGCGCTCGCCGGGACGGTGCTCGCCGCCGTCGACCGCCGCAACCTCGGACTGTCCACGTTCGTGTCGATCGGGGACCGCGCCGACGTGTCGGGCAACGACCTGCTTCAGTACTGGCAGGAGGACCCCCGTACCGATGTCGTCCTGCTGCACCTGCAGGGGTTCGGCAACCCACGCAAGTTCGCCCGCATCGCCCGCGAGGTCGGCCTGTCCAAGCCGGTCGTGGCCCTCAAGAGTGGCCGTGGTTCGGGAGATGTCGCGGTGGATGCGCTGTTCCGGTCCGCGGGCGTGATCCGGGTCGAGACCCTCGCGGAGCTGTTCGAGACCGGCCAGCTGCTGGCTCTGCAACCGCTGCCGGCCGGGCCCCGCGTCGCGATCGTCGGGACCAGCTCGGCTCTGGCCGCCCTCGCTGTGGACAGCGCCCGGTCCTGCGGACTGGACGTCGTCACCCTCAGCCCCGCCTTGCAGGAGGCGTTGGTCGGGCTTGGGACCACAGAGGTCGCGAACCCGGTCGACCTCGGGCCGCTCGCGACAGCCGACCGCCTGGCCGCCGCGCTGCAGGTCGTGGCCACCTCCGGTGAGGTCGACAGCCTGCTGGTGCTCGTGACCCCGCACGCCGACGACGCCGGCCTCGGTGCAGCGGTCCGCGACCTCGGCACCACCCTGCCTGTCCTCGCGTCGTTCCTCGGTCATGACGGCGTCCCCGCTGCACTTGCCCGCGCCGACGGTGCGGAGGCTGCCGGTCGCGGCTCCGTTCCGTCGTACGCCTCGCCGGAGTCCGCCGTGCGTGCCCTCGCCCGCGCGACGCTGTACGCCGTGTGGCGGGCCCGCCCCCAAGGGGAGGTGCCCGTGCTCGACGTGGACACGGCGGGGGCGCGGGCGCTGCTGTCAGAGCTGGCGCAGGACGGCTCGTGGGTACCGGAAGCGCCTGCACTGTTGGGTCTCTACGGGCTGACGGCGTGGCCGACGATCCGCTGCGCCTCGGTGAAGCAGGCCCTGGCCGCAGCCAAGAAGGTTGGCTGGCCGGTCGCGCTGAAGCACCCCGACGAGGCCTGGCGCAACCGCGTCGACGTCGGTGCGGTGCGTCTGTCGATCCTGTCCCCGGCGGCGCTCGAGACCGAGTGGACCGCCGTGCAGGACCTGCTCGGCCCGACCGACCTGCTGGTGCAGCCAATGGCGCCGCCCGGCGTCTCGACGGTGGTGCGGCTGGTCCACGACCTCGCGGTGGGGCCGCTGGTGTCACTGCGGCTCGGTGGCGTCGCGGCCGACCTGCTCGCCGACCCGCTGACCCGCACGCTGCCCCTGACCGACCTCGACGCGGCCGACCTGGTGCAGTCCATCCGCGGCGCTTCGCTGCTGTCCGGCCGGGACACTGCCGCCCTGCAGGACGTCCTGCACCGGGTTGCGCGGCTGGCCGAGGACCTGCCCGAGGTCGCCGAGGTCCTGCTCGACCCGGTCCTGGTCGGCACCTCCGGGGTCACCCTGCTGCACGTGGGCGTCCGGCTGCTGCCGCCGGGGCTGGACCCGGAGCGGCTCGCCCGTCGGCTCGTGGGCGTGTCGGCGGCGCACCTACGCTGACCGGGTGCGCCTGACCGAGTTCTGGAACCGAATGGAACGCCGCTTCGGCGTGCCCTACGCCCGGTCCTACGCGGCCGACATGGTCCTCTCGGAGCTCGGCTCGCGGACCGTGCTGCAGGCCCTCGCCGAGGGGGACGACGTCAAGGGCGTCTGGCGGGCGGTCTGCGACGCCAATGCGGCCCCCCTTTCGGAGCGCTGAAAGAGCCAGGTGTCGCAGCGTTGACTCCCGGCTCGGCGTGTCGCGCTCGACTAGAACAGCTGTTCTACGTAGCGTCCACAGGGTTCCGGGCGGTCCACAGGTCTGGGCGACCGAGCGAAACTGTCGGCGTCCACACCTAGCGTCCGTCGTAGATCGGAACACCCGCTACGGATGAAGGAGACGCTGGTGGCCGCACCGGACCGCGAGAAAGCCCTCGAGATGGCTCTCGCCCAGATCGACAAGAACTTCGGCAAGGGCTCGGTGATGCGCCTCGGCGACGACACCCGGCCGCCTGTCGCCGTCATCCCCACCGGGTCCATCGCGCTCGATGTCGCCCTCGGCATCGGCGGTCTCCCACGTGGGCGGGTCGTCGAGATCTACGGCCCGGAGTCCTCCGGCAAGACGACGGTGGCCCTGCACGCGGTCGCCAACGCGCAGGCCGCTGGGGGGATCGCGGCGTTCATCGACGCCGAGCACGCCCTGGACCCGGAGTATGCCAAGAAGCTCGGCGTCGACACCGACGCGCTGCTCGTCAGCCAGCCCGACACCGGCGAGCAGGCGCTGGAGATCGCGGACATGCTGGTCCGCTCCGGCGCCATCGACATCATCGTCATCGACTCGGTCGCCGCCCTCGTGCCGCGTGCCGAGATCGAGGGCGAAATGGGCGACAGCCACGTCGGCCTGCAGGCCCGCCTCATGAGCCAGGCGCTCCGCAAGATGACCGGTGCCCTCGCCAACACCGGCACGACCGCGATCTTCATCAACCAGCTCCGCGAGAAGATCGGGGTGATGTTCGGGTGCTTGAGCTACGGCACGATGGTCACCCTCGCTGACGGATCGCAGGAGAAGATCGGCAAGATTGTGAACCAGAAGATGGACGTGGAGGTCCTGTCGTACGACCCCGACCTCGGCAGGGTCGTCCCGAAGCGGATCGTCAACTGGTTCGACAACGGGGTCTCCGACACGTTCCTGCAGTTCACCATCGCCAAGCCGGGGGGTAACGGCCGGGCCCAGATGGGCCTGACCATCAACCACCTGGTCCGCACGCCCGGCGGCTGGCGCGAGGCCGGCGAGATCTTCGCCGGCGACCGGGTCATGATCTCCCAGCCGCACCTGCTCAGCCCACAGCAGCGACAGGTGGTGCTCGGCGGCCTGATGGGCGACGGCAACCTGTCGCCTAGTCGGATCAAGGGCAGCCTCGGCACCCGGTTCCGGATGGGCCACGGCGCGAAGCAGCGAGATTACCTCGACTGGAAGGCGTCGCTGTTCGGCAACATCGGCCAGTCCCGTCGGGTCAACGCCAAGGGTGCCGGGTTCGTTGACTTGACGCCTCTGCCCGAGCTGGCGGAGCTGCGCGAGGCGGTCTACTGGGGTGACGGCAAGAAGACCCTGTCGTATGAGTACCTCAAGGCGCTGACCCCGCTTGCCCTGGCCGTCTGGTACATGGACGACGGCAGCTTCCAGAACCGTTCGAAGGGTCTTCAGGAGCGCACTAGGGAGGGCAGTGGTCGCAGTGACAGTCACAGCGAGATCTGCGTCGAGGCGTTCAGCCAGGGGAGCCGGCAGCGGCTGCTCGAGGTGCTGGCCGGGCAGTTCGACCTACACCCGTCGCTCGCCGTGCGGGGTGCCCGGCAGATGTCGGTCCTGTCCTTTGCTAAGGACGAGACGGCCACACTGCACGAGTTGGTGGCGCCGTATATCCACCCGTCGATGGAGTACAAGCTCCTCGAGCGCTTCCGCGGCCGGTTCGCGGTCGAGCCCGAGTTCGTCGAGCCGACCCTGTTGCCTGTCCCCGCTCCGGTCCTCGAGGTCAAGATCAAGCCCAGGACGCGTTCGATGCACCGTTTCGACATCGAAGTCGAGGGCAGTCACAACTACCTCGCCGACGGCGTGATCGTGCACAACAGCCCAGAAACCACGACGGGTGGCAAGGCGCTGAAGTTCTACGCCTCGATCCGGATCGACGTCCGGCGGATCGAGACGCTCAAGGACGGTGCCGAGGCGATCGGCAACCGGACCCGCGCCAAGATCGTCAAGAACAAGATGGCGCCGCCCTTCAAGCAGGCCGAGTTCGACATCGTCTACGGCGTCGGTATCTCCCGCGAGGGTTCGCTCATCGACATGGGCGTCGATCAGGGCTTCGTCCGCAAGTCCGGCGCTTGGTACACCTACGAGGGCGACCAGCTCGGCCAGGGCAAGGAGAACGCCCGCGCGTTCCTTCGGGACAACCCCGAGCTGGCCGACGACATCGAGCGCCGCATCAAGGAAAAGCTGGGGATCGGCCAACCGGTCACCGACGTCACAGATGTCACCGACATCACGGAGATCACCGACGTCACCGATGCCGCGCTTGCCGACATGGTCGCGCCGGTCCCGGTCGACCTGTAGGTCACCGGACGAGGGCGGCGAGCGAGATGGCTCTGGAACGGCTCGCTCCCCTCGGCGACGAGGGGCGCGAGCCAACCCGGCCGGGCCCACAACGGGCCCCCAGGGAGCGGGTCCCCAGGGAGCGGGCCAGCAAGCCGCGGCCGGTCAGGGCCTGGCCGACCCGTGAGGAGCGGGAGGCACGTGCGCAGGCGAAGGCGCAGGCCCGGGTCGACGAGGTGGCCGCCGACCCGGCCGGCTTTGCCCGGCAGGTCTGTCTCCAGCTGCTCGAGATCGCCCCCCGCACCCGCGCCGAGCTGGCGAGAGCGTTGGCCAAGAAGGGGGTTCCCGAACAGGCCGCGGAGCAGGTGCTCGGGCGCTTGGCCGAAGTCGGGGTCATCGACGACGCGCTGTTCGCCAGCCTCTGGGTGAGCTCCCGGCACCGCGGGAGGGGCCTGGCGGCCCGAGCGCTCAGCCAGGAGCTGCGGCGCAAGGGGATCGACGTCGAGCTCGTCCGCACAGCTGTCGGCGAGCTCGACCCCGACCAGGAGGCCGCTACTGCCCGCGAGCTGGTCCGGCGCAAGCTGCCCAGCAGCATCGCCGTGGCGACGGACGCCCGCGTGCGGCGGCTGGTCGGGATGCTGGCCCGCAAGGGCTACGGCGCGGGGCTCGCCTTCCGGATCGTGAAGGAGGAGCTGGAGCGAGAGGGCGCCGACGTCCAGACGTTTGACCTCGACACCGACGGCCTGTCCGCACTCGAGTGAGGTGCGAGGGCGCCCCTGCCGGCAGGGCCGTGGCAGGCTGGCCGCATGACGACAGACCCGACGCTGCCCCGCCTCCAGCTCGGCGGCACCACCTTGTCCGCCGTCGGTCGGGCCCGCATCTACGTGTGTGGGGTGACGCCGTACGACGTGACGCACCTGGGACACGCGGCGACGTTCGTGTGGGTCGATGCGGTCGACCGGGTCCTGCGCCGGCTAGGCGTACAGGTCGAGGTCTGCCGCAACGTGACCGACGTGGACGACGTGCTGTTCGACGCGGCGGCCCGGGCAGGTGCGCACTACGACCGGTTCGCGGCCGTACAGCAGTTCCGGTTCGAGCAGGACATGGACACCCTCGGCGTACGCCGACCCGCCCACGAGCCACGGGCGCACAGCTTCATCGCGCCCGTCATCGAGCTCGCCCGGACGTTGCTGGCCAACGACGCGGCATATGAGAGCGGCGGGAGCGTCTACCTGCACGGTGCTGCTGTCGCCGAGCGGGCCGGCCTCGACCGGGCCACCGCCGAGCAGCTGCTGCGTGACAACGGAGGCCGGGTCGACGACAAGGCCAAGCGCGACCCCCTCGACCAGGCCGTCTGGCAGGTCAGCGGACCCGACGAGCCGGCCTGGCCCAGCCCGTGGGGCCCGGGCCGCCCCGGGTGGCACGCCGAGTGCACGGCCATGTCGCTGAGCACCTACGGCGCGAGCCTGGACCTGCACGCCGGTGGGGCCGACCTGATCTTTCCGCATCACGCGTTCGAGGCTGCCCAGGCGGAAGCGGCCACTGGCGTCACGCCGTTTGCCCGATCGTGGCTGCACGTCGGCACCGTGCAGCTCGACGGCGAGAAGATGGCCAAGTCGACCGGCAACCTCGTCTTCGTCGCGGACCTCGTGGCGCAGAGCAGCGGTGCCGTCGTCCGCACCCTGCTGCTCGACCGGCGGTACGACGCCCCCTGGGACTACACCGTCGAGACCCTCGACCGTGCCGCCGCCCGGCTCGACGCGCTGCACACGTCAGCAGGAATCCCCGGCACCGACGAGGTGGCTCAGCGGGCCGTGCTGGAGGCGCTCGCGAACGACCTCGACATACAGGGCGCGATGGACCTGGCGATCACCGCTGGTGGGCAGGCCGCGCGCGACCTGATCGCTGTGCTCGCCCTGTAGCAGGACGCGCACGCAGCCCGACCCGTGACGAGGCAGCCGTAGCCTGTGACGGTGACAGTCACGGTGACGGCCAGGACCTATGAGGTGCGCACCTACGGGTGCCAGATGAACGTGCACGACAGCGAGCGGATCAGCGGGCTGCTCGACGAGGCCGGCTATGTCCCCGCCCCGGAGGGCCGCACGCCGGATGTCGTCGTGTTCAACACCTGCGCCGTGCGCGAGAACGCCGACAACCGGCTCTACGGCAACCTCGGCCACCTCAAGTCCGTGAAGGACGTGACGCCCGGGATGCAGATCGCTGTCGGCGGCTGCATGGCGCAGAAGGACCGTGGCGAGGTCGTCCGCCGTGCGCCGTGGGTCGACGTCGTCTTCGGCACGCACAACATCGGGTCGCTGCCCGTGCTCCTCGAGCGCGCGCGGGTCA
>JANXUE010000105.1 GCA_025352005.1 Frankiales bacterium
CGACCCCCCGCCGCGCGCGGGCCGGGGTGAACAGCTGCGCCTTGGCCGCCTCGTACGACGCCATGTCGGGGTGGAAGTCGAGGTGGTCCTGGGACAGGTTGGTGAAGACCGAAGTGTCGAAACGCACGCCGTCGACACGCCCCAGGGACAGCGCGTGGCTGCTGACCTCCATGGCAACCGCCGTCACGCCGCGCTCGCGCATCACGGCAAACAGCGCGTGCAGGTCGGTCGCCTCCGGCGTGGTCCGGACGCTTTTGACCTCGACGTCCCCGATCCGGGTGAGCACGGTGCCGAGCAGGCCGGTCGCGAAGCCGGCGGCGCGCAGGCCGGCTTCGAGCAGGAACGCCGTGGTGGTCTTGCCGTTGGTGCCGGTGACGCCCAGCACGGTCAGCGCCTGTGAGGGGTCGCCGTGGACCCATGAGGCGACGGCTCCCAGTACGGTGCGGGGCTGGTCGGCGACCAGCCCCGGCACCGCAGTCACCTGGCTGGCGCCGGCCGGGTCCGTCAGGACGGCCACGGCACCGGCGGCCACGGCCTGCGCCGCGAAGGTGGCGCCGTGCAGGTGGGCACCGGGTAGAGCGGCGTACAGGTCACCGGGACGGACAGCGCGGGAGTCGTGGGTGCAGCCGGTGACCCGTACGCCGGTGAGCTCTCCCTGGACGTGCAGCCCGGCCACCGCGCCGAGCAGCGCATCCAGGGCACGCGGCGACGGGTCGGACGGCCGCAGGGCGGCGGCGTCCGGGGTCGCAGGCACGAGGTGAGGCTAGCGGCGTCAGTCGACGGACAGGCGGAGCACGGGCGGCGTGGTGCCGGTCGGTGCCACGTCGTACGACCGGAGGGCGAAGCCCATGATCTTGCTGAACAGGGGCGCCGCCACCTGACCTCCGAAGTAGCCCTTTGCTCCGGTGCCCTGCAGGACCACGGCCGTGACGAAGCGCGGCGCATCGGCGGGGGCCATGCCGATGAAGGACGAGGTGTAGGTGCCGTCGTAGAAGCCGGATCGCGGCCCGCTGGTCGCGACCCGCTGCGCGGTGCCGGTCTTGCCCGCCACCCGGTAGCCCGCGATGGCTGCCAGCGGGGCCGTCCCCTGCTCCGACACCACCGACTCGAGCATGGCGCGAATGTCGGCCGCGACCGCGGCGGAGACGACCCGGCGCTGGGTGGGAGCAGCGGCCGGCGTCACGTGACCGGCACTGTCCCGGGTGCTCTTGAGGATGCTCGGCTGCACGCGTACGCCACCGTTGGCGAGCGTCGCGTAGACCGACGCGACCTGTATCGCGTTGACGGAGATTCCCTGCCCGATGGGGATGTTGGCGATCGACGTGCCCGACCAGTCGGCGGGGACGGGGATGATCCCCTTGCTCTCCCCCGGCAGGCCGAGACCGGAGCGGTCGCCGAAGCCGAACGCCCGCATCATCGCGTAGATCCGGTCCGGTCCGACCTGCTGCGCGACCTTGACGGTGCCGATGTTCGACGACTTTGCCAGCACCCCGGCAAAGGTCAGGTGCTCGGTGCCGTGCACCTCCGCGTCGTGCAGCACCTTGTCAGCCACGCGGTACGTCGGAGGCACTTCGATGACCGTCTGCGGGGTGACGATGCCGGCTTGCAGAGCCGCTGCGGCGGTGATGACCTTGTTGACCGATCCGGGCTCGTAGACGTCACTCACGGCCGGGTTGGCCGTGAAGTCACCGCTGGGCCGGTTGTCGGGGTCGAAGGTCGGGGCCGTCGCGAGCGCGAGCACCTCACCGGTCTTGATGTCCATGACCACGACGGTGCCGTTCTTCGCCTGCGTCGCCTGGACCTGCGTGGCAAGCAGCTGCTGGGCGTACCACTGCAGGTCGCGGTCGATCGTCAGCTCGACGTCGTGCCCGGCTACTGGGTTGACCTGACTGGCGTCACCGGTGGGGATGACCCGCCCGGAGGAGTCGAAGCGCGCGATGGTCTTGCCGTCCTTGCCGGCCAGCAGGTCCTGCATGGCGAGCTCGACGCCGGCTCTGCCAATACCCTCGAAGTCGGTGAACCCGAGCACACCGGAGGCCAGATCGTGCGAGGGGTGCACCCGTTCGCTGGTGCTCTCCGCGCCGATCCCGGGCAGGTCGAGTTTCATGACCTGCTGGGCCAGTGCCGGGTTGACATCGCGCTTGAGGTAGACGAAGCCCTTGCTGGAGGACAGCTGGGTCTGCACCTTCGCGGCGTCGAGGCCGAGCAGCGGAGCGACAGCCTTGGCGATGCTGGCGGGGTCGCACGGGTCGGTCGCGCCGACCTGGCAGCGTCCCTTGGCGATGGTCCGCGGCTCGGCGTAGACGTTCTTGGCGATGACCGACAGCGCCAGCGCGTTGCCGTTGCGGTCGAGCACCTCGCCGCGCAGCGAAGGCAACAGGACCTCGCGGGTCCGCTGGACGCCCGCCTGCCCGGCGTACGCCGCGGGCTGCAGTCCCTGCAGCTGCACGAGCCGTCCTGCGAGCAGCAATACGGCCACCCCCAGCAGCGACAGGCCGATCCGCAGCCGCTTGCCCGGCAGCCCCAACGGCCGGGTACGCCGGACCGGTGGCCGCTTGCGTGGCGGTGCCGTCCGGGTGGCGGGGCGGGCGCGCGGGCGGGCGGCGGGGCGGGCGGGCGGGCGGGCGCCGGGGCGGACGCTGGGGGCAGTGCGGCGGGGCGGCTGCGAGGAGGTCACCGGTG
>JANXUE010000134.1 GCA_025352005.1 Frankiales bacterium
ACGGACCAGCACGGCGCAATGGAGGATGACAAGGGCCTGCGACACGCGGGGCCACCGGGAAGAGCGAACAGGAGGGAGTCGGCGTGTCCGACAGGTACGACCCCCGGTATGACCCGCGAGCCCCGGACGAGGAGAAGCCCCGGCCGTTCTCCGACCTGCCACCGCCACCGCCGGACCACGTTCCGCAGGGTGACGCCTATGACTGGTACACCCGAGGCGTGGAGTTGCTGGAAAGCGGTGATGCTGCAGCTGCCGTCCAGGTGCTCGGGCACACGGTGACCTCCGAGCCTGAGTCGCGGATGGCGCGCGAAGCCCTGGCTCGGGCGCAGTTCGACATGGGGATGTACCCGGAGGCGCGCGAGAACTTCTCCTGGATCATCTCGATCAACCCGGCCGACGACTACGCCCAGTTCGGACTGGGCCTGGCCGCCACGAAGCTCGGCGACCTCACGGCAGCCGTGGAGCACCTGGCGCTGGCCGCTGCCATGCGCCCGGACATCGCCTACTACAGCACTGCCTTGCGCGGGGCTCGGGCCGCGTTGACGGCCTCCCGCCGCTGACGCCCGCTCAGGTCGGGGACGGGCCGGTCGGGGCGGGGCTCGGTGCCAGTGCAGTCCCCCTGTGTGAGGCCTACGACGCAGCCCTGCTCGACCTCGACGGGGTGTTGTACGTCGGAGCCGCGGCTGTGCCGCACGCGGCCGACAGCGTCGGTGCCGCCCGTGATCGCGGGATGCGCGTGGCCTTCGTGACCAACAACGCCTCCCGGCGACCGCAGGTGGTGGCCGAGCACCTGACCGAGCTCGGGATCCACGCCGTCCCTACCGACGTCGTGACGAGCGCGCAGGCGGCCGTGGGCTACCTGCGTGACCGGATCCCGGTCGGCTCGAACGTCCTCGTCCTCGGGACACAGGACCTTGCGGCCGAAGTCACCGAAGGCGGGTTTGTCGCCGTCCGGACCGCCGATGCGGTTGCCGCCGTGGTCCAGGGGCTGGACCCGTCGACCTCGTGGCGCGACCTGGCTGAGGCCAGCGTCGCCATCCGTGCCGGTGCGCTGTGGGTGGCGGGCAATGCGGACTCGACGTACCCGAGCCCGAGGGGGCTGCTCCCGGGCAACGGGGCGCTGGTGCAGGCGCTGGTGACCGCGACGGGTCGGCGCCCGGTGGTGGTGGGCAAGCCCGAGCCCGAGCTGCACCGCGCGAGCGTCGAGCGGGTCGGTGCCCGGCGCCCCCTTATCGTGGGCGACCGTCTAGACACCGACGTTCTCGGAGCTGTCCGCGCCGGCGCGGACAGCCTGCTTGTGCTGACAGGAGTGACCGACCGGGCGCAACTGCTCGGCGCGCCGGTGGGAAGTCGGCCGACCTACGTGGCGCAGGACCTTCGTGGACTGCTGACGGCCCACATCGAGCCGACCGTGCACGGCGAGCAGGCCCACTGCGGTGAGGCGAGGGCGTGGTACGACGGGGACGACCTGCTGACCAGTGGCCCAGAGGCCGACGCCCTGCGAGCCGCGTGCGCGCTGGCCTGGGACCGGGCTGATCGGACCGACCCAGCGGCACGGGACCCCGCACGAGAGGACCTTGCTTAGAGGAAGGAGCCCAGCCGCAGCAGGTCCATCGGGCTGGCTTGGATCCTGAGCTTGCCGGTGGCGAAGGCCACCCCGAGCGGGATCTTGCCCCCGACCAGGCTGAGCAGGTCCTCGCTGGCAATCGTCAAGCGCACCTGGGCCTTCATCTCATCACCGAGGGTGACACCGAGCAGCCCGTCCTCGCACACCCGCCCCGACCAGGTCTGTCCCACGTCAGGCACGCGGCATGACACGGTTCGGTCCATCGCGAACTTGCGTCGGGTGCCGGCATCGACCCCCTGAATGAGGTCGGCGAGGTCCTCGAAGGCCTGCGCGCACTGCTGTTCCGAGGCCACCGCTCACCCTCCTGAACCTGGCCGTGTCGGCGCGTGGTCGTGCGCGACGGTACCGGACGGCGGTAGCGTTTCTCCGCGCGGCAACGAGGCTGCCCGAGGAGGACTGACGTGAAGGATGCGCTCAAGGGATACCTGGCTTTGGCCAGTGGGCTGACCGAGGTGACGCGCAAGAAGGCGACGTCGGCCGCGAAGGCGCTGGTCGCGCAGGGTGAGGCAACAGCCGGTCAGGTCAGCGGCCTGGCCGATGACCTGCTGTCGCAAAGCAAGAGCAACCGGGAGGCGCTGACGGCGCTCGTCAGGTTCGAGGTCGACAAGGCCCTGGGCCGGGTCGGGCTGGCCAGCGCCGATGAGGTGACTGAGCTGACCGCACGGGTACGCCAGCTCGAGGGCCAGCTGCGCGAGGCGACCAAGCCAGCGGCGGCCGCCACGACGACGAGGGCTACGGCTGCCGTCAAGAGGGCGCCTGCCAAGAAGGCGCCTGCCAAGAAGGCGCCTGCGAAGAAAGCCCCTGCCAGGAAAGCCGCTGCCGCGAAGGCGCCTGCCAAGAAAGCGCCGTCGACGAGCAGCGGAGCCTGAGCCCATGACCGACCCCGGTCCGACGGGCGTGGACCTGGCGCTCAACCGGCTCGACGGGCTGGAGGTCCTTGCGGTCGCTGAACATGTCGAGGTGTTCGACGCTGTGCACCGCTCCCTGCAGGACGCGCTCGCCGCCCTCGACGAGGTCTGAGCTGGCACGTCGTGCCCGGCTCGACGCTGAGCTGGTGCGAAGGGGCCTGGCTCGCAGCCGCGAACAGGCGGCCATGCTCATAGCCGGCGGTCGGGTCAAGGTCGCAGGGACGGTGGCGACGAAGCCGGCAACGGGCGTGGATGCCGCCACGGCCGTCCTCGTCGAGGCCGAGCCGGGCGAGCAGTGGGTCTCGCGCGGCGCGCACAAGCTCCTCGGCGCGCTCGAGGCGTTCGGTTATGACCCGTCGGGCAAACGCGTCCTGGACGCGGGCGCCTCGACGGGGGGCTTCACCGACGTGTTGCTGCGCCGCGGCGCTGCGCACGTGGTGGCCGTCGACGTCGGCTACGGCCTGATCGACTGGTCGCTGCGGACCGACGACCGGGTCACCGTGGTGGAGCGCGTCAACGCCCGGGCGCTGGAGCTTGGGCAGGTTGGCGCACCGGCCGACCTGGTCGTCGCGGACCTGTCCTTTATCCCGCTCGGCCTGGTCCTGCCCGCCCTGGTGCGGTGCGCCACGCCCGACGCGGACTTCCTGCCCATGGTCAAACCGCAGTTCGAGGTGGGACGCGAGAACCTCCCCAGCGGTGGCGTGGTGAGGGACCCGCAGGCGCGGGCTCACGCCGTACGACGGGTGGCTGAGAAGGCCCGCGGGCTGGGGCTCGGCGTGCGTGGTGTCGTCGCGAGCCCGCTGCCTGGGCCGAGTGGCAACGTGGAGTTCTTCTTGTGGCTGACGGCCGGAGCGCCGCCGTTGGAGGAGAAGGACCTGCAGAAGGCGGTCCTCGAGGGCCCGGCGTGACAGGCTCGTGCCCGTGACCCGCGCTGTGCTGCTCCTGGCCCACACCGGCCGTGCCAAGACTGCCGAGGCGGCCCGCGCCGTCGTGATGCGACTGCAGGATGCCGGCGTGGAGGTCCGGTTGCTCGCGGAGGAGGCCGACGCCATCGGGCTGACAGGCGTGACCGTCTACGCCTCCGGCACCGAGGCGGCCGCTGGCTCCGAGCTCGTGCTGGTGCTCGGCGGAGACGGGACGATCCTGCGGGCTGCCGAGCTGTCGCGCGACTGCGGCGTGCCGCTGCTCGGCATCAACCTCGGTCGCGTCGGGTTCCTTGCCGAGGCCGAGTCGTCCGACCTCGAGGGGACCGTCGAGCACGTCCTGGCCCGCGACTACCACGTGGAGGAGCGACTGACGGTCGACGTGACTGCGACCTGCGACGGCCGGCTGCTCGGTACCGGGTGGGCGCTGAACGAGGCGTCGGTGGAGAAGGGCGCCCGCGAGCGGATGCTCGAGGTGGTGGTCGAGGTCGACGGCCGGCCGCTGTCCCGATGGGGGTGCGACGGGGTGGTCGCCGCCACCCCGACCGGCTCCACGGCCTACGCCTTCAGCGCCGGCGGTCCGGTCGTCTGGCCCATGGTGGAGGCGCTGCTCGTCGTACCCATCAGTGCGCATGCTTTGTTTGCCCGATCGATGGTGGTCGCGCCGACGTCGGTGGTCGCGATGGAGGTCCTGCCCAGCGGGGCCGAGGCGGTCCTGGCCTGCGATGGGCGACGGACCATCGAGCTGCCCCATGGCAGCCGGGTCGAGGTGCGGCGTGGCTCGGTGCCGGTGCCGCTGGCCCGGACGTCGCACCCGCGGACGTTCACCGACACGCTGGTGGACAAGTTCGACCTCGACGTCGATGGGTGGCGGGGTCGCTCGCCCCGCTGAGGGGCGCTCAGACCTCGACGTCGGGTGCGCCGGACTCGGTGAGGCAGAACAAAAACAGGAGGCGGTGCCGGCGACCCGGGCAGTCATGGCGGGCGGAGCTGTCCACAGGTGCCATCGGGCACGGCGTGTGCAGAGCCGAAACCGTCGCTGCGCGCGGCTATGGTCAGCGAGTGCTCGAGGAGATGCGGATCCGGGGACTCGGCGTGATCGACGACGCCGTTCTCGAGCTCGCTCCCGGCTTGACGGTGGTGACGGGCGAGACCGGCGCCGGCAAGACGATGGTGGTGCAGGGGCTCACCTTGCTGTTCGGCGGTCGCGCCGACGCGGGCCGGGTGCGCCCGGGAGCGGCCAAGGCCGTCGTGGAAGGTCGGCTCGCGATCGACCCGGACCACCCGGCGGCGGCGAGGGCGACCGACGCCGGTGGCGAGCTCGACGAGGGCACGCTGCTGCTCAGCCGCAGCGTCGCCGCGGACGGACGCTCGCGGGCGCACGTCGGTGGCCGCAGCGTCCCGGTGGGGGTCCTGGCCGAGCTCGGTGAGGAGCTGCTCGCCGTCCACGGACAGAGCGACCAGCAACGGCTGCTCCAGCCGATCCGGCAGCGTGCCGCGCTCGACCGCTTCGCCGGCACGGACGTGCTCGACAAGCGCGAGCGCTTCGCCGGGCTGTGGGCGCGTTGGCGTGACGTCCGGGCCACGCTGCAGCAGCTCGAGGCCGAGGCGGCCCAGCGCGCCCGCGAGGCCGACCTGCTGCGGCTGGGGCTCGCCGAGGTCGAGGCCACGGCCCCCCTGTCCGGGGAAGGCCACCACCTGGCGATCGAGATCGAGCGCCTGGCCAATGCCGACGACTTGCGGACCGCCGCAGCCACCGCTCAGCAGGCGCTCACCGGCGACGAGACCGGCGAAGCCACGGACGCCCTCCAGCTGCTCACCGCCGCCCGCCGCACGCTCGAGGGTGCGACCGGTCACGACCCGGGCCTGGCGACCCTCGCGGCAAGGGCGAAGGAAGCCGCCCTGCTCACGGCCGACCTCGCTCAGGAGCTCGCGTCCTACGCTGCCGGCATCGACGCCGACCCGCGTCGGCTCGAGGTGGCACAGGACCGCCTCGCCGCGCTCACCGCCCTGGTGCGACGGCATGCGACCGAAGACGTGGACGGGGTGCTCGCGTGGGCTGCTGGCGCCAACGACCGGTTGCTGGAGCTCGACGGCACCGGCGACACCGTGCTGGCTCTGGCCGCTGAGGACGCGAAGCTGGAGAAGGAGCTCGGCACCCTCGCCGCTGCCCTGACCAAGGACCGCGAGCAGGCCGCGACGCGGTTCGGCACGGCCGTCACCGCCGAGCTGGTCGAGTTGGCGATGCCGCACGCCGTCGTCACGGCCGTGGTGTCCCAGCGTCCATCACTGGACGGGCTGCAGGTGGGCGACTCCCGGGTCGCAGCCGGTGCCGACGGCGTCGACGATGTCGAGCTGCTGCTCATCCCGCACCCCGGCGCTCCGGCCAGGCCGCTGCACAAGGGTGCGTCCGGGGGTGAGCTGTCTCGGGTGATGCTGGCCGTCGAGGTCGTGTTCGCAGGGTCCGACGGGGTGCCGGTCATGGTCTTCGACGAGGTGGACGCGGGCGTTGGCGGCAAGGCCGCCGTCGAGGTCGGCAAGCGCCTGGCTCGGCTCGCCAAGAGCCACCAGGTCATCGTGGTGACGCATCTGCCGCAGGTCGCGGCCTTCGCGGACCAGCACTTGCACGTCGTCAAAGCCGACGACGGCAGCATCACCCGCAGCGGCATCGTCAGCCTTGACGATGCGTCGCGCGTCGCCGAGCTGTCCCGCATGCTGGCCGGCCTCGACAGCGGCCTGGCCCGAGGCCACGCCGAGGAGCTGCTCGCCGCAGCCGCAGAGGCCAAGGGACGGTGAGGATCCGGACTCTTACCGACGACGACCTCCAGCAGCGCTGGGACTTGAGCATGCTCGGGTTCGGCGGCGACCGGTCCTCACCCCCGTCAGCCGGAACCCCCTCGCACGGAGTCGGTGCGTTCGACGACACCGGACGGCTCGTCGCCAAGATGGTGGCCCGTCCCTACCAACAGTGGTGGTGCGGTCGGCCGGTCCCGATGGCGGGCATCGCAGGCGTCGTCGTGCACCCCGACGGACGCGGTCAGGGGCTGGTGCCCCGGATGACAGAGGTGCTGCTCGCCCATGCCCCGGAGCCGGTGAGCGTGCTGTTTCCGACCGCGCCAGGCGTCTACCGACGGATGGGCTGGGAGGTC
Source organism: Frankiales bacterium (assembly GCA_025352005.1). GTDB lineage: Bacteria > Actinomycetota > Actinomycetes > Mycobacteriales > SCTD01 > RYN-111. Next base: position 6,608 of record JANXUE010000134.1, read on the forward strand.
GTGGGCTCGCTCGACGAGACCGTCCTGCCCGTGCTGGGGCTGCCCGCGCGGGAACAGTCGGTGATGCTGCGGGGGGCGGTGCCTGCAGATCTCGACGCCTTGCGGGAGCTGTACGCCGCGCGCGGCCGCACCGGGTCGGGGCTGCTCACCCGCATCGGGACGAGCTATACCTCCACGGTGCTGGACCGTGACGTCGTGACCGTGGCGGAGCAGGACGGTGAGGTCACCGGCTACGTCGCCTACGACCGGGGCACCTACGACGCGCACCGGATCTGGGTCCGGGACTGTCTCGGCAGCACCCCCGAAGCTCTGAGTGCGCTGGTTGGCAGCCTCGGTTCGTGGAGCGCGCTCGTCGACACGATGGCCTGGCGGGGGAGCACCATCGACCTCCAGCTGCTTCTGGGGTTCCGGGTGCCCGCGCCGAGCAGCGTGCAGCCATGGATGCTGCGGGTCCTCGACCCGGCGGCTGCGATCCTCGCGCGTGGCTTCGGGCTGGACGCGACCGCGGCGTTCGGCCTGGCCGGCGCCGGCCACCAGCTCGTCGTACGCGAAGGTCGCGGGGTCCTCGAGCCACGGCCGGCGGACGGACTGCCCACCCTCACCCCGCAAGGACTGGCGCTGCTGTTCGCCGGGGTCGGGCGCGCGCTGCACCGCAGCGGGCACGCCGACCGGCCGGTCCCCGAACTTGAGGCGGCCTTCGCGGGTCCACCGCCGGAGATGCTGGACTACTTCTGAGCGCGTCCCCACGCAGCCTGGCAGCAGGGTTGTTAGAGTGGACTTCCGTGCAGCAGGCGTTGGACCTGCTGGTCAGTCAGCACTGAGCACGGGAGCCCACCTTGGCGCGTAGTTCCGAGGGCCAGACCTGTCACCTGTTCGTCACCGGGGGCGTCGCGTCCTCGCTGGGTAAGGGCCTCACCGCGTCCTCGCTCGGCAGGCTGCTCAAGGCCCGCGGACTGCGGGTCACGATGCAGAAGCTTGACCCCTACCTGAACGTCGATCCCGGCACGATGAACCCGTTCCAACACGGTGAGGTGTTCGTCACCAACGACGGAGCCGAGACCGACCTCGACGTCGGCCACTACGAGCGGTTCCTCGACGAGGACCTGCACGGCGACGCCAACGTCACGACGGGTCAGGTCTACAGCGCCGTGATCGCCAAGGAGCGGCGCGGGGAGTACCTCGGCGACACCGTGCAGGTCATCCCGCACATCACCGACGAGATCAAGGGCCGGATCCTCGCGCTCGGCGGGGAGGGCGTCGACGTGGTCATCACCGAGGTCGGCGGGACCGTCGGCGACATCGAGTCGCTGCCGTTCCTCGAGGCCGCGCGGCAGGTGCGCCAGCAGGTCGGTCGCGACCGCTGCTTTTTCCTGCATGTCAGCCTCATCCCCTACATCGGCCCGTCCGGTGAGCTCAAGACCAAACCGACACAGCACTCCGTGCAGGCCCTGCGCACCATCGGCATCACCCCGGACGCCATCGTCTGCCGCTCCGACCGGCCGATCAACGACGGCATCAAGCGCAAGATCGCCGCGATGTGCGACGTCGACATCGACGCTGTCGTCTCGGCCGTCGATGCCTCCTCTATCTACGACATCCCGCGGGTCCTGCACGGCGAGGGCCTGGACGCCTACGTCGTACGGCGGCTCGGCCTGCCCTTTCGTGATGTCGACTGGACCGACTGGGACCGGCTGCTCCAACGCGTGCACCACCCCGCCCGCGTGGTCACGATCGCGCTCGTCGGCAAGTACGTCGACCTGCCCGACGCCTACCTGTCGGTGACGGAGGCGCTGCGCGCCGGTGGGTTCCACAACGACGCCAGGGTCGTCATCCGCTGGGTCCCCTCGGACGAGTGCGAGAGCCCCGAAGGCGCGGCCCGGGCGCTCGAGGGCGTCGACGGGGTGCTGATCCCCGGTGGGTTCGGGGTCCGCGGGATCGAGGGCAAGCTGGGCGCGATCACCTACGCCAGGGTGAACCTCATCCCGACGCTCGGGCTCTGCCTTGGCCTGCAGTGCATGGTCATCGAGGCGGCCCGCTCGCTCGCCGGGATCGTCAAGGCCAGCAGCACCGAGTTCGACCCCGAGACACCGGACCCGGTGATCGCGACCATGGCCGACCAGGAGGACGTCGTTGCCGGTGAGCGCGACATGGGCGGCACCATGCGCCTGGGGCTGTGGCCCACCAGGCTCCTGAAAGGTTCGGTCGCGGCTCTCGCGTACGGCGATGCCTCCGCCACCGAACGGCACCGTCACCGGTATGAGGTCAACAACACCTACCGGCCCGCCCTCGAAGCAGCGGGTCTGGTCTTCTCCGGCACGTCCCCGGATGGGGCGCTGGTCGAGATCGTGGAGCTGCCCGCGGAGGTTCACCCGTTCTTTGTGGGCACCCAGGCGCACCCAGAGTTTCGGTCGCGACCGACCCGAGCGCACCCGTTGTTCGCGGCCCTTGTCGCGGCGGCCGTCCAGCGGGCCGACTCCCAGCGGCTGCCCCTGTAACGCTGAGTTCGCGCCGTCAGCGTTGGACCAGGCGGCGGATCTCGGCGGCTGGGCGGGCGCTGGAGAACAAGACTAGGCAGTCGCGATCCCGATGCTCGTGCCGAGGCGAGAGACGGGCGCCATCGACCGCTGAACGGCTCGGTGACGGTGGCAAGGACCCGCTGGGTGAGCCGGAAGGCCTCGGTGACGAACGGCAGCCGCTCGCACAGGATGACGAACTCGTCCCCGGCCAGCCGGGCGACGGTGTCCGAAAAGCGCACCACGGCCAGCAGTCGGCGGGCGAGCTGCTGCAGGACATGGTCGCCGGCAGTGTGGCCGTAACCGTCGTTGGCGAGCTTGAACTGGTCGAGGTCGATGAACAGTACGGCGGCGCGGCTGGCGTCACGCGATCCCATGGCCTGCTGCAGGCGGTCCAGGAGCAGCACCCGGTGCGGCACCATTTGCAGCGAGAAGAACAGCCGGGTCGTCCGGGCGCAAGACGCAGGTGATGTCGCGGTCGAACTCGGCGGTCTCACCACGCAGGACCGCTCGCAGCCCTTCTGCCGCCTCGTGAGCGGACGCCCCGGTCGTGGCCGCGGACCCGGGAGAGGACCTCGAAGACGTTGACGCCCTGGGCGCAGCGCCGAGGCTCGCCGCCGCGCTCGGTCATGAACCGCGACCAGGCCACGTTGACGGCCACGATCGTGCCGTGCCCGTCGACGACCGCTGTCTGTGGGGGAAGCGCGTCGAGGACAGCCGTCATGAATCCGGGACGGGAGGCCAGCGGCTCCTGCGTCACCGGCGTACAAGCGCCGAGCGGGCTGTGGGGGAGACCTCGACGTTGTCCTTGCGGGGGTTCGTGCCGAGCAGGCGGTCGCCGGTCCGGGCAGTGACCCCGAGCCAGTAGCGCTCGTTGCGGAAGTGGTGAAGCCGGTGCGCCCGGTGGAGCCGCCGGTAAGGCCCGCGACGTGGCGGGTAGTCGGTGTGGATCAGGAAGTGCACCCACTCGTAGGTGGCCGTGAGTGCGACCGCGACGAGCGCTCCGGTGACGGTTGAGGGGGTCTGCAGCGCGAGGACGAGCAGGACGAGGACGGCGGTCAGGGCGTAGAGGGCGTAGGGGTGCAGGAACTGGAACCGCAGGTCGCGTGGATCCTCGTGGTGCCGGCGGTGGCTGGAGCCGGCGAGCCGGTCGCGGAGCCGCCCGTTGGCTGGGCAGTGCAGCACGAACACGTGGATCAGCCACTCGGTGAACGGCTGCAGCCCCACCAGTACGACGGCAACGGACACATCGGCCCAGGACCAGCCGCCGATCGCCACGCGCAGCGTTCCGAAGCTGAGCAGCTGGACCGCGAGGATCCGCGCGGTGGCGTGCCGGAAGAACTCCGCGCGTGCCTGTGTCAGCGTCGTCACCTGCGCGGTCTGTGCGGGCACAGACGGACGGTACGCCTCGAAACACGCCGGACAAAGGACTCGTACAACCTTGCTGGGTCGGGTACCGTGCAACGCATGGAACCGGGTGGGACACGCATCTCCCAACTCCGGCGTGGCGTGCTGGAGTTCTGCGTCCTGGCCCTGCTCGCCGAGGCCGAGCTCTACGGGTTCGACCTCGTTAGGAGGCTGAGCGACGTCGAGGGCCTGGTGACCAGCGAGGGGACGATCTACCCGCTGCTGTCACGGCTGCGGCGCGAGGGCTGGGTCACCACGACCTGGGCCGAGTCGGAGTCGGGGCCGCCCCGTCGGTACTACGCACTGACCGAGGACGGCCGCCGCGCCCTGGGCGGGTTCACCGAGGACTGGGAGCGCTTTCGCGACTCCGTCGACCAGCTGCTCCTGAAGGGGAAGCCATGACCACGGCACTCGCCTGGTCGAGCCCGCGCTGGACCCAGCGAGAGAAGACCGTCGCGACGGTTCTCGCCCTGCTTCCCCTACTTCTGCCCGCCGTCGTCGGCGGGGTCGGCCCGCTGCTGGCTGCCGTCTACCTCGGGGTGGTGCTCAACGGTCGCCGCTGAGAGCGCGGCCGTCCCTCTTTCGCAAATCCACACGGTCAGGGCCGTGTGGATTTGCGACAGTGGCGGCATGCATGACTACGAGGTCCTGAGCTCCGAGATCGTTTATCACGGTCGCATCATCGACATGCGTCGGGACATCGTCACGATGCCGGGGGAGACCTCGTCGCAACGCGACGTCGTCGTCCACCCAGGGGCGGTCGGGGTGGTGGCCCTCGACGGTGACCAGGTCCTGGTCGTCACGCAGTACCGGCACCCGGTCGGTCGCCGGCTTGACGAGCTCCCCGCGGGCCTGCTCGACGTCGTCGGCGAGGCCGGACTGCTGGCCGCGCAGCGGGAGCTCAAGGAGGAGGCCGGCTACGCGGCGGACACCTGGCACGTCCTGGCCGACGTCTTGACGAGCCCCGGGATGACCGACGAGGCGATCCGGCTCTACCTCGCCCGTGATGTCAGGACCGTCACGCGCGACGTGCAGGAGCATGAGGAGCTGGAGATGACCGCACGCTGGCTGCCGCTGGCCGACGCCGTCTCGGCCATCCTGTCCGGGGCGCTCGAGAACGCCGCCGCTGCGGTCGGGATCCTGGCCGCGGCGGCTTCGGCAGCGCGCGGCTTCGAGGGGTTACGGCCCGCTGACGCCCCCTGGCAGGCCCGTCCCAGCTCCGCAGGCCCGTGACTAGCGTGGCCCTGTGCTCAGGCCTGCGGAGACCGCACTGCTGACGACGGTGCGGCGGACCGTCGGGTGGCCCGCTGCAACGGTTGTCGTCCTCCCGCTGGTTGTCGGCCTGTGGGCGCTGTTCTGGGACAATCCCAAGCTCGACCTCTACGCCCCGCCGTTCGCCGGCCACTACGGCCCGCGGGTGGGGGCGTGGACCGTCGTACCCGTCATTGCGGGGGTGCTGCTCTACCGGCGCGCGCCGTGGCTGGTGACCCTGCCGTGGGGACGATTTCTCGTCGCATCGACCGGCGCCGCGGTGCTGTGGAGCGTGGCGCTGGCGCTCATGGACGGGCCGGCGGCCCTGCGGGACCCGCTGCTGCCGAGTGGGGAGTACCTGCACGACGTGCCGCGGGTGGACGGCTTCGGGAGCTTCCTGGACGGCTTCACCAGGACGATCGCGCACGGCCCGCATCCTTGGACGACTCAGGTCGCCGGCCACCCGCCGCTGCTCCTGCTCGTCCTCGCCGGCCTGCGGGCTGTTGGTCTCGGGGGTCCTGGTCCGGCCGCGGTCTTGTTCGTCGGCGTCGGGTGTACGGCGGTGGCGGCCGTCCTCGTGACGGTGCGGTCGGTTGTGGACGAGCCCACCGCCCGGGCCTGCGCGCCCTTCGTGGCGCTTGCGCCGGCGGCGCTGTGGGTTGCCGTCAGCGCGGATGCGCTCTTCATGGCGGTGATGGCCTGGGGGATCGCACTGGTGGCCGTGCGACGGGGGGCGCTGGCTGGGGGGGTCGTGATCGGGGTCGCCTTGATGCTCAGCTACAGCGTGATCCCGCTGGGGCTGCTCGTGCTGGCCGTCACCCGCCGGGTCCGGCCCCTGTTCTGGGCCAGCGTCGGTGTGCTCGGTGTGCTCGGGTTCTTCTGGTACTTCGGGTTCTACTACCCGGACGGGCTTGACCAGACGCTGGTGAGGGTCCGCGCCGGTGATGGTGGCCGGCGGCCCTATGACTACTTCCTGTTCGCGAACCTTGCCGTCCTGGCCGTGGCTCTGGGACCGGCCGGAATGACAGCGCTGGTCGCCCGCCCGCGCGGCGCTCTGGCGTGGCTGGTCGTGCCTGTGGCGGTGGCGGTGGGGGTGTCGGACCTGTCGGGCGCCTCCCGTGGGGAGGTCGAGCGGATCTGGCTGCCGTTCGTTCCCTGGCTGCTCGTCGCGACGGCCCGGCTGCCGCAGCCCCGGCAGTGGCTCGGGCTCCAGCTGGTGGCCGGCGTCGTTCTCGACGCGGTCCTGCGCGCCAAGTGGTGACCGCCGTTCGCCGGGCCGCGGGGCCACCCCCTACGCTGGCGCGATGCACGACCTGGCACGTCCGGTGGCGAGCGACCCTGCCGTCGGTCTTGTCGTCGTCCCTGGCCCGGACCCGGCTCAGGACGAAGGCGTCGTACCCCCTCTGACCTGCACAAACAGGAGTTGATCAGCATGCGCGTCGGCATCCCCCGCGAGGTCAAGAACCACGAGTACCGCGTGGCCATCACGCCCGCAGGGGTGCACGAGCTTGTCGCGCACGGGCACGAGGTGTTTGTTGAGAAGGACGCCGGTGTCGGCTCCTCGATCACCGACGAGGAGTTCGTCGCCTCGGGCGCGACGATCCTCGGCCACGCCGACGACGTGTGGGCGACCGGCGACCTGGTGCTGAAGGTCAAGGAGCCGGTGGCGGAGGAGTACCACCGGATGCGCTCCGACCAGATGTTGTTCACCTATCTTCACCTGGCCGCCTCGCGGGCCTGCACCGACGCGCTGCTGGCAGCCGGTACGACGGCAGTCGCCTACGAGACCGTGCAGCGGCCCGACAGGTCGCTGCCGCTGCTTGCCCCTATGTCGGAGGTGGCCGGCCGGATGGCACCTCAGGTCGGGGCGCACTGCCTGGAGCGCGCCGCCGGCGGTCGGGGCGTGCTGATGGGTGGTGTCTCGGGTGTCTACGCCGCGAAGGTCGTCGTCCTCGGCGCCGGCGTGTCCGGTCTCAACGCCGCCGCGATCGCCCTCGGCATGCAGGCCGAGGTCCTGCTGCTCGACAAGAACGTCGACCGGCTGCGCGAGGTGGACCGGATCTACCAGGGCCACATGCAGACCGTCACGTCCAACACCTACGAGATCGAGCGGGCCGTCCTCGACGCTGACCTTGTCATCGGCGCGGTGCTGGTCCCCGGCGCGAAAGCACCGATGCTGATCTCCGACGACCTCGTCGGACGGATGAAACAGGGCTCGGTGCTCGTCGACATCTCCGTCGACCAGGGTGGCTGCTTCGAGTCGACCCGACCCACGACGCACTCCGACCCGACGTTCGAGGTCAACGGCTCGCTGTTCTACTGCGTCGCCAACATGCCCGGCGCGGTCCCCAACACCTCCACGTATGCGCTGACCAACGTGACGCTGCCCTACGCGGTGGAGATCGCCGACCGGGGCCTGCGGGCTGCTGCCGAGACCGACTCCGCGCTGGCTCTCGGCGTCAACACGGTTGGTGGCCAGCTGACCTATGCCCCCGTTGCCGAGGCCCACGGGCTCCCGTCGGTCCCGTGGTCTGAGGTTCTCGCCTGACTGCTCCCGGGGTCGAGCGGGTCGTCGGCTGCTACCTCGACCACTTGGCTGTCGAGCGTGGCCTTGCGGCCAACACGCTGCTGTCCTACCGGCGGGACCTGCGCCGGTACGTCGACTTCCTCGCGTCCGATGCTGTCTGCTCGCTGTCGGACGTGACCGAGCTGGCGGTCGCGGAGTTCCTGGCCTCCCTGCGGGCGGGATCCGGGCAGCACCCACCGCTGTCGGCGACCTCGGCCGCCCGGACCGTGGTGGCCGTCCGAGGTCTGCACCGCTTCGCGCTGCGGGAGGGGCTGACCGCATTCGACCCGTCGGCGCGGGTCCGGCCGCCCACCCCCGCGCGCCGGCTCCCCAAGGCGATCTCGGTGCAGGAGGTCTCCCAACTGCTCGCCGCGGCCGGCTCCGGCGACACGGCCCTGTCCTTACGCGACCAGGCGCTGCTCGAGCTGCTCTACGGCACTGGCGCCCGGATCTCGGAGGTCGTCGGGCTGACCCTCGACGAACTCGACCGCGTCGAGGGGCTGGTCCGGCTGGACGGCAAGGGGGGCAGGCAACGAATCGTGCCTGTCGGGTCTTACGCCTTGCGGGCGGTCGAGGCGTACGTCGTGCGGGGCCGTCCGGCGCTGGCCGTGGCGGGCAAGGGGACGCCGGCGCTGTTTGTCAATGCGCGGGGTGGGCCGCTGTCGCGACAGAGCGCCTGGGCGGTATTGAAAGCGGCGGCGGGCCGGGCCGGGCTGACGGTCGAGGTCTCCCCCCACACCCTGCGGCACTCGTTCGCGACCCACCTGCTCGACGGCGGAGCCGATGTACGGGTCGTCCAGGAGCTGCTGGGTCATGCGTCCGTGACGACCACTCAGATCTACACCCTGGTGACCGTCGACCGGCTCCGCGAGGTCTACGCCGGGGCGCACCCCCGTGCCCTCGCCTGAGCCTGTCTGGCCAGGGTGCGGGTGTTTGTCCACAGTCACACGGCGTGTCGCCCACAGATATCTCCGTGACGTTGTATCGCCACTGACTGACGCCGTACAGTCCCGTCGTCGTCAAGGACACAGGGCGGCAAGTCGCAACAGCACTCAGTCCCTAGAAAGGTACGTGCACTTGTGAGCATGTCGACAAAAGCTGCCCCCGTCGTCGGGGAGACGGGGCCGACGGGACGTCCGCTGCCGTACCTGCCTGAGCCACCCGCCCTGGAGCGCCACGGTCCGGCACGGATCATCGCCATGTGCAACCAGAAAGGCGGCGTGGGGAAGACCACCTCCACGATCAACCTGGGCGCGGCGCTGGCTGAGCAGGGGCGACGGGTGCTGCTCGTCGACCTCGACCCGCAAGGCGCGTTGTCGGTCGGTCTCGGGGTCAACCCGCTGCAGCTCGACCGCACCGTCTACAACTTGCTCATGGACCGCGGCGTCACCGTCGACGACGTGATGCTGAAAACCAATGTCGCCGGCATGGACCTGCTGCCGAGCAACATCGATCTGTCCGCTGCTGAGGTGCAGCTCGTCAATGAGGTGGCTCGCGAGCAGACGCTGCTCCGCGCCCTCGGTCCGGTCGTGGCGGACTACGACATCATCTTGATGGACTGCCAGCCTTCGCTCGGACTCTTGACGGTGAACGCACTGACCGCAGCCGACAGCGTCATCATTCCGCTGGAGTGTGAGTTCTTCGCATTGCGGGGTGTAGCCCTGCTTATTCAGACTATAGAGAAAATTAAGGAGCGGCTCAACCCTCGCCTTGAGGTTGAGGGTATTCTAGCCACTATGTATGATGCTCGGACCCTTCACAGCCGAGAGGTGCTGTCACGCGTCGTGGAAGCTTTCGGTGACCGGGTCTTCCACACGGTCATCAATCGGACCATCCGTTTCCCGGAGACGACCGTGGCGGGCGAGCCGATCACGTCCTACGCGTCCACCTCCTCGGGAGCCACCGCCTACCGCGACCTCGCCAAGGAGGTGCTGGCCCGATGAGTCGCCGCATCGCGCTCCCCGGCGCGGACGAGCTGTTCCGCTCGACGGGGGACGGGGACTCTGGTGGAGACTCCGCTGGTCGGGAGCAGGCCGGCGAGGTCGGCACGCCGCTCCCTCGCGAGGGTGCCAAGCGCGACGCCCGCGTTGCGGAGGGGACCGCTGACCTGCAGGTTGCCTCACAGTCCCCCGCGTGGCCGGTGTCGTCGCAAGACACCGACGGGCTGGAGGAAGCGTCCAACACCGTTCGCCCGACCTCGCGCCGGCGCCCTCGGGCCGTCGCTGACCGGCGGCCTAGCGGGCGCGAGCGGCACGACGAGAAGATCACGGTCTACGTGTCGCCGGACGAGCTCATGGACCTCGAGCACGCCCGTTTGATGCTGCGTGGGGATCATGGGTTACCCGTTGACCGCGGGCGCGTCGTCCGCGAGGCGTTGGCCGTCGTGCTTGCCGACTTCGAGGCGAAGGGCGAGGCCAGCATCCTGGTGCGCCGTCTGCGCGGCCGCTGACGTGCTGTACGCGCTCGCGCACCCAGCCGCGCTGGGCGTACTGCTGCTGTCCTTCGTGGGGGGAATCACGCTCCATGGGTGGGTGCAGAGTGTGGTCGCTGACCGACTCGGTGATCGTCGCCCGAGACAGGAGGGTCGAGTAAAGCCTGACCCTCGACGTCACCTCGATCCTTTTGGTTGTGTAGCTGCTGCTATTTCAGGCCTCGGATGGGCAAGACCGGTGGACGTTCTGGACAGGCGGCGCCGGGGCGCTGTCCTCGCGGTCACCCTCGCCGGGCCCGTTGCCAACCTGCTGCTGGGAGCAGGACTGCTGCTTGCGTTCCGCGCCACTGCCGACTTCGGCATCGAAGGCGGACTGGCGTCCTTGCTGCAGCACGGAGTGTCGCTCTCACCGGCCCCGGGGCAGATCGCGCTGCTTCTCGGGGGGGCCTCACAGCTCTACCTGGGCGCGCTCAGCCTCGTTCCCTTGCCGCCCCTGGACGGTGGACGGTTGTTGTTCGCCCTTTCGCCGCGGACGCCCGGCTGGCAGAAGGCCCAGCACTACCTGGTGGAGCAGAACATCGGCATCGCCGTCCTGCTGGCGCTGCTTCTCATTCCGCTCGGAGGCCCACTCCCGCTGCTGCCCCGGGTGCTCGACGCCGTGCTGGGACCGCTGATGACGGTGCTCACCGGTGGCTGAGGCCATGGCGGACGAGCACGACACTGAGCTCGGGCCGCGGGAGGGGTTCCGGGTTCGGCTGGACGTCTTCGAAGGGCCCTTCGACCTGCTTCTCGGGCTGATCAGCAAACATCAGCTCGATGTCACCGACGTGGCGCTGTCGAAGGTCACCGACGATTTCATCGCGCATATCCGCAGCCTCGGAGCAACGTGGGACTTGGGGATGGCGACCGAGTTCCTTGTCGTCGTGCCACGCTGCTCGATCTCAAGGCCGCCCGCCTCCTGCCTGGAGCCGAGGTGGAGGATGAGGAGGACCTGGCGCTCCTGGAGGCCCGGGACCTGCTGTTCGCCCGGCTGCTGCAGTACCGCGCGTACAAGCTCGCAGCCGCACACCTTGCCGGGCTGCTGGCCGAGGAGTCCCATCGCTACCCGCGGCAGGTGACCCTCGAGCCGCAGTACGCCGGTCTACTCCCAGAGGTGCTGCTCGGGCTGGGGCCGGGGGAGTTCGCCCTGCTGGCCGCAAAGGCGCTGGCGCCGCGCGCCGAGGAGCTCGTTGCGGTGGACCACGCACATGGCGGCACGGTGAGCGTCCGCGAGCAGACCGCTCTGCTGCATGAGCGGCTGCGCCGCACCGGGGGCGCAAGCTTTCGACACTTAACGTCTGACTGCCATGGCACGCTCGAGGTCGTGGCCCGGTTCCTGGGGCTGCTCGAGCTGTATCGCGAGGGGCTGGTGGCCTTCGAGCAGGCCGAGGCGTTGGCCGAGCTGCGGGTGCGGTGGACGGGACCTGCGCTGGGCGAGGACAGCGACGACGTGGCGGCCGCGGCCGGTGCCGAGTGGGACGAGGCGGTCCCTGAGGTGTGGCAGGCGTCGCACGGACAAGGCGACAACGCGGGCAGCGACCATGGTGGGCCGAGCCGGGAGCGACAGGCCCGGCAGACCCAGGACGAGGAAGGAGCAACATGACCGACGACCAACGACCCGCGGGAGGCGTCGACCCGTCGCAGCACCCGGTGGAGCCGGCGCCCGAGCTGCGGTACGACGCCCTCATGGCTGCGGCGTCCGAGTCCGCTGACGCACCCGTCGCCACGGACGGGAGTCAGAGCGCTGGGGCAGCTGATCTGGAGCATGTCGCCTCTGAGCCGCTCCCTGACGGTTCTGGGAAGGAGCTGCCGGCGGCTGATCCGCCCCTGTCGGCCGTCGTGGAGTCGGTGCTGCTGGTCACCGACGTGCCGGTTCCCTCCGTCACCCTGGCGCAGGTCGTCGACCGGCCTACCGTCGAGGTGGAGGCTGTCCTGCATGCACTGGCACAGGAGTACACGGCGTCCGGCCGTGGCTTCGAACTACGCCAGGTGGCCGGCGGATGGCGGTTCTACACGCGGACGGACTGCGCACCGTACGTCGAGCGCTACATCTTGGACGGCCAGCAGGCCCGACTCACCCAGGCAGCGCTCGAGACGCTCGCGGTCATCGCGTACCGGCAGCCGGTAACCAGGCAGCGGGTGAGCGCGGTCCGCGGAGTGAACGTCGACGGCGTCGTCCGGACACTCGTAGCCCGCGGACTCGTGGTCGAAGCAGGCCCTGACGAGGACACGGGCGCCACCCGGTACCGCACCACGCACTATCTTCTCGAGCGGCTAGGACTTCAGTCACTCGATGAGCTGCCGTCCCTTGCTCCACTACTGCCTGAGGTCGACGAACTCACGTCTGACTCATCCTCCACCTGAGATGGCGACATGAACGACGAAAATATCCGGCTCCAGAAGGTCCTCGCTGCCGCAGGGATGGGCTCCCGCCGAGCGTGCGAGGTGCTCATCGGCGAAGGTCGAGTGTCCGTTGACGGGGAGCCGGTGCTCGAGCAGGGACGCCGAGTCGACCCCGAGACGGCCGTGATCCGCGTTGACGGCCTGCGCGTCACCACTTCCACCACGCGCGTGTACCTGGCCCTGAACAAGCCCAAGGGGATGGTCTCGGCGATGTCGGACCCGGATGGCCGGCCCACCGTCGGCGATCTGGTCATCGACCGAAAGGAACGGTTGTTCCACGTCGGGCGGCTCGACGCCGACACCGAAGGACTGCTGCTGCTGACCAATGACGGCGAGTTGGCACACCGCTTGTCCCACCCCTCCTACGAGGTCCCCAAAACCTACCTGGCCGAGATCATCGGGCCGGTCCAGCGCGACGTCGGCAAGCGCCTGCGCGCCGGGATCCTCCTCGAGGACGGCCCCGTCAAGGTCGACAGCTTCAAGCTGGTCGACAGCTCTGCCAACAAGGTCCTGGTCGAGGTGGTCCTGCACGAAGGACGTAAGCATGTTGTCCGCCGGCTGCTCTCCGAGGTCGGGCACCCGGTCCAGTCCCTGGTCCGGACGGCGATCGGCCCTGTCTACCTTGGTTCCCACCGACCCGGCCGGTTGCGCAACCTCTCGCCTCAGGAAGTTGCTGCGCTGTACGCGCTTGTCGGTCTCTGAGCGCGGTTGCCTCATCCCGTCGGTGGGGGTGACCCGGCTCGGCCGGCCTGACGGCCATGGATCAGAGGGCTCGGGTTGCTGCGGTACCAGCGTGACGCCAGCATCCGGCTTTCCACTGAGTACGTGAGCAGACCTCCTCGTGATGTGAGTGCCCTGCGGTGGTGGGGACACGCCTGGGGCACCTGCGGGGCAACCGGACAGGGGACACGCCGTGCCACGCCGCGGTCCGAGCGAGAGAGCTGGGTCGATCATCGGGGGGATGCGGCAAGGTGTCGCGAACAGGCTCCCGGAGGGCCATAGCGAGGGAATCGCGAACCGGCAGGAGTGGTGGACGGCCGGCAGCGGGAGCGGTTCACCACTATGCCTTCTTCTCTGTTCATTATTTGAACGTTTCATGGAGAAGTCGACATAACGAGGTAGCTAGCGATCAGGAGGGCCAAAAGAAGGATCGCCAGAAACGCTCGTGAACCTGTGCTCAGCGCTGCGGTTTGTCGACATATAAATCATAAGGTCGGTTGTGGGCACCCATCGCGCGTAGTGATGGAGACTTAAGTCGATAAATTAGTAGGCCTATTGATTATTGAAGCTTTTCTTCGATAGAGCGGGCAAGCTGCAGTAAGACACACCGACATCGTGCTTCGCCTCACAAGGAGCGGGCCGATAGGGTGATGATCTGCCAACAGGACGGACTGAGGGCGACTAACGCAAAATGGCTACATGACCGGACGAGGGCTGCAGGCGGGAAAGCGCAGCCATGCACTGCCTTCGCGTGTCACCGCTTCCACCGAACAGTCCCATGAGGCCGCGGGCTGTGACGTCACCGACCTTGTCGTTGAGCGGGCAGTGAGCCGGCATCAGAAGGTCGAGGCGGAAGGCAGCAGGCCCCGGCGCCAGTGGCCTGGCACCTGTGGCACCTATAGGCCCGGTGAGAAGGAGCGGTCAGCGACACGACTGCCCCGCGTGCCTATGGCGAACGCGATGGACGGTGACGTGCTCCGCGGCAGTCACGCGGTTGACACCCTTTCAGCACGTCCTGCCAGGCCCTGGAACACCCAGACACGTCGTGGAACGGCAGCTCAGAGGCCACTATGCAGGCATCCCCGATCAGGGGTGAAACGTCGTGCCATGCCCGCCTGCGCGATGGTGAGTAGGCCTCGTGGCTGACGTCCTCATCGTCGGCTCGGGTCTCATCGGGGCCAGCATCGGCCTGGCCTTGCGGGGCGGAGCTGATGTCGTGCTCCACGATCGGGACGTAGCGACAGCCGCCCAGGCGATCGCTCGTGGCGCCGGCCGCCTGTGGGACGGCGTGGAGCGTGCGCAGACAGTGGTGGTTGCTGTCCCACCCAGTCGCATCGCTTCGACACTCCTGGGGCTACAAAGTAACAACATCGGTCGGACGTATACCCACGTGGCCTCCGTTCAGTCTCAGGTTCAGCGCGAGGTCGAGATGTTGGGCTGTGATGTGTCGACAATCGTGGGAGGCCATCCCCTGGCTGGTCGCGAGACGTCCGGTCCGCAGGGAGCCGCAGCCGACCTGTTCGTTGGCCGTACCTGGGCGATCTGCCCGAGCTCGGCAAGCTCCGCGCAGGCGCTTGCCGACGTACGCGACATGGCGGAGGGATGCGGCGCGACGGTCGTCGAGCTCGCTGCGCTCGTGCACGATGCGTCGGTGGCGCTGCTCAGCCACCTCCCGCAGGTCGCAGCCTCGGCACTGGCGGGCTTGCTGGCACCGACCGTCGCCGGCCATGCCCAGGCTGGAGCGACGCGCGGCGTCGCTTCCCAGCCTGCGATCTCCTCCGCAGAGCACGGCCTGGGTCTGGCCCTTTCCGGCCAAGGGCTGGTCGATACGACGCGACTGGCCGCCAGTGACCCGACGCTGTGGGCGGAGATCCTTGTCCTTAACGCCGCTGAGGTTGCGCCCGCGGTCCGCCGACTCGCGGACAGTCTCGGTGCTCTTGCCGACGATCTGGAGGGCGGGGAGCCACACCGAGACCGCTTTGCGGCCGTCCTTGAGTTCCTGCTGCGCGGAAACCGGGGCCGAGCCCTCGTCCCGGTCAAGCGCGGTGAGGTGTCCGAGGCGTTCGGGAGGGTTCGCGTCAGCGTCGACGACCAGCCGGGGCGGTTGGCCGGCCTGCTCACCGCTGCGGGCGATGCTGGCTGCAATGTCGAAGACGTCCACGTTGAGCATGTGCCCGGCCGTCCACAGGGGCTCATAGAGCTTGTGGTCGAGACGTCTGTGGTCGGGGATCTGGGTGACGCCCTGCGCGCTGCGGGCTGGCACGTCATGGGCGAGCTCTCACCAACGCACCCGCCAGCCGAGCAATAACATGTGAAGCGGTAACGACTTATCGATATTAAGAAGCGCCGTGTTTAGCGACAAGTCGGTTCCTCGCTTCATCAATGCCGTGGTGCCGGGCGTCCTGGGAAGTGCGGGCTGTGGCCGGATACGGCTGCCGTACGCCGCTAGGCTCTACGACGCCGTGCGCTTCGACGTCGCCGGTGGCACTCCCACGCCTCGTCACCCGGCAAAGCGAGAGCAGGTGTACACCCGTGGCCTCGTCGCCGACCGGCACCCCTTCGGCGGCTGAGCTGGTCAATGTCATCGCCCTCGACGGCCCTGCAGGCACCGGCAAGAGCAGCGTCAGCCGGTCCACGGCTCAGGCCCTCGGATGGCGCTTCGTCGACACCGGGGCGACGTATCGGGCTGCGACACTGGCGGTTCTGCGGGCTGGGGTCGATCCTGAGGACGCTGACGCGGTGATCCGCGAAGTGCGCGGTGCAAAGGTGGGTCTGGTCACTGACCCCCAGGCACCAACGGTGCTGCTGGATGACGAGGACGTCTCGCAGGAGATCCGCTCTGCCGAGGTGACCGCAGCCGTGAGCGCGGTCAGTGGCGTGCCAGCGGTGCGGGCGCTCCTGGTCGAGCTCCAACGGGCTGCGGCTGGACGACAGGGCGCCGTCGTTGAGGGGCGCGACATCGCGACGGTCGTCGCGCCGTATGCGGTGCTCAAGGTGTACCTCGACGCCCGTCCAGAGGTGCGCGCGCGGCGCCGGGCTGGGGAGCTTGCGTCGCTCGGCCCCGTGGCCGGGGAAAATAGCCTCACCGCTGTCGAGGCGGCCCTCAACAAAAGAGACAAGCGTGACGGCCAGACGAACAAGCTCCGGGCGTCCGACAGTGCAGTTCACTTCGATACATCTGATCTCACTCTTGACCAGGTTGTGGCGGCCGTCGTCGGTCTGGCTCGAGGGAGAGGGGTCCTCCCAGCACCCTCCGCGCCGTGACGCCCGGCGACTCACTGCCAGCCGACCCGCGAGCAGAACTGATGCCGGCTGCGCTGCCCGTGCTGTCGACCCGACGGGTCGCGTCCGACGCCAGGCACGCGTGGTGAGTGGCAGCCAGTCGGCCGTTGGGGGGTTGCTGTTCCGGACCGTCTTCCGGGTCACGGTGGTAGGGGTGGAGCTGGTCCCGCGACAGGGCGCCGTACGTCTTGCCGGCGACCATACGGACTCCCCGAGGGCAACCGGTGGGCGGGGACTCTCGAACAGGTGGCTGACGGGCTGGCGTACCTGGCTCTGCGCAGCGGCGCCCCGGTCGTCCCCCTGGGGGTCCTCCAGACGGCCGAGGCCCTTCCCACGCGACGTCGCCTGCCGCGCGTGCGCAGCCGTGTCACGCTGGTGTTCGGAGCAGCGGTCACGCTCGACGTGGACGGTGACCCACGCGCACGCCGTACCGTAGGAGCTGCAGCGGAGCAGCTGCGCCTGATCTTGGTGGCGCACCTGCATGCCGCCGGCGAGGCCACCGGGCACGCGCCACCGCCGCAGAGCCTCGAGGGGAAAGCATGACCGAGAACGAAGCACCGCAGCCGGTGCTCGCCGTCGTAGGCCGACCAAATGTAGGTAAGTCCACTCTGGTCAACCGCATCATTGGGCGTCGCGAGGCTGTGGTGGAGGACGTCCCCGGCGTGACCAGGGACCGGGTCACCTACGACGCCACGTGGCGCGGACGCCGGTTCACCGTCGTCGACACCGGCGGCTGGGACCCGGACGCCGTCGGCCTCGCCGTGGCGGTCAGCGCCCAGGCCGAGGTCGCCATCGCGGCCGCGGACGCGGTGCTGTTCGTCGTCGACAACGTCATCGGGGCCACCGATGCGGATGAGGCTGTCATCAAGGTGCTGCGGCGGACCAAGAAGCCGGTGGTTCTCGCCGCCAACAAGGTCGACGACGAGCGCGGGGAGTCCGACGCGGCGGCGTTGTGGTCGTTGGGCCTCGGCCAGCCGTACGTCGTCAGCGCTCTGCACGGCAGGGGGAGCGGAGACCTGCTCGACGCGATCCTCGACGCGCTTCCCGAGACGCCGGCGGAGCGCTTCGAGCACGAGGAGGGGCCGCGGCGGGTAGCGCTCCTCGGACGGCCCAACGTCGGCAAGAGCTCCCTGCTCAACCGACTCTCCGGCGAGACTCGGGTACTCGTCGACAGCGTCGCCGGCACCACGCGCGACCCCGTCGACAGCCTGGTGGAAGTCGGTGGAGAGATCTGGAAGTTTGTCGACACTGCGGGGCTGCGGCGGCGTGTCAGCCACGCCAGTGGGGCGGAGTACTACAGCAGCCTGCGCACCCAGTCCGCGTTGGACGCCGCGGAGGTTGCGGTCGTCCTGCTCGACGCGAGCGAGCCGATCAGCGAGCAGGACCAGCGGGTCATCGCGATGGTGGTCGAAACCGGCCGCGCCCTGGTGATCGCCTTCAACAAGTGGGACCTCGTCGATGAGGACCGGCGCCTGGCGATCGCCAAAGAAATCGACCGGGAGCTGGCCCGGGTCGCCTGGGCCCCGCAGCTGAACGTCTCGGCCCTCACTGGGCGCTCGGTCGACAAGATCGCCAAGGCGCTGCACACCGCCCTCGACGGATGGGAGACCCGGATCCCCACCGCGCGCCTCAACCAGTGGATCTCCGATCTGGTCGCGGCAACGCCTCCACCGGTCCGCGGCGGCAAGCAGCCCAAGGTGCTGTTCGCCACCCAGGCCGGGACCCGGCCGCCGCGCTTCGTGCTGTTCACCAGCGGCTTCCTCGAGGCTGGCTACCGCCGCTTCATCGAGCGCAAGCTCCGCGAGGACTTCGGCTTTGCAGGCACGCCGGTGGAGGTCAGCGTCCGCGTGAGGGAGAAGAACAAGAAGTCCTGACCCTGCCGCTGGCCCTGCTAGGGTTCGCAGGCTTCCGGAGGCGACTTCGGGCGGCGGGCTGTAGCGCAGCTTGGTAGCGCACTTGACTGGGGGTCAAGGGGTCGCAGGTTCAAATCCTGTCAGCCCGACAAATCGCCCCAGGTCGGAGCTATACGTCACAACTCCGACCTGGGGCGCAAGCACGGAACCCGCCCGAGGGAAGGCACACACGTGGCCGCGTTGTCGAGGGCGACGGTCAGCCGACCTCCTCGGCCAACACCGCCTTCAGCGACTGCGGGCGGAACTTGGTCGCCAGGCCGACCAGGATGATGCCAATGGCAGCCCAGGCTACGGCGAAGTAGCCGGGCAGGTTGTACGGCGAGGCCGGAATCGGCCAGAAGTTGCGGTACAGGACGTAGCCCAGCAGCAGGATGGCCATCACTGGGAGCACGAGGTGGAGCAGCCAGTTGAACCCGCCGGGCACGTGCTTGCGGTAGAAGACCGGTAGCGCGATGTTGCCGAGGATGTAGATCATCAGCGCACCTGCTGTGAGGGTGATGGCGAGCACGCCGAACCCGACCAGGGTGCCCCAGATCAGGCCCGCGGTGAGCGCGATCACCAGCGCGAGTCCGGAGATGATCGCCGCCGCGATATGCGGGGTGTTGTAGTCCGGGTGCACGGCGCCGATCTTCGTGGGGAGCAACCCGTTGCGACCCATGGACATGAGTACCCGGCTGCCCTGGTTGATCGTGGCGAGGGAGCAGCCGAAGGAGGAGTTCGTGATGGCGAAGAACACCACGAGGGTGCCGATGCCGAGCACCCGGTTGGCCATCGTGTCGAACGGAGCGGCGTTGGAGTAGAAGTTCACGAGGTTCTGCACGCCGTAGCCGAAGACCGTCGCGATCGACAGGAACAGGTACAGCGTGCCGAGGATGAGCACGGAGTACAGCACGGCCCGCGGCACGTTCCGCTTCGGGTCGTCGGTTTCCTCCGCCATCGGGGCCGCCGACTCGAACCCGACGAAGTTGAGGATCCCGAAAACGAGACCGAGACCGAGGACGCCCTCCCAGCCGGTGGGTGAGTTGCTCAGGCTGAGGTGGCTCAAGCTGATGGGGCTCACCGGGTTGACGAGCAGCGCAACACCCAGCACCACGAAGACGGCAATTTCGAACGCACCAGCGATCAACGTGACGCGGGCCGAGCGCTGGACACCGGTGAACGCGAGGTAGCCGACCAGCGAGAGGATGAGGGTTTGGAACACCCACCATGGAATGCTCACGTGGAGGTAGTTGTCCGTGAGGTCAGATGCGATGCCCGCCCAGATGAGGGTGACTTCGGCCGGGAGCACCAGGGCGTAGAGGAAGTAGATCCACGCGGAGAAGGCGCCGACCCTCGGGCCGAGAGCTGTCGACAGGTAGGTGTAGTAGCCGCCCGCGTGGGGCAGCTGCTTGGAGAACTGGATGATGGAGCTTGCGATGAGCAGCACCGCGAACAACGCGATGCTGTTGGAGATCCACAGCGCCGCACCAGCCGCGGCGATCTGCGTGGGGAAGTCGTAGACGATCGCGGCGGCCGGCGCCATGTTCGTCATGTTCTGGAACACCACGCTACGCAGGCCGAGGGCCCCCTTGCGCAGCTCGGCATCGGCGGGCTCTACCGTCGCGGCGGCCCCGCGGAATCCGGGGATCTGGGTGTGATCGGTCTCTGACACGTTGACTCCTGGTCTGCGCGGGGGTGGGACGATCGTGCGGTCGGTCAGGGGATGAGCAGCGTGCGCAGTGCCTGCCCAGCCTCGAGATCGTCGAGGGCTGCGGGTGCGGCGTCCAGAGGTCGTCGCGACGAGACGAGCTCGGCGAGCATGAGCTCGCCGTCCATGTATCGGTCCACGAGCGCGGGGATGTCGATCGCCGGCCGGACGCTGCCGTAGTTGGAGCCGAGGATGCGCTGATCTGCTTCGGCGAGGACGAGCGGTTCAAACGAGGCACGGGCGCCCGACGGTGGCAGGCCGACTATCACCGCTGCCCCACCGAGACCGAGCATGCGGATCGCCTGCTCAGTCGTCGAGGTCTTTCCGATGGCGTCGAAGACGTAGTCGACGCCATCAGGGAGCAGGTCGCGCAGCGCCTCCACCGCATCGACGGACGAGACGTCGACGGCGTCGGTGGCACCCATGAGCTGGGCGAGCGTGGCCTTCTCGGCCCGGACGTCCATCGCGACGATGCGCTCGGCGCCGGCCAGCCGCGCGCCTTGGACGACCGACAGGCCAACACCACCACAGCCGATCACGGCGACGGTGGCACCCGGCTCCACGCGGGCGGTGTTCGTCACGGCACCGACGCCGGTGGCCACCGCACAACCGACAAGGGCCACCAGGTCGAGCGGCGCGTCGTCGCGCACCCGAACGGCGCCAGAGGCGGGGACGACGGCGTACTCCGCGAACGACGACACACCGAGGTAGTGGTACACGGTCTCACCGCCACGTGAGAGCCGGGAGCCGCCGTGCTGCAGCACGCCACCGGGCGCGACGACGGTCGCGGCGAGCTGGCAGCGGGCCTCGCGACCCGCACGGCAGTAGCGGCACTCGCCGCACGGCGCGACCCAGGACAGCACGACGTGGTCGCCCTCTGCCAGACGTGACGCTCCTGGTCCGACCTCGACGACGACACCGGACCCCTCGTGCCCCATGACGAGGGGAACCGGCACCTGCCACTCCCCGCGTCGCACGTGCAGGTCGCTGTGGCAGACGCCGGCGGCGGCGATCTTGACCTTCACCTCGCCGGGGCCAGGTGGGGCGAGGTCGACGTCGGTGACCTCCACCGGCAGGTCAGGCGAGGTGAAAACGACGGCTCTCACAGAGGGTCCTTCCGAGGTCGTGCTGCGTTGATCTGGTGGCGCGTTACGTTAGAGGCCCGGGGCCGGTGGACGGCAGGTGACGAAACGGAGCACGACCGGCCGCGGGCGCACCACTCGGGCCAGCGCGGAGGCCAGACAGGTCAGGCAGGGGCCAGTACCCTCCGGCAGCACGTGTACGTCGACGGGAAACGCGAGAAGAGGGCACGGTGGCGGGTCCGCGCAGCGTCGGCGACGTCGCCCACGCCTACGGGATGCGCGTGCTGGCCGGCGCGGAGGCCTGCGG
>JANXUE010000220.1 GCA_025352005.1 Frankiales bacterium
GCGGCAAAGGGCGGCACCGAGCTGACGTTCGGCACGTTTGGCATCCAGGCTCTCGAGTCGGCCTACGTGACCAACCGTCAGATCGAGTCGGCGCGGATCGCCATGACTCGCCACATCAAGCGTGGCGGGAAGGTCTGGATCAACATCTACCCGGACCGTCCGCTCACCAAGAAGCCGGCCGAGACCCGCATGGGTTCCGGCAAGGGCTCGCCCGAGTGGTGGGTAGCCAACGTCAAGCCCGGCCGCATCCTGTTCGAGCTAGCGGGTCCGCCGGAGCCGCTAGCGCGCGAGGCGATGCGTCGCGCGATGCACAAGCTGCCGATGAAGTGCCGCTTCGTCGTCCGGGAGGCGAACGACTGATGGCTGACTCCAAGACCACCGAGATGCGCGAGCAGGACGACGAGCAGCTGGTCGCTGCACTGCGCGAGGCCAAGGAGGAGCTGTTCAACCTCCGCTTCCAGGTGGCCACCGGCCAGCTGGACAACAATCGCCGACTTCACACCGTGAAGAAGGACATCGCTCGCATCTACACCGTGATGCGCGAGCGCGAGCTGGGCATCGTCCACACGGGCGGTGCGGGATGAGCGACAAGGCAACCGTGACTGACACCGCAAGCACCACCGGTACGAGCGACAGCCGGAACTTCCGCAAGACCCGCGAGGGCCTCGTGGTCAGCGACAAGATGGACAAGACCGTCGTCGTGGCTGTCGAGGACCGGGTCCAGCACCCGCTCTACAAGAAGACGCTTCGCCGTACCAACAAGCTCAAGGCGCACGATGAGGCCAACAGCTGTGGCGTCGGCGACCGGGTCCTGCTCATGGAGACGCGACCGCTGTCGGCCAGCAAGCGCTGGCGCGTCGTCGAGATTCTCGAGAAGGCCAAGTAACCGGACCCGTCGACCAGAGTCCACCAGCACAGGCGGCGCAGTCCTGGCCGCCAGCCCGCACTCCGGTCCCCGTCACCACGGGGGCCGCCCGAGAACCCGCGTCCCGCCGTCGAGGAGGGGATACGGGGTTCACACCAGGAGAATCAAGTGATCCAGCAGGAGTCGCGACTGCGCGTCGCCGACAACACCGGTGCCAAGGAAGTTCTGTGCATCCGCGTTCTCGGTGGCTCCGGTCGGCGCTACGCCGGCATCGGCGACATCATCGTGTGCACCGTCAAGGACGCCATCCCCGGCGCCGGTGTGAAGAAGGGTGACGTCGTCAAGGCCGTCATCGTCCGCACCCTCAAGGAGCGGCGCCGTCCCGACGGTAGCTACATCCGCTTCGACGAGAACGCAGCTGTCCTCATCAAGGATGGTGGAGACCCACGCGGTACCCGCATCTTCGGCCCAGTCGGACGCGAGCTGCGCGACAAGCGCTTCATGAAGATCATCTCGCTGGCACCGGAGGTGCTCTGACCATGGCTGGTCTTTTCGTCAAGAAGGGCGACACCGTCCAGGTGATCGCGGGCAAGGACAAAGGTCTCAAGGGCAAGGTCATCTCGGCTGACCCCGAAAGCAGTCGGGTCCTCGTCGAGGGTGCCAACCGGATCAAAAAGCACACGAAGGTCACGCAGTCTGCGCGTGGCTCCCAGCAGGGTGGCATCGTCACGCAGGAGGCGCCGGTGCACGTGAGCAACGTGCAGGTCGTCTGCCCCTCGTGCGGCAAGCCCTCGCGGGTCGGCCACCGGCGCAGCGAGGCCGACAGCAAGGGCAAGACGCACAGCGTCCGCGTGTGCAAGCGCTGCAACGGAGACATCTGACATGACTGCACCCACCGAGACACCCACCGAAACGTCCCGGGAGATGCCGCGCCTGAAGGCCCGGTACCGCGCGGAGATCGTGCCTGCCCTGACGGAGCAATTCACCTACAGCAACGCCATGCTCGTGCCGCGCGTCCTGAAGGTCGTCGTGAACATGGGTGTCGGCGAGGCCGCCAAGGACTCCAAGCTGATCGACGGCGCGCTGCGTGACCTGACGGCCATCACCGGCCAGAAGCCGCAGCTGCGTCGGGCGACAACGTCCATCGCGCAGTTCAAGCTCCGCGAGGGTATGCCGATCGGCGCCAAGGTCACCCTGCGCAACGACCGCATGTGGGAGTTTCTGGACCGACTGGTCACCACGGCGCTCCCGCGCATCCGCGACTTCCGCGGACTGTCACCGAAGCAGTTCGACGGCAATGGCAACTACACGTTCGGCCTCACTGAGCAGAGCATGTTCCACGAGATCGACGTCGACAGGATCGACCGCACGCGAGGTATGGACATCACCGTGGTCACCACGGCGGCCAACGACGACGAGGGTCGCGCGCTCCTGCGGGCGCTCGGCTTCCCGTTCAAGGAGCAGTAGAGATGGCGAAGAAGGCGCTTGTCGAGAAGGCGAACCGTAAGCCGAAGTTCGCAGTACGTGGCTACAACCGGTGCAACCGGTGCGGTCGACCGCGTGCGGTCTTCCGCACGTTTGGGCTGTGCCGCATCTGTTTCCGGGAGATGGCGCACGCCGGCGAGCTGCC
>JANXUE010000238.1 GCA_025352005.1 Frankiales bacterium
CGACCAGGCGGAGACGGTCCTGCTCGGTCTGCTCAGGGGGTCCGGCACGCGGGCCGCCAGCGGGATGGCCGGGGTCCGCGGCCGGTACCGCAGACCCTTCCTGGACCTGAGCCGGGCGACCACGCGACAGGCCTGCGCCGAGGCGGGCCTGACGCCGTGGGAGGACCCCCACAACGACGACGAGGCCTACACCCGGGTGCGGGTACGCCAGCTGCTGGGCGCGCTCCGGGCCAAGGACCTCGACCTCACCGACGGGCTGGCCCGCTCCGCGCGGCTGCTCCGGGAGGACGCCGACGCCCTCGACGCGCTGACGACCCCGACCGACGAGGTGGCTGAGCTGCTCGTGATGGCGCCGGCGCTGCGGAGCCGGGCGCTCAAGGCGTGGGCCGAGCAGCAGTGCGGCCAGGCGCTTGCCTCGGCACACGTCGACGCCCTCAGGACGCTCGTCGAGGACTGGCGCGGGCAGGGCCCGGTGGCGCTTCCCGGGGGAGGCGTCGTCGCCCGCGAAGGCGGAAGGCTAGCCTTCTGGACGTGAGTCGAGCCGTACCTCCGGAGGTCGAGCAGGTCCTGATCACCGAGCAGGAGATCCAGGCCAAGGTCGCGGAGCTCGCTCGGCAGGTCGACGCCGACTACGTCGGCAAGGAGATCCTGCTCGTCGGGGTCCTCAAGGGGGCCGTGATGGTCATGGCGGACCTCGCCCGCGCGCTCGAGACGCCGGTCAGCATGGAGTTCATGGCCGTCTCCTCCTACGGGTCGAGCACGTCCAGCAGCGGGGTCGTCCGGATCCTGAAGGACCTCGACCGCGAGATCGAGGGCAAGCACGTCCTGGTCGTTGAGGACATCATCGACTCGGGCCTAACGCTGAAGTGGCTGCTGCGCAACATGCGCTCCCGGGGACCGGCGAGCGTCGAGGTGTGCGCGCTGCTCCGCAAGCCTGAGGCAGCGAAGGTGGACGTGCCCGTGAAGTACGTGGGCTTCGACATCCCCAGCGCGTTCGTGGTCGGCTACGGCCTCGACTACGCCGAGCGTTACCGCGACCTGCCGTTCGTGGGTCGGCTCAGGCCCGAGGTCTACACCGGCTGACGGGCCGTGTTGCGTGGCTCACGTCGGGTGGCGGAACGCCCCGGCCCGGGGCACCGTTGTCCCCTGTGTAGGCGCACCTCACCGGTGTACCTTCCTAAGCACGACGTCCTTGGTCTTTTCGCCGTCAGGAGGGACGGGGCATCTCGCCCCGCGTTCATGAACCTCAAGCGCTACGCCCGCGGGCCTGCCCTCTACATCGTGCTCGCCCTGATCGTCGTCATCGCTGTGAGCAGCGGCTTGCGCGGAAGCGGCGGCTACAAGGCCTCCGACACCGCCACCGTGCTCACCGCGATCCAAAGCGGCGAGGTCATCAGCTCGGCCAAGTCCAACAAGCTGCTCGACAAGGAGCAGCAGGTCCGGGTGGAACTGCGCAGCGGCAAGAAGCTGCAGGCGTCGTTCCTCGTCGACCAAGGGCGCGACTTCGCCGCCGCGTTCAAGGACAAGGACCTCAAGTACGACGTGACCGTCAGCCACGACAACGTGTTCGTGAGCCTGCTCCTGTCGTTCCTGCCGTTCCTGATCATCTTGGGCCTGCTGTTCTTCTTCATGAACCAGATGCAGGGCGGTGGCTCCCGCGTCATGCAGTTCGGCAAGTCCAAGGCCAAGCTCGTCAGCAAGGACACCCCGAAGACGACGTTCTCCGACGTCGCCGGGGCCGACGAGGCGATCGAGGAGCTCCTGGAGATCAAGGAGTTCCTGGAGACGCCCGCCAAGTTCCAGGCCATGGGTGCCAAGATCCCCAAGGGCGTGCTGCTGTACGGCCCCCCAGGGACCGGCAAGACGCTGCTGGCCCGGGCCGTCGCCGGTGAGGCGGGAGTGCCGTTCTACTCGATCTCCGGTTCGGACTTCGTCGAGATGTTCGTCGGTGTCGGAGCCTCCCGCGTCCGCGACCTGTTCGAGCAGGCGAAGGCCAATGCCCCGTCGATCATCTTCATCGACGAGATCGACGCTGTCGGCCGGCACCGCGGTGCCGGCATGGGTGGCGGCCACGACGAGCGCGAGCAGACCCTCAACCAGATGCTGGTCGAGATGGACGGCTTCGACGTCCGGGGCGGCGTCATCATGATTGCCGCCACCAACCGGCCCGAC
>JANXUE010000246.1 GCA_025352005.1 Frankiales bacterium
CATCTGGGTGAGCCCCGGCAGCAGGTGCCCGGGGGAGTACACCTGCAGCAGCAGCAGCTGGTCGATGAACTCGCCTGGATGGATGTGGTCCGCCGCCATGATCGGAAGCACGACCACCAGCGTGATCCAGTAGCCGGGCAGCACCCGAAGGCCGCGGTTGCGCAAATAGGTCCGAGCCGACGGCACCGGGCGACCACCCAGCTGGGCGCGGACGAACGGGCCGTAGAGCAGGAAGCCGGAGAGCAGGAAGAAGATGGTCACGCCGATGTCCAGCCGAGCCAGCAGCGTCCCGAGGGAGCTCCGAAAGGTCTCGCCGGTCTGGAAGCCGATGTGCGTGAGCACCACGCATATCACGGCGATCGCACGCAGGCCATCCAGTGCCGGGTATTCGCTGCCGATTTTGGTGGGTGCGACGGGCCGTGGGAGGGCGACGGTTCCTGCGGTCAACGTCGTGCTCACCTCATCCGTCGGCGGGGCGTCAGCCTAGGGCCATGGCCTAGCCTCACGGCATGCTGGACCAGCGCGCGCGCTCCCGCGCTGGTCTGCTGACCGGTGTCGCTCTGGCGCTGCTGTTGCTAGCCCCAGTGCTCGGACCTGGCTACGTGCTGGTGCGCGACATGGTCTTCGTCCCGCGGCTTCCGTTCGGTGGGCAACTGCTCGGCCGGGACGGGGTGCCTCGGGGGGTTCCCAGCGAGCTTGTCGTCGCTCTGGCCAGCCGGGTGGTCGCCACCGGCTGGCTGCAGGACGCGTTGCTGCTAGGCCTTGTGATCGGCGGGGCGTGGGGAGCCGCGCGACTGGCCCCGACGACGAGCCGGACGGGTGCTGTCGTGGCTGCCGCTACCTATGGCTGGTCGCCCTACCTCCACGAGCGGTTGCTGCTCGGCCAGTGGGCCCTGCTCGTCGGCTGGGCGGTGCTGCCCTGGGCGGTCCGGGCCTCGCTCGCGTGGCGGGCCGGGCACACCGGCTGGTGGGCGATCTGCTGGTTGGTTGTCGCCTCCCTCGCAGGGGCGAACGCGTTGCTGCTGGTCGGTCTGGCTGTGGTCGTCTGCGGCCGGCCTGGCAGGGCGCTCGCGGCCACGGCCGTCTTGGCCCTGCCATGGGCAGTGCCCGGCGCCCTCCAGGAGATGGCAGCTGGCGACCGGGCAGGAGTCGCGGCTTTCGCCGCCAATAGCGACACGCCCTTCGGCGTGCTTGGTTCGCTGCTCACAGGGGGCGGCGTGTGGTCCTCGACCGCCATCCCGGCAGGACGGTCTGCTGGGTCCGCGCTCGCGGTCGTTGTCCTCGTGCTTGCGCTGGCGGGTCTAGGCCGGGTGACGTCCCAGTTCGGGCTCAGGCTGCTCCTCCTCGCGGGCACAGGACTCGTACTGGCGCTGCTTGGCCGACTGCCGCTCGCGGGTGACGCCCTGCGCTGGGCGGTAGTGCACGTACCTGCCTCCGGCCTGCTTCGGGATGGGCAGAAGTGGGTGGCACCCGTCGTGCTGATCACCGCTGTCAGCGCTGCGGCCGGCGCCGACCGGCTGCTGGACCAGCTCGCTCCAGGCCGCCGCCGCGCGCTTGTCACCGTGATGCTCGCGGTGCTGCCTGTCGCCGCGCTTCCCAATGCGGCGTGGGGGGAGGGCGGCCGCCTGCACTCGAGCCACTACCCGGCTGCGTGGGAACGCGTCACCAGGCAGGCCCAAGGAGCCGTGCTCGTCCTCCCCTGGACGCTGTACCGCGCTTTCCCGTGGACGGATGAACAGGTGGTGCTCGACCCCGCGGTCAAGCTGCTCCAGCGCCCGGTCGTCAACGACGCCCTTCCCCTTGCGGACCGCACGGTGGCCGGGGAGGACCTGCTAGCCGTGGAGCTGGACGCCGCCGCCCGAGCTGGCACCGCCTTACTTCCCGCGCTGCGGGCGTCCGGGATCAGCCAGGTGCTTGTCGAGCGCACCACGCAAGGCTTCGACCCGGTCCTTGCTGCCTCGCAAGTCAGAGGGCTCACGGTGGTCGCAGACTCCTCAGAGCTGACGCTGCTGGCCGTGCCTGGCGGGGGCCGGTCTGCGTCGCGGGCAGCCTGGGGGCCGGTGGTCTTGGCTGACCTGCTCGCGGTGGCGTTTGCCAGCTTGGCCATGGTGCTTGCGTGGCGGCGACGCGACCGGCGGTGCCGACCCGGAAGCAGTCCCAGCAACACGATCTCGGCGCCTGTCGAGGAACGATCCGAAGGTGAGTAGGGCGCCCTGGTGCCCTTCAGAGAGACATCCCGGACCGTGCACGTGCTCAGCCACGGCTCCAAGCTCTGCCTGATGGCAGCTGGGCTGCTTCTGGTGCTCGCGGGCTATGTCTTCCTCTCGGGCATCCAGCGTTCAAGCTCCACGGCTAACCCGGCGCCCTTCCTCTGCCAGAGCGCAGCCAACCCGCCGACCGAGGCGTTCCCGAAGTCGGCTTGCGGTTACCTGAACAGGAACCGGCGCTACCAGGCTATTTCTTACGTGGTGGCTGCGCTCATCGTCGGCGGGGGCGGGATCATGACATTCGGGTCGACTTCGCGTGAGGAGCTCGGCGGGCAGCCAGCGGACGACGAGGTCTAGCCGGCGGCCTTGGTTCCCACGGGGGGCGCGGCGGGAGCCGGGGCGAACCCGAGGACTGTCGTCCCGATGCGGCGCCACACCGCGGCCGCGCCGGGTACGGAGAAATGGATCCCGTCGTAGCGCAGGCGTTCGCCCTCGACGGTGGTCGGCAGGGCCTGCGGACCAGGGCAGAGCAGGGGACGGAGGTCTAGGAGACCGAGCCGACCACCGGAACGGGCCACGTATCGCTCGAAGGCGCCTGACAACCAGGCTGTGCGTTTTGGGTCGTTGCGGATCTGACGGACCTCTGCTTCCTGGCCGCTGTCCCTCTCGGCGTAGCACGGGACGGTGGACAGGACGACGCGCGCGCCGGTACTGCCCAGCGCAGCCACGGCAATGTCCAGCTCACCGTCGAGGTAGTTCTCGAAGGCAGGCGTCCCGAGACGGACAGCATTGCCGTTGACCGAGTGGTCCAGCACGTCCCACGCGCCCGTGATGAGCACTACGACGTCCGGCCGCTGCATCCGGACCCCTGCCGCGTAGTCCGTCGGCCACGTCAGGCACTTAGCCTGCACGCGTTCCACACGGGCGCCTAGCAGCCGGTCGGAGCGCAGCAACCCGCATCCCAGCTTGGCGCTGGACGCGAGCGACAAGTGAGGGACGGTTCCCTGCTTGTAGTTGTAGGCCAGCGTGAAAGCCGAGGAGTCGCCGCTGAGGAACACCTTGATGTCGCCCGCCCTGGAAGGGGAGGCGGTGACCTGGAGCGAGCCGGCGGCGTCGCCGATCGCGGCGGTCGCCCCGGTGGTGCTCAGCAGCAGCAGTCCGACGACACCTCCGACGGTGACCGAGCTGGCCATTCGGAGCCGTAGTGGCCGCAGGCGCCGACCGAGGACACCGGACCGAACCGGCTGCTCGACCAACTGGTAGGACACCTCCGCGGCGACCAGGCTGGTTGTCAGTCGCAGTAGGAGCAGCGCCGTACCGGACAGACCGGTTCGGTCGGGACTGAGCGCGACGTACAAAGGCCAGTGCCAAAGGTAGAGGCCATAGGAGACCACGCCAAGGTGCTGCAGCAGGCCCAAGGACAGAACCCGCTGCACGAGGTTGGCCTCGGTTGTCACGGCGGCCGTTACGACCGCGGCGGAGAGAAGGGCCACCAGCAGCAAGCCACCCCGGTAGAGCCAGGCGGAGCTTTCGGAGATCTGGCTGAGACCCAATAGGAGGAGTAGGGCGGCTCCTGGCCAAACCGTTGCGAGCCTGGTGCGACTCGCGGTGCTGCCCAGTGGGAGCTGACGGCGGCTAAGCCCCACGGCGAGAACGGCCCCGACGAGCAGTGCCTGCGCGCGGGTGTCGGTTCCGAAGTAAACCCGGGACGGGTCCCTCCCAGGGGTGTACAGGGCTGCGCCCAGGCAGGCTGAGGCAGCCGCGGCAGCCGTAAGCAGCCACGGCAGCAGGCGTGCGGTAAGGCGAGCGCGCAAGAGCAGGACCAGCAGCGGCGGGAACAGCAGGTACCACTGTTCCTCGATCCCTAGCGACCACATGTGCCGGAGCGGAGAGGGGTCGCCAAACTCGTCGAAGTATGACTGTCCGCTGGCGATGAACCGCCAGTTTGCGACATAGGCCAGCGTGGCCAAGCCGTCGAGGCGGATCGCGCGGACCTTCGTGCTGTCGGCGAGCAG
>JANXUE010000281.1 GCA_025352005.1 Frankiales bacterium
CCCCTCGTGGGCCTGGCAGGCAGCCAGAACTTCGACAAGATGGCGGTCTGCCTCAAAGGCACCTGCCCGCTCGACACCAAGACCGGCCTCAAGACCGGACACGTCCTGCTCTACGGCTCGGTACTCACAGCCATGCTCAGCTTCCTCATCATCGCCGCCGCCATCTACTTCCTGGTCGTCAAGCCGGTGCAACGCCTCATGGACCGGATGAAGACAGAGCCCGACGCGATCTCGGTCACCAAGGAGTGCCCGGAGTGCCTGTCGAGCATCCCGGTCGCCGCGATCCGCTGCGCCTTCTGCACCGTGGAGCAACTGGAAGCCAGTCCCGCTTAGCCACGCTTAGCCACGCTTGGGCCACCGCCGGCCGACGGGACCGGCGCCGGCTATACCGCACCGTGATGAGGCGGGACGTCGGCACGTAGACGCGCGGTGTCGGCGTCCTCGCGAGCGTCCCGACCACCAGAACCCCTGCTCGACGGCTCGTCCAGCGGCTCCGGCCGCGGCTCGTTCCCGGCCGGGACCGCTCCGGGTGGGCCCACCGCACGTCGCCGCTTGCGCGGTCGCTCCGCCTCATCCACCTCTCTAGTGTGAGGGCCACGCCCTGCTCAGGCTGAACAGCCACCTGGAAGAAGGCACGTCATGGGCTTCCTGGACAAGGCCACCGGCGGCAAGTTCACCGGCGCGATCGACAAGAACAACTAGCGCGACGGCCCCGCACGTCCCGGGCCGACGTCCGCCGCCCCGGTAGGCTGCGCTCTCGGCCGTCGGGCCGGCCAGCCTCCGTAGCTCAGTGGATAGAGCGCCTCCGTCCTAAGGAGGGCGTCGGGAGTTCGATTCTCTCCGGGGGCACCCGAACTCTCGGTGTCGCTCGCCTCGGCCTGGCGTGCCGACGGCCCCGGAGCGCCCTACCGTCAGGGCGCGTGACGACCGCCCTGCTCTGGTTCCGACGCGATCTCCGGATCGCCGACCACCCCGCGCTGCTCGCAGCCCGCGACGCGGCCGAGCAGGTGGTACCCGTCTTCGTCCTCGACGATGCGCTCCGAAGGCCGAGCGGCCCGGCCCGACTGGCGTTCCTCTACCGCGCGTTGCGCGACCTGCAGGACAGGACCGACGGAGCGCTGCGGGTCGTGCACGGAAAGCCCGAGACCACCCTGCCTCGGCTGGCTCGTGAGTGTGACGCGGCGTCGGTGCACATCAGCAGCGACCATGGTCCCTACGGCCGGGCGCGTGACGAGCGGGTCTCGGTCGCCCTGGGTGACGTGCCGCTGGTCGCCAGCGGATCGCCGTACGGCGTGACGCCCGGACAGCTGAGCAAGGGGGACGGGTCGCCGTACAAGGTCTACACACCGTTCATGAAGGCGTGGCGGCAGCGCGGCATCCGGGGACCCGCACTGACCCCCCGCAGCGTGCCGTGGAGCGACGGTGGGCTGGCCCAGACGGGCATCCCGAAAGACCCTGACGTCGGCGAGCTCCCCGAGGCGACTGAGGCCGCGGCGCTGGCCAGGTGGCAAGGGTTTCGCGACCACGACCTCGTGGACTACGACGACATCCGCAACCTGCCCGGGCCGGACCGGACCAGCCGGCTCTCGACCTACCTCAAGTACGGGCTGCTCCACCCACGGACCCTGCACGCCGAGCTGGGCGCAGGCGACGGACCGCGGGTCTTTGGCCAGGAGTTGATCTGGCGCGACTTCTACGCCGACGTGCTCTGGCACCACCCGCGGACGGCTCGCGAGGACCTGACGGACACCCTGACCCGCTTGGAGTACGACGCCCCCGGGCCAGGCTTCCAGGCCTGGAAGCAGGGACGCACCGGCTTCCCGATCGTGGACGCGGGAATGCGGCAGCTGCTCGAGCAGGGCTGGATGCACAACCGGCTGCGGATGATCGTTGCGTCGTTCCTGACCAAGGACCTGCACGTGTGGTGGCGGTACGGCGCGGCCCACTTCCTGGAGCACCTCGTCGATGGCGACCTCGCAAGCAACCAGCACGGCTGGCAGTGGACGGCCGGTACGGGCACCGACGCGTCGCCGTACTTCCGCGTGTTCAACCCGGTACTGCAGGGCCTGAAGTTCGACCCCCACGGCGACTACGTACGCCGGTTCGTGCCGGAGCTCCGGGACGTGGCCGGGCCCGCCGTGCATGAGCCGTGGGCCTTGTCCCCACCCCCCCGGGACTACCCCGCACCGATCGTGGACCACGCCGCCGAACGCCAGGAGACCCTCGACCGCTACCAGCGCACCAGGGCCTGAGCATGGCCGACAATGAGCGCATGACCGATGCCGACGCTCCCCGCACGGCGTTCCACCCAGGGGTCGAGGTCCTACCCAGCCAGGGCGAGACTCGGGGCGTCGTGTTGGTCCTGCACGGCGGTAAGGCGGACAGCTTCGACCCGTCCCTGCCGTCGCATCTGAGTCGGCGCCGGATGAAGCCCTTCGCGAAGCACGTGCACGAGCAGGGAGCCGGTCACGGCGTCGCCGTATGGACGGTGCAGTACCGCTACCGCGGGTGGAACGGCACCGATCGCTCGCCGGTCCACGACGCGCAGTGGGCCCTGGACGAGGTCCGCCGTCGGCACGGCGACGTTCCCGTCGTCCTGCTCGGGCACTCGATGGGCGGCCGGGCCGCCGTGCACGTTCTCGGCGACCCGTCGGTGGTCGGACTCGTGGGGCTGTGCCCCTGGCTGCCGGACGAGCCGGTGAGCGGGGCCAGTGGCAAGCAGGTCCTGATCGCACACGCCGTCGTCGACCGGTGGACGAGCCCGCGGCAGAGCCGGGCCTGGGCCGACGACGCGTCGTTGATCGCGCAGTCGCTGCTCTACGTGGGGGTGCGCAAGACTGGTCACTTCATGATCCGGCGCGCCGGCCTGTGGAACGACATTGCCCTGCTCAGCCTTCGTTGGCTCGGCGTCGACCCGTCGGTCGGTCGGGTCGCGGCGAACCTCCTGGCCCCATCGGCAACGGGAGCGGCCACGCTCACGCTCTAGCCCCTCCCCACTCCTCCCAGTCCCGGACGGTCCCTCGCGTGGTTTCGCACGACTCCCCCCGCCGCGTGGCGCCCCGTTTTCTGACCTTGGAGAGGAGCAGGTGAGCTCTGCTGGCAACACCCACCCGCGGCGGATCCAGAAGAACCGCGCCTACCGCGTCATCGTCGTGCTCGGCACCATGTTCCTGCGGCTGCTCGCGGTACGACGTGACGTCCGTGGACTGTCCAACCTGCCCGCAGGCGGCGGCGCGGTCCTGGCGATCACGCACTTCAGCTACCTGGACTTCGTCTTGGCCGAATGGGCCGTCTTCGGCCACCGACGCCGCTACGTCCGCTTCATGGCGACGCTGGCGTCCTTCCAGCACCCGGTCGCCGGACCACTGATGCGCTCGATGGGACACATCCCGGTCGACCGCTCCGCGGGCGCCAGCGCCTACCGCTTCGCGATCGACGCCCTGCAGCGCGGCGAGATGGTCGGGGTCTTCCCGGAAACGCGCGTCTCACGCTCTTTCACCCTGCTGCCGTTCAAGAACGGCGCCGTCCGGATGGCGGCGCGGTCGGGCGTCCCGATCGTGCCGTGCGTCATCTGGGGCAGTCACCGCATCAGCACGCGGACCCACAAGACGTCGCTCTGGAAGAGCCGTCGCACGCCGGTGACGATCAGCTTCGGCGAAGCGCTGACGGTCCGACCACAGGACGATGCGTCGGTCATCACGCAGGCGCTGCGGGTCCGGATGGAGGCGATGCTGGCCGCCGTACAGGCTGACTACCCGGTCGAGGGTGCCGGCGCCTGGTGGCAACCGGCGCACCTCGGCGGGACCGCACCTGGTGAGGACCTGGCCCGAGAGCTGGACACCGACGAGCCGTAGTCCACTGTGGCCCCTGTGGCCGCTGTACGTTCGCACCCATGGCCCTGCTCACGATCGACGGTCGCTTCACCGGACCGCCCACGTCCGGCAACGGCGGCGTCACCTGCGGGCTGCTCGCGTCGTTCGTCGACGCGCCCGCCGTACAGGTCACCCTGCGACTGCCCCCGCCCGTGGACACCCCGCTCCAGGTCACCCAGACCCCCGACGGGGCCACCCTGCACGACGGGGACGCGCTGGTCGCCGAGGCCGTCCCCGGCACGCTGTCCGTCACACCCCCTCCACCTGTTTCGTTGGCTGACGCCACCGCCGCGGCCGGGCGCTTCCTGGGCTACGAGGGACATCCGTTCCCGACCTGCTTCGTCTGCGGGACCGCCCGCACCGACGGCCTGGGGCTCTACGCAGGGCCGGTGTCCGAGGGACACGTGGCCTGCGTGTGGACCCCGACCGACAACACCGTCCCGATGGTGTGGGCCGCCCTGGACTGCCCCGGCGGTTGGTCCGCAGACCTGCCCGGCCGGCCGATGGTCCTGGGCCGGATGACGACCCGCATCGACGCCCTCCCGGTGGTGGGCGAGCCGCACGTCGTCCAGGGCTGGCTGGTCGGCGGCGAGGGACGCAAGGTCCAGACCGCGTCCGCGCTGCACACCGCCGACGGCGCGCTGCTCGCCCTCACCCAGGCGACCTGGATCACGATCGCCTAAATGTCCCTCCCCGGACTTCAGATCCGCGGAGCGGACTGCCGAAGGGCAGGAGGTGGCCATTCCGGCTGCCGTATGGGGGAATCGTGACCGGGCTGCCGATCAACGCGCTGCTGGTCTGGCTCGTTGCCCTGACGTGCAGTGGCCTGCTCGGCCGCACGCCAGCCTGAGCCCGGTAGCAAGGTGTGTCACGGTTCGGGGTGCCGGCTGTCGTAGGCGACGAAGCGCGGCACCACAAGAGCCACCAGGACGGTCAGCCCGATCACGAGCAGCCCGCCGACGACGATGGCCTCCTGCAGCCCCAGCCAGGAGGCCATCCCACCGGACCGGGCGTCACCCAGGCGCGGCCCGCCGGCGACCACGACGATGAAGACGCCGCCGAGGCGGCCCCGCATCTCATCCGGCGCGGCAGTCTGCAAGATCGCGGTCCGGAAGACCGCCGAGACCATGTCCGCCGCGCCCGCACCAGCGAGCAGCAGCAGGGCGAGCCAGAGGCGGTCGGTGAGCCCGAAGCCCACGATGCACACCCCCCAGCCCAGGATCGAGGCGATCACAGCGAGCCCCTGGCGGTGCACGCGGCCGAGCCAGCCACCGAACAGCGCGCCGACCAGAGCGCCTGCGGCCAGGGCGGAGTACATCGCCCCGGCCGTCGACGGCCCGCCGTGGAAGACGTGGTCCGACAGCGGGGCGAACAGCGCCCGGGGCATGCCGAAGACCATCGCGATGATGTCGACGACGAAGGTCAGCAGCAGCACCTTGCGGGTCGCGAGGAAGACCAGTCCCTCGACGACGCTGGCCAACCCCGCCCGGCGACCACCACCGGACGGCGCCATCGACGGCAGCGAGGCGACCGCCCACAACGAGGCCCCGAACGACACGGCGTCCAGGCCGTAGGCCGTCCCGTAGCCGAAGACCGCGACCAGGAAGCCGGCCAGCAGTGGCCCGACGGTCAGCCCGATGTTGAATTCCACCTGGCGCAACGCCGCAGCCGAGGCGAGCTGCTCAGGCGGCAGCAGGCGTGGCACGAACGCCTGCCGGGCCGGAGAGTCCAACGCGAACAGCCCGGCCTGGAACGCGACGACGACGTACAGCAGCCAGGTCCATCCCACCCCGGCCACGGCCTGCGCGAGCAGCACCGACGACAGGACGGCCTGCGCAAACGTGGTCGCGAGCACCAGCCGCCGGCGGTCGACGGCGTCGGCGACCGCTCCGCCGTACAAGCCGAAGACGATGAGAGGGAGCAGGCCCGCGACCCCGACGAGGCCGACGGCGGCCGCGGAGCGGGTCTGGGCGTAGACCTGCAGCGGGACCGCAACAGCCGTGACCTGCGTCCCGATGACCGACACGGCATCGCCGATCAGCAGGTTGCGAAACGGCCGCGACGACCGCACCGGCGAGACGTCGAGCGTCACCCGGCGGCGCTCAACGGCTTCGGTCACGGGGACAGTCTCTCGACCGCCCACCCTGTACCGGCGAAGCGGTAGGCCAAGCGGTCGTGCAGCCGCGACGGCCGCCCCTGCCAGAACTCCACCGACCCCGGTACGACGAGGACCCCGCCCCAGAACGGCGGGACCGGCACGTCGGCGCCGGCGAAGCGCTCCTCGAGGGCGGCTTGCCGGGCCTCGAGCTCCCCGCGGGTCACGACCGTCGACTGCCGGGAGGCCCACGCCCCGACCTGCGCGCCTCGCGGACGGGACCGGAAGTACTCCTCCGTCACGTCAGGGGCAACCCGCTGGCTCACGCCCGTGACGACCACCTGCCGCTCGAGCTCGATCCAGGGGAAGACCAACGAGACCCGCGGCTCGACGAGGAGGTCACGGCCCTTGCGGGAGGTGTAGTTGGTGAAGAACACGAAACCGGCGTCGTCGAAGCCCTTGAGCAGAACCGTCCGGGCGTGCGGGGCGCCATCGGCCCCGACCGTCCCGAGGACCATCGCGTTCGGCTCGCGCACGCCGGCGGCCTCGCCGAACCACCGCCTGAACTGCTCGTGCCAGGTCGGCGCGAGGTCGGTCTCGACCAGCCCGGCGGAGCTGTACTCACGGCGCAGGGAGGCCAGATCGAGGGGCATCTGAGCAGCCTCTCGCACACCACTGCACCGGGCACGGCAGAATGCTCGGTGAAGGGCCACAAGCACCTCCCACCACGAGCATGGAGCCGAACCCACATGGCTGACGAGACCGCGTTCAAGCCCGGTCTGGAAGGCGTTGTCGCCTTCGAGTCCGAGATCGCCGAGCCCGACAAGGAGGGCTCCGCGCTGCGCTACCGCGGCGTGGACATCGAGGACCTCGTGGGCGAGGTCAGCTTCGGCAACGTCTGGGGGCTGCTCGTCGACGGCCAGTTCCGACCGGGCCTGCCGGCGGCAGAGCCGTTCCCACTCCCCGTCCACTCCGGGGACATCCGCGTCGACGTCCAGTCGGCGATCGCCATGCTCGCTCCCGCCTGGGGCCTGCAGCAGATGCTCGACATCGGCGTCGACCAGATCCGTGACGACCTGTCGCGCGTCTCGGTGATGGCGCTGGCCTTCGTCGCGCAGAGCGCCCGCGGGCTCGGCAAGCCGATGGTCCCGCAGAGCGAGGTCGACAAGGCCGCCACGATCGTCGAGCGCTTCATGATCCGCTGGAAGGGCGATCCCGACCCTGACCACACCAAGGCCGTCGACGCCTACTTCGTGAGCGCGGCCGAGCACGGCATGAACGCCTCCACCTTCACCGCCCGCGTCATTGCCTCCACCGGCGCCGACGCCGCCGCCTCGATTTCCGGCGCTATCGGCGCCCTGTCAGGCCCGCTGCACGGCGGCGCCCCGTCCCGCGTCCTGACGATGCTCGACGAGGTCGAGCGGGCCGTCAGCCCCGAGCACTACGTCAAGGCCCTGATGGACCGCGGCGAGCGCCTGATGGGGTTCGGGCACCGCGTCTACCGCGCCGAGGACCCACGCGCCCGCGTCCTGCGGCGCATCGCCAAAGAGCTCGGTGCCCGCCGGTACGAGGTGGCCGAGGCCCTGGAGAAGGCCGCCATCGAGGAGCTGACCGCGCGCTACCCGGATCGCCCGCTGCGCACCAACGTGGAGTTCTGGAGCGCCGTCGTCCTTGACTTCGCCGAGGTCCCCGCGCACATGTTCACCTCCATGTTCACCTGCGCCCGCACCGCGGGCTGGAGCGCGCACATCATCGAGCAGAAGAAGCTCAACAAGCTGATCCGACCGTCTGCGAGGTACATCGGCCCGGCACCGCGCCCGGTCTCCGCGGTCGAGTCCGGTGTCCTGCCTGCGGGGAACCTGGTCTGATGGTCGTCATCCCGGCAGCCCTCCTGCCCCTGGACGGTCGGTTCGGCTGTGGCCCCTCCAAGGTCCGTCACGAGCAGCTCGCCGCGCTCGCCGGTGCCGGGGCCCTCATGGGCACCTCGCACCGGCAGGCCCCCGTCAAGAACATCGTCCACCGCGTCCGCACCGGCCTGGCCGAGCTGTTCACCCTCCCGGACGGCTACGAGGTCGTCCTGGGCAACGGCGGCTCGACCGCCTTCTGGGACATCGCCGCCTTCAACCTGGTCCGTGACCGGGCGCAGTTCCTCGTCTTCGGCGAGTTCGGCAGCAAGTTCGCCGAGGGGGTCGCTGCGGCCCCTTTCACCGGTGATCCGACGGTGCTGAAGGCCGACCCCGGCTCCGCCCCCGACTGGGTGGCCGAGGCCGGGATCGACCTCTATGCCACTCCACACAACGAGACCTCCACCGGTGTCGCCAGGCCGGTGCGCCGTCCCGTCGGGGCCGACGCCGACGCGCTGCACGTCGTCGACGCCACCTCGGGTGCCGGTGGCCTGCCGGTCGACGTCAGCGACACCGACGTCTACTACTTCGCCCCGCAGAAGTGCTTCGCCTCCGACGGTGGCCTCTGGCTGGCTCTACTGTCCCCCGCGGCCCTTGCCCGGGTTGCGGAGCTCCAGGGTCGCTGGATCCCGCCGTTCCTGGACCTGCAGACCGCGATCGACAACAGCCGCCTCGACCAGA
>JANXUE010000321.1 GCA_025352005.1 Frankiales bacterium
CGTCGTCCCTCGAGTGGCCGGGCTCGCTCAACACCTGGTCACAGATCGAGCGCCTCGGTGGCGAGGCTGTCGTCGTACCGGGGGCGGGGATCGAGCTGGACCTCGAGGCCATGCTGGCCACGATCGACGAGCGCACGCAGGTCGTGGAGTGCTCGCACGTGCTGTTCCGCACCGCCACGCTCAACGACGTGAAGCCGCTCATCGACCGCGCCCACGAGGTCGGAGCGCTGGCCGTCATCGACGGCTACCAGGCCGCTGGGACCGTCCCCGTCGACGTGGTCGCCCTCGGGGCCGACATCTACCTTGGCGGGTCGGTGAAGTACCTGTCCGGCGGCCCCGGCAACGGCTGGATGTATCTGCGCCCAGGTCTTGACCTGGAGCCCGTGACGACCGGCTGGTTCGGTCAGGCGCGGCCGTTCGACTTCGACCCGGACAACCACTACGCCGACGGGGTCACCCGTTTCGCCGGCGGGACGCCCGGCGTACCCGCGCACTACGCCGCGGCTCCGGCCTACGAGGCGCTTGTCTCGATCGGCATGCAGCGCATCCGCGAGCGCTCGGTGTCGATGACCCAGCCGTTGGTGGAGTCCGCGCTGGAGCGCGGCTTCGCGGTCCGCTCCCCGGTCGACCCGTCACGACGGGGCGGTCACGTCACCATCGACCCGGGTCGCACGCCGGGCGACAGTCAGCGGATCCATGACGCGCTGCACGCCCAGGGGTTCGTGGTCGACCACCGCCCCGGGGTCGGCATCCGGGTCTCGCTGCACTTCTACAACAGCCTCGACGAGGGCCTGGCCTGCCTCGACGCCATGCAGGCTGCCGCGGGATGACCGACAATGGTGGGGTGTCGGTCATCGAAGCCCCGCCGGTCCCCACCGGGAAGAAGAAGCGCGGCCGTGAGAGCGCCCTCGACATGGTGCGCTCGCTGGGCGTCGTCTTCCTCCTGGTGATCCCGCTGTGGTTCTTCGGGCAGGCCTCACCCAGCGACAGCAAGCGGATCCGGCCGGTCGACGCGACCTCCGCTCTGTCCGACTTCGCCGCAGACACCCACGGTCCGGTGCCGACCACCCCCGCCGGCTGGGTCGTCAACGTCCGGGCCTACGAGGGCGGCGTCGTGCGGGTGGGCTACGTCGTCGGTGAGCACTATCTGGAGTTCTCCGGGGCACGCGGTACGACGTTCCTCGATGACGCCACCGGCAAGGCCCGGCAGATCGGGACCGTCAACGTGGGGTCCGTCCAGTGGCGCGACTTCGTGTCCGCCGACGGGCACGAGTCCCTGGTGCGCACCGTCGGTGCAGTGACCGTTCTCGTCGGTGGCGTGCGGGCGCAAGCCTCGCAGGACGAGCTCGAGAAGCTCGCCGCCACCGTCCGCTGACCCTCGGTTCAGATCAGGGCGAGCCGTCGGCGAGGGCGGCGTCCAGTCGGGCCTTCGCCCCGTCGAGCCAGCCCTGGC
The DNA here is from genome assembly GCA_025352005.1 of Frankiales bacterium. GTDB lineage: Bacteria > Actinomycetota > Actinomycetes > Mycobacteriales > SCTD01 > RYN-111. The sequence goes on from JANXUE010000321.1 coordinate 1,454, forward strand.
ACACCTTGGCGAGCGCTTCTCCGCGCTCCCACAGCGCGAGCGACTCCTCGAGGGTCACCCCGCCGGCCTCGAGCTTGTGAACCACCTCGGTCAGCTCGTCCCGCGCGGCCTCGTACGACGGGCTGGCAGGATCACTCACGTGGCCACCTTACGGCGCGCGACGCCCGCCGATGCCGAGGACCTCACCCGCCTGCGCGGCTACATGCACCAGGCCATGGGCGACCCGCTGGACGACACGTGGTCCGACGCGTGTGTGACCGCCTTCACGCGCCGACTGGCGACCCCGGACTTCGTGGCGTTCGTGGTCGTGGAGGACGGTGTCGTCGTGAGCGGGGGCGCGGGGTGGCTCGAGGAGCACCTGCCCTCGCCGTACCAGGTGGACGCCCGGCGGGGGCACATCGCGTCGATGAGCACCGATCCTGCGTCGCGGCGGCGGGGCTACGGGCGGCTGGTGTTCGAGGCGCTCATGGTGTGGTTCGCCGAGCAGGGCGTCAGGCGGGTCGACCTGCGGGCGACTCCCGACGGTCAGCAGCTCTACGCGTCGTTCGGGTTCCGGGTACTCGGGGGCGCGACCATGGCCTGGACCGCACCGGGAATCCGTCCGGGTATGACCGCCTGACGGTTGCGAACGCTCCGGCTGGGCAAGGGAGGGTTATGAAAATCGGTTCGCTCCTCGTCGTCGTCTGGCTCGTTATCGGGATCTTCGCGGCCGCCCAGCGCGACTATTTCAAAAGCGGAGCGGACAGCTGCGCGAAGGCGGGCACGATCGCAGTGACCATCGTCGCGGGGCCGCTGAACTACCTCGGCGTCAACCCCAAGATCAAGAACTGCAACGTGCCGCACCCGAGCAAGTAGCGCTCAGCCCACCTGTACCCGGAGCTCGCCGTTGGCGAGCCGGACCATCAGGGTGTCACCGAGCGCCATGTCGTCTGCGTCCCTGACGACGGCTCCGTCCAGGGTCTGCACAACGGCGTAGCCCCGGTCGAGTGTCGCCTGCGGGCTGAGAGCAACGACCCTCGCCAAGGTGTGCGTCAGGTCCTGCTGGGCCCGGTCGAGACGCGATGTGATCGCCCGAGATCCCCTGTCCCGTAGGGCAGCTACGTCGCGCGCCCGTTCGGTAACCAGCCTCAAGGGCTCCAAGAGAACTGGCCGCGAGAGGGCCTGCTGGAGCCGGTGCTGCTCGCGGTCGACGGTCCCGACGACGACCCTCCGGGCCCGGTCCCGGAGCATCGAGACCCGTTGCGACTCCTCCCGCACATCGGGTACGACGCGCTTGCCGGCGTCGGTCGGGGTGGAGCAGCGAACATCGGCGACCAGGTCGAGCAACGGGTTGTCCGGCTCGTGCCCGATGGCGCTGACGACTGGGGTCCGGCAGCGCGCGACGGCTCGGAGCAGGGCCTCGTCGCTGAACGGCAGCAGGTCCTCGACACTTCCTCCGCCACGTGCGAGGACGATGACGTCGACCTTGCCGTCGAGGTCCTTGACGGCTCCGACGCACTGCTCGACGGCCAGGTAGCCCTGGACCGCGACGTTGCGGACGTCGAACCGCACCGCAGGCCAGCGCCGCCTCGCGTTCTCCAGGACGTCCCGCTCGGCGGCCGACGCCCGCCCGGTGATGAGGCCGACCACGCCGGGCAGGAACGGGAGCGGTCGCTTGCGGTCCTGGTCGAACAAGCCCTCTTGCGTCAGCAGGACCTTGAGCCGCTCGATCCGGGCCAGCAGCTCGCCGACTCCGACCGCCCGGATCTCGGTCGCCGACAGGCTCAGCGTGCCGCGCCCGAGGTAGAAGTCCGGCTTGGCGTGAATCACCACGCGAGCGCCTTCTTCGAGGGACGCCTGGTCCGCGACCGACCGTGGGCAGGTGACGCTCAGCGAGACGTCGGCGACGGGGTCGCGCAGGGTGAGGAACACGGTCGCGCCTCGGCCACCGATCTGGGTGACCTGGCCTTCGACCCAGACCCGGCCCAGCTTGCTGACCCACTCACCGATCAGCCGGGCCACGGTGCGCACCGGCCACGGCGCCTCGGGCGTGCTTGGCTCGGCCATCAGCGCACCGTAGCGAAGGCTCAGGCAGTCGGTGTCCCCTTCTGCACGCCAGGCTTCTTGGCCGCCACCTTCTTGGCCGCCACCTTCTTGGCCGCCACCTTCTTCGCGGGACCCTTCTTCGCGGGACCCATCTTCGCCGGGGCGGGCCTTTCGGTGGCGGGCGCCACGGGTCCCGCCGCAGCCTCGGTGGCAAGCTTCGCGATCCGGTGGTCGAGCAGCGTCACGACGGGCAGCCGGTGCGCATGGGCCCGCTCGTAATCGCGCACCCGCACGAGGTCCTCGACGGACAGCGCTCGCAGCCGACCGCGAAGGGCACCGAGGGTCAGGTGGTCGTAGTCGGCAAGCGGCAGCTCGTCGTGCGAGGTCACGGGAGCAGCCTCGGGGCTGGCGGCAACGGCGGCGGTGACCGCCTCGACGACCTCGACGACGCCCGGGGTGGCCGCCGTCTCAACGGGGGCGGACGTCCCGGCCGCGGACAGGCTGGTCGTGGACCTGGCCGGGACCTTGGCAGAAGGCGCGCGGGAGGCCGCACGGTCCAGCAGCTCGGTGACCTTCGCGACGGTGTCGTCCACGGTGTTCTCGACGGTGTTCTCGACGGTGTCGTAGGCCCGGCCGAACGGGGTCTTCGCGACCAGGTCCTCGATCCGGTCCTCGAACTCGTCGACGGAGGTGCCACGTAGCCGGCCCACCAGGCGCTCGCCACGCCGGGCGAGGTCGTCGTACTCGCGGCGCCAGGTCTCGAGCGCAGTCAGGGCGCTGCTGACAGCCAGGACGGGGAGCTGGACGGCCTTACCCGGGAGCTTGCGCGCGTTGTCGAGGACGGCAGGGACGATGCCGATCGCGGCGGCGACGGGCGTGGGAAGGGTCGTGGGCACGGGTGTGGTCCTCCGGGAAGGGTGCGGGACGGCGTGGGGAGGGTCTCCCCGTGGACAGGGCTCCCACACACCTGCCCACGTACGATGTCAAGCATGGACCCCGCCACAGAGACCACCGTCAAGCGGGTGCTCGTCGCGAAGCCGCGCGGCTACTGCGCCGGAGTCGACCGTGCGGTCATCACGGTCGAGAAAGCCCTCGAGCTGTACGGCGCACCCGTCTACGTCCGCAAGCAGATCGTCCACAACCTGCACGTCGTGAAGGCGCTCGAGGGCAAGGGCGCGGTGTTCGTCGAGGAGACCGATGAGGTCCCCGAGGGTGCGATCGTCGTGTTCAGCGCCCATGGCGTCGCGCCGGTCGTCCACGAGGAGGCGGCCGCTCGCTCGCTGAAGACGATCGACGCAACCTGCCCGCTGGTTACCAAGGTGCACCTCGAGGCGCGCCGGTTCGCCGCCGACGACTACGACATCGTGCTGATTGGGCACGAGGGACACGAGGAGGTCGTCGGGACGACCGGCCAGGCACCCGACAACATCCACCTCGTAGACGGGGTCGAGGAGGCCGCCACCGTCGCGGTCCGCGACCCGGCCAAGGTCGCCTACCTGTCTCAGACGACGCTGTCGGTCGATGAGACCAACGTGACGGTGGACGCCCTTCGCACCCGCTTCCCGCTGCTCGCGGGGCCGCCCTCGGCCGACATCTGCTATGCCACGCAAAATCGCCAGGTGGCCGTGAAGCAGATCTCCGAAGGTTCCGGAGTCGTTCTGGTGGTGGGCTCCCGCAACTCCTCGAACTCGGTCCGGCTGGTCGAGGTTGCCCGCGGTGCCGGTGCCGCCTCGGCGTACCTGGTCGATGACGCCAGCGAGATCGACGAGGCCTGGCTCGAGGGGGTGACGACGGTGGGTCTCACCAGTGGCGCCTCCGTGCCGGAGGACCTCGTCGACGGCGTCCTTTCCTGGTTGGCTGAACACGGCTACGCCGACGTGGAGGAGGTCACGGCGGCCAACGAGAGCCTGCTGTTCGCCTTGCCGCCGGAGCTGCGTCGCGACCTCAAGGCCGCCGGCCGCACCTGAGCGGCCGCCCGGCGCTGCGAGGCGGGCGCCTGGGTACGGCAGGTCAGGCAGAGCGGCGGAGCGCGCGGACGACAGCGACGAGCAGAGCAGCGCCGGTGGCGGCATACAGGGTGGGCGCGCCGAGGATGAGGGCGCTGACCAGCTCGAGCCCCTGGCGCTTTACGAAGGAGCCGGCCGCCTGAGTGTGCCCAAGGCCCGCACCGATCAGGGCCAGCACGCAGTAGGTCAGCGGCGGCATCGCGACGGTGGCCTTGATGTCCTCTCGGTGCACCAACAGGGCTGCGAGCGCGCTGCCGAGGACGAACAGCACCGCAAAGGTGCCGCGCAGACCCCGGCCGGTGTTGACGTCGATCGTTGCCCCGACGAAGCCGAGCACCAGCGCGATCGTCACGGCTCCGGAGGCGGTCAGGCCGCGCCGGTCGGCGACGTGCGCACCCGCCGGAAGGTGCAGGTGGTGGTCACTGTGGTGGTCACCGTCGCGGTCACTGTGGTGGTCACCGTGGGTGGGGTCCCCCGACACGTGCGGGCGGTCCTGGGTCTGGCTTTCCCGGCGAGGATCCCGGCCCGAGGGCTCGTCCCGTCCGGAAGGGGGAGTCGGCCAGTTGCTCACCCCGGGCACGGTACAACCGCCATGCCGTCCACGGCGCGCATTGCGGGCCGACCGGGGCGTCGAGAGCACCCGTCCGGCTCAGCCCGTCTCGGGGAGCGCCACGAGGTGCGGCGCGGACACCGGCCGCGGCACCTCCTCCACCGGCTGGGGTGTGGCCAGCTCGCCGTCGAGACCAAGCTCGGCCATCCGGCGGGCACTGGGCAGCACGGTCCGCTCGAGTGACCCGACGGTCTTGTTGAAGTCGGCGACAGCGGTCCCGAGGGATCGGCCCAGCTTGTCGACGTGGCCGCCGAAGGTCGACAGCCGGGCGTACAGCTCCTTGCCGGCGGCGAAGACCTCCTGGGCGTTGTCGGTGAGCTGGCTCTGCTGCCAGGAGTAGGCGACGGCGCGGAGTAGGGACAGCAGCGTGGTGGGGGTGGCCAGGTGCACCCGGCGGGACATGGCGTGCTCGAGCAGCGTGGGGTCGGCTTCTAGCGCTGGGGCAAGGAAGGCCTCCCCGGGCACGAAAAGGACGACGAACTCTGGCGTTGGTCCGAGCTGTTGCCAATACGCCTTGTCGGCCAGGCTGTCGACGTGCTGGCGCAGGTGGCGCGCGTGGGCTGCCATCCGCTGCTCCCGGACGCCCGCGTCCTCGGACTCCCAGGCCTCGAGGTACGCCGCCAGCGTCACCTTTGCGTCGACGACGACGCAGCCCCCGCCGGGGAGGCGGACGACGAGGTCGGGACGCAAAACGCCGTCGGGGGTGGCCACGGACACCTGCTCGTCGAAGTCGCAGCGCTCCAGCATCCCGGCGTGCTCGACGACGCGCCGCAGCTGCAGCTCGCCCCAGCGACCGCGTGCCTGGGGGCGACGCAGGGCGTCCACCAGCGAGCGGGTCTCCCGTCCGAGCCGCTCCGAGCCGGCGGCGACCGTGGTGACCTGCTCGCGCAGCTCCGCCGAGGCGCGCGCCCGCTCGACCTCCAGGGACTGCAGCTGCCCCTCGACCCGTGCGAGCTGCTGGTGCAGGGGGTCGACAAGTGACGCGACCGACTGCTGGCCACGCAGGACCTCCCCGTCGTGCCGCGCCTGCGCCAGCTGGGCCGCGGAGAGCTCAGCCCGAAGGCCCGTCGTACGCGAGAAGGCGACGGCGTAGCCGAGCGCCAAGCCGATCAGGAGGGCGAGCAGGAGGTCCATGGCCGGAGCGTGTCAGGCAGGTCCGACAAACCCGTAGCCTTGCCCGGGTGAGTCTCTCCCTCGGCATCGTCGGTCTGCCCAACGTCGGCAAGAGCACCCTGTTCAACGCGCTGACCAAGAACAACGTGCTCGCCGCCAACTACCCGTTCGCCACGATCGAGCCCAACGTGGGTGTCGTGGGTGTGCCCGACTCCCGCTTGGCGGTGCTCGCGGGGATCTTCAGCAGCGAGAAGATCCTGCCTGCGACGGTCGACTTCGTGGACATCGCCGGCATCGTCAAAGGGGCCTCCGAGGGCGAGG
>JANXUE010000282.1 GCA_025352005.1 Frankiales bacterium
ACTGGTCGAGGATCTCGCCCGCTTGCCGCAGCGCCAGCTCGACCGCATCAGTACCGAAGACGAGCTGCGCAAGGTGCTTGCGGTTGAAGGTGCCGAACTGCTCGAGGTCAGTGACGCCACCGAGCAGGTAGCCGATGGCGACCAGGAACGGACGCACCGTCGTCTCGGTCGGCACCGTCCTGGCGGCGAGGAACTGCAGGGTCGTGGGGCCGGCCAAGGTGGCCCAGTCAGCAGACATGAACCCCCAATAGCTGCGGCCCAGGTCGGCGCAGTGCTGCAGCACCAGACCGGCGGCGTGCGTACTGGCCCGTCGGTACTTCACCTCGTCGCCGTGATGCAGCAGAGCCCGCGCATCGTCCAGCGGGTTCACCAGCCGACCGAGCAGCTCCCAGCTGGCGGTGCGCTGCTGCGCGCCGCGGGCCCGGCTGCGCCGTAGATGCACAGGGCCAAGCTCGAGCAGGGCGTGCAGCTCCTGCTCGGTCAGGGCCACCCGCCGGTCATAGCCCTCAACGTGAAGCGGAACCGGCCGGGCAGCCTCGTCAACCCTGGCCTCGGCGAGCTGCGCTGCGATCGGGTTCACGCGCGGTCTTCGGTCCGGGTGGTCTCCAGGTCGGCGGCGGTGAGCATCGCGACGCGCTGGGCGTGCAGGTGGGCCAGCGAACGGTTCAGCTGGGTGGACAGCTCCCGGCCGGACAGGTGGATGTAGCGCAGCGTCGACTCGGTCGAGCGGTGTCCGGCGAACGTCGCGATCGCGTGCAGCTCCCAGCCCATCCGAGCCAGGTCGGTCAGGCACAGATGCCGGGTGGTGTGGGTGGAGAACCGTGGCACCTCAGCGGCCAACGCGACCCGCCGGACCACCTTCGACCAGGTCCACAACGTCAACGGCTCGGCGTAGTTGCGGCGCGACTCCGACAAGAACAACGGACCCCGCGCTCGGCTCAGCGTGCTGCGGTGCCGCAGGTAGTCCGCGAGCAATACCCCCGTGGAGGCGGAGTAGGGCACCACCCGTTCGCGGCGGGTCTTGGTCGTCTCGGCCCGGACCCGCAGGGTTCGGTACGCGGGATCGAAGTCGTCGGTCCGCAGCGAGCACAGCTCCTCCCGGCGCAGCGCTGAGTCGTAGGCCAGCGCAAGCATCAGCCGGTTGCGGATCGACTCCGGCCGGAACATCTCGAGCAGCTGCAACCACTCAGCCTCGGCCGGGATCCACGGCAGCTTGACCATCCGCGCGACCAGCGGTCGCGAGCCCGCGCCGAAGTGCCGGCCAGGGGTGTAACGGCCACGCCCCACCGGGTTGGAGTCCCGCACGCCCTCCTCGATCAGGAAGTCATAGAACAGCCGTACCGACACCAGCCGCTGCTGCAAGGTGGCGTTGCTCAGGCCCACTCCGGAGTCCAGCGCCACCACGTTGCCGCCGCGGCGGTGTGGGCGGGTGGCGAGCTCCCGAACGAACAGCGCGACCTGCGAGCGGTTGGCGGTCAGGGGGTCGACGCCATCGCGTTCACAGACCAGCAGGTACTCCGCCAGCCCGCGGGCGTAGGCGTCGATAGTGCGCGGCGCACGGCCAAGATCGGTCCAGATCGTGAGCCACTCGGCGGCTCGCTCGTGCCGACCCAGGACGGGCCACTTCTCCTCGATGTTCACGTGTAGCAGGGCCTCTCAGCTCGTGGTCATGATGACGGTCGGTGATGATCCAACCCGCCCTCTGATTCCACGTAACTAATATGTAGCGGTGGCCCTTTTTGTAGCTGATCTCATCAATCCCGATCCGGCGTAGCCCCTGCAGCGGATCGCGGGCCGCGACGCCCTCAGCGACGACCCGGGTCACGATCGCCCCGACGGTCCGCCACGCGATCCGCAGCAGCACCTCCAACGTCGACTTGAACGTCCGGGTGGCCATCCACGCAACGGTGTCCTCGAACACCTTCGTGTGTCGGGTGCCGTGCCGAGCCCACGGCACAGAGGCCACCACCACCCCGTGCGTGGGGCAGGTGACGCGTGGAGCGTCGGCCTCCAGGAAGCTCCGCAGCAACCCAAGGTCTGGGCCTCGCCAGCGCCGGCGGCCCTCACCGTGGTCATAGCGAGGGCAGCGCCGCTGACACAGCCCGCACCGCCGCATAGCGCCCTTACGAGTACGCACCGAGACCACGATGGACTCACTCTCGTCCTCGAACTCAACACCGTCGATCACGGTCGACTTCTCAACCCCGAACATGCCTGCCCATACCGTGGCGTTGCGCACGCCGTTCCCCGCTCTATGTTTCGGACCTTAGACAGCCCAAAACCTAGACAGGAACGGCGTGTTGCACGTTCAGCCCGTCAAGAACGACCCACGGGAACGACCGGAGAGCCCGAAATACTGGCGGAGGCTGGTCATCGGCGGCTGGGCGACTGTCCGGCGCGGTGAGGCGACACTGCCGGCCAGACGGGGGAAGTCCTGGCTCCACGCCAGCCATGAGCATCGTTGAGAAAACTGACCGCACGAAGGAGCGCTATGAACACCGTTGCCCTGGCCGTCAAGCTCGTTGCCAAGCCGGCACAAAAGGACACGGTCGCGGATTTCTCACCGGCGCGCTCAAGCTCGCCAATGCTGAGCCCGGTACGTCTGTCTGGTTCGCCCTTCGCACCGACAGCGTGACGTTCTGGATCGTGGACGCCTTCCCGAGCGACGTCGAACGCCAGGCGGATCTGACCGGACCGATCGCGGCGGCTCTGATGGGGAATGCTGAGGCGCTGCTCGCGGTCGCACCCGAGATCATGCCGGCGGAGGTCCTCGCGGAGAAGGTCACCGGCTGATCGCAGGGGTGACACGGCAGTACCCCTGGCTGGTCGCGGGGTGGCTCCGACGCACGGAACGCTGGATAGTGTCGCCTACCGGATCGAGGCCACCGGCGGTGTCACGATTTCCGCTCCGGCCCAGGGCGTCGTACCTCGACACGACCCCCGTGGCGGCCGCGGCGGCCACCGGTGACGTGACGCCTTCACCCTGGCGCGCCATGAAACCTGCTCGAGCGTCATGAAGCGGCACGGTGCTCGGTCCGACTGCTATCCAGCGAGGCTAGGAAGCGCCGAGCGAGTGGGGCGTCACTCCCGCCAGGCCGACGCGACGCCAGGCGCCGTCGGAGGTGCGACAGCCTGCGACGGGTGCTCGGTGAGGGTCGCGGACTCCAGCGGTTCCCTCAGCGGGTGCCGCCGCTTCCGCCGCAGGCCGCATGGCTTTGAGCGTGCGCTATTTCACGGCGGTGGCACCATCATCGCCATGACGGACTCACCCAGGATCCCTGGCGCTCGGACCAGCTGCTCGACGCTGACCGCCGGGCAGCCGTAAGTGCCACCGCGACAGCCAACGACCTCCACAGCGTGGACGGGTGACACAACAAGCGGCGCCTGCTCGAGGACGCCTTCGATCCAGCCCGCCTGCAGGGTGCGACCGACGAGGGGACGGCTGTGAGCGGACTGACCGATCTGGACATCGCGAGGGAGGCGCGGCTGCGCCCGCTCGACGAGGTGGCCAGTGAGATGGGCATCGGGCCGCACCTGCTCGAGCCCTACGGCACCGG
>JANXUE010000322.1 GCA_025352005.1 Frankiales bacterium
CGTCCAGCTCGGTCTGGATGTCCTCGCGAACCTCGGCGAGAGAGGCAGCGGTACCACCGATGGGCAGTCGTGGCCACCACCTGCTCCGCTGCGGCGAGTTGGACGGCGTCCGCGAGAACAGCGACCTGGTTACGGGTCGACTCCTGCTCCGACGAGGCCCGGGTGAGCATGTCGAGCAGCTCCCGGCGCAACTGCTCGTTGCGGGTGCGGGTGGCGTCTGCCAGGACGGCCGAGAAGTTGTCGAGACGATGCTCGATGACGCCCTGCAGCCGCGCGACGATCCGCTCGACCTGCTCACCGGAGGCCGCGTCGACCCGCTGCTCGAGCCCCGTGAGGCTGCCGGCCAGCTCGCGCAGCTGGTCCCGGGTGGTGTGGGCACCGTCGCGCAAGAGCGCCTCGAGCCGCTCGGACAAGGCGTCGAGTGCGTCCTCGACGACAGCCATCCGCGACTCAAGTGCTGACCGCGCCTCGCTCATCAGGCCTCGCGTGGCAGCGGCGTTGTCAGCCTCCCGCTCGAGGGCGGCAGCGACAGTGCGACGGACCTCTCCCGCCACCGCGTCCACGCGAGTCCCGATGGACTCCCCCAGCTTGCCGGCCAGCTCGTCAAACTTGGCACCGGTGCGGACCGGGACGAGCGCGAGCCCGTCTCGGACCTCGCGGACCAGTTGGGGGAGGTCGGACTTCACCTCGTCGACGCGCACACCGACCACGTCGATCCGGTTGACCAGGTCGGCGATCCTGCTGGACAGGGTGCCGGTCTCGGTGCGGTTGGCTGCGACCGAGCCGGTGATCCGCCCGGCAAGCCCGTCGATGTCGGTCCGCACCGACCCGACCTCGCCGCGCAGCGCAGCCAGGTCGGCGTTCAGGCCCGCGAGCTCGCCACGCAAGGAGGCGACCGCGGTGCGGCTGCCTGTGGCGTCAGGCTCGTCGCCTGCCAGCGCCGCAAGCTGCTCGATGCGACGGGACAGGACGTTCGGCTCCACGAGACTCTCCCCTTCACGTCGGTCGCCGGAGCCTATCTGTGGCCCCGGTACCGGGAGGGAGGTTCGCCCCCCTCGCGAATCGCGGGCGTCAGAGCAGCAGCGGGAGCGCGCGCCGGCCGGCCGCATGACGCTCGGCATCGACCTCGCCGTACACGGTGGTGCGTTGACGGGGCACCCGGCCGGCGTCGTGGACCATCGCCTCGAGCTCCAGCACCGACTTGCGGCTGCCGTGAGCGGATCCGGCCATCCGGCTGATGGTCTCCTCCATCAGGGTCCCACCGAGGTCGTCGACACCACCGGCGAGGACCTGACCACACTGTTCGACGCCGAGCTTCACCCAGGACGCCTGTACGTGGTCGATCGCGCCGTTGAGGACCAGTCGCGCGACGGAATGCACCGCCCGGTTGTCCCGGACGGTCGGACCCGGCCGGGCAAGGCCGGCAAGGTACAGCGGCGCGTTGGTGTGCACGAACGGCAGCGGCACGAACTCGGTGAACCCGCCGGACTCGCGCTGCAGCTGCTTGAGCAGCAGCAGGTGCGCCGCCCAGTGGCGGGGCTCGTCGACGTGGCCGTACATCATGGTCGAGGTGGTCGGCAGGCCCACGCCGTGCGCCGTCTGCACGACCTCGATCCACTGCTGCGTCGGGAGCTTGCCCTTTGTCAGCACCCACCGGACGTCGTCGTCGAGGATCTCCGCGGCGGTACCAGGCAGGCTGTCGACCCCTGCCTCCTTCACGGCGAGAAGGAACTCGCCGATGCTGACCTGCATCCGCGCCGCCCCGTTGACGACCTCCATCGGCGAGTAGGCGTGCAGGTGGATCCCAGGGGCGCCGCGCTTGATCGCCCGGGCCAGGTCGAGGTACGCCGTGCCGGGCAGCTGCGGGTCGATCCCGCCCTGCATGCAGACCTCGGTCGCCCCCACGGCCCACGCCTCAGCGGCCCGCTGCTCGACCTCCTCCAGCGACAGTGAGTAGGCGTCGGCGTCGGTACGTCGCTGCGCGAACGCGCAGAAGCGGCAGCCGGTGTAACACACGTTGGTGAAGTTGACGTTCCGGTTGACGACGTAGGTCACGTCGTTGCCGACCGTGGACCGACGGACCTCGTCGGCCCACCGCACCACGGCCTCGAGGTCGTCCCCCTCGGCCATCAGCAGGGACAGGACATCCTTGTGCCCCAAGCGATCGGGCTCTTTGCGCAGCGCCGCTGCGACGTCGATGTCCATGCGCTGGGGCGCCGCGATAGTGGCCCGAACCGCCTCCCAGTCGCCGTAGACGTGGTCGAAGTCGCTGCGTCGGTCACCGGTACGACCGGTGGTGTCAACCGTGGCATGCAGGTCGGTGCGACCGCGCGAGACGAGGCCGCCGTCCGGTTCCTGCCACGGCAGACCCTTGGGCAGCACGTCCCCCGCGAGCCCGCTGGGCAGTCGGAGGGCCTCCACGTGTGCGTTCAGCCTCGGGTCGAGCCACGGCTCCCCCAGGTACGGCGGGTGCGCCGTCAGCCGCTCCGTGAGGGCGAAGCCGTTGTCGGCCGACACCCGGGCCAGGTCCTCCAGCTGCGGCCAGGGGCGCTCGGGGTTGACGTGGTCGGGGGTGAGTGGTGAGACCCCACCCCAGTCGTCGACGCCGGCGGCGAGCAGCGCGCCCGTCTCGGCGAGGTCGACGAGGTTGGGCGGGGCCTGCACCCGCATCCGCGGGCCCATCACCAGCCGGGTCACGGCGATGGCGGCGAGGAACTGCTCCAGGTCCGTGTCCTCGGCGTGCCGCATGGCGGTGTCGGGCTTGGCCCGGAAGTTCTGGACGATCACCTCCTGCACGTGCCCATGCCTGCGATGGCTCGCCCGGATCGAGAACACCGTCTCCGCGCGCTCCTGCAACGTCTCACCGATTCCGACGAGAAGGCCTGTGGTGAAGGCGATCGCATGCCGACCGGCGTCCTCGAGCACCTGCAGCCGCACAGCCGGCACCTTGTCCGGCGAGCCCTTGTGGGCAGGCACGTCGGCGGTCGTCTCGAGCATCATTCCCATGCTCGGCGCGACCGGCTTCAGGCGCTGCAGCTCCGCCCAACTCATCACGCCAGGGTTGAGGTGCGGCAGCAGACCGGTCTCCTCGAGGACCGCCACGGCAGCGGCCCTGACGTAGGACAGCGTGTCGTCGTACCCCGCCTCGTCGAGCCACTTCCGGGCCTGCGGCCAGCGCAGCTCCGGACGGTCGCCGAGCGTGAACAGTGCCTCCTTGCAGCCCAGCGCCGCGCCCTGGCGAGCGATGTCGAGGACCTCCTCCAGCGACAGGTACGGCGAGGGCACGTGGGCCGGCGCGGTCGCGAACGTGCAGTAGTGGCAGCGGTCGCGGCACAGCCTGGTCAGGGGGATGAAGACCTTGCGGCTGTAAGTGACGGTGCCAGGACGACCGGCGTCCACGAGCCCCTGGTCACGGACCCGGGCCGCCGAGGCACTCAGGTCGGTGAGGTCCTCACCCCGGGCCGCGAGCAGGACAGTCGCCTCGGTCACGTCGAGCGGCTTGCCGTCGCGGGCACGCGCGAGGGCGCGACGCATCCCGGGAACGGCTTCCATCTTTTGACCTTACTGGCGACCCCGTCACCCCTGCGACGGCAGGGAATCTGGAGCCGCTACCGGGCCTTGCCCTATGAGTGACGGTGCAAGCAGTGGGCAGGCAGGTCGTCGCCCGCACCTCCCCAGGCGCGTGGGTCGTGTGGGGTCTGGCGATGGCCTGCTACGTCACGGCCGTCTTCAACCGCTCCTCCCTCGGCGTCAGCGGGGTGGCGGCCCAGCACCGCTTCGGCGCGACCCCAGCCCAGCTCGGGTTGTTCGGCGTGCTGCAGCTCGCTGTCTATGCCGGCCTGCAGGTGCCCGTGGGCGTGCTGTTGGATCGCTTCGGCTCGCGCCGGCTGCTGGTCAGCGGGGCCGTCCTCATGACCCTGGGCCAGCTGCTGCTGTCGCAGGCCGACACCGTCAGCGGCGCGGTCGTCGCCCGGGTGCTGGTGGGCGCCGGCGACGCAATGACCTTCACAGCGGTACTGCGGCTCGTCGGGTTCTGGTTCGCCCCCTCACGGGTCCCGCTGGTCACCCAGCTCACCGGCCTGCTGGGTCAGCTCGGGCAGGTCGCCGCGGCGTATCCGCTGGTGTTCCTGCTCCGGCACGCCGGTTGGTCGCAGGCCTTCCTCGGCGCGGCGGTCGTCGGCGCGGTGGCCGGTGGCCTCGCCCTGGTCGCGGTGCGGGACACCCCACCGGGCACGGCCGTGGTCCCGGTGCCGCTGCAGCTGTCCTCAGTGCGGGAGCTCGTCGCCAGCGCCTGGCGTGAGCCTGGGACCCGCCTGGGTCTGTGGACCCACTTCGTCACGCAGTTCTCCGGGACCGTCTTCGGTCTGCTCTGGGGCTACCCGTTCCTGGTCGTGGGCGAGGGCCGCTCGCCGACCGAGGCCGGCCTGCTCCTGACGCTCCTCGTCCTGGTGTCGCTGGTGTTCGGTCCGTTCCTGGGACACCTGGTCGGTCGCTTTCCGCTGCGCCGCTCGGTACCGGTGCTGGCGATCGTGGTGTCGAGCGCGTCCGCCTGGACTCTGGTGCTGCTGTGGCCCGGACGGGCACCACTGCCCGTGCTCGTCCTGCTCGTGGTGGTGCTCGCAACCAACGGACCTGGCTCGATGGTCGGCTTCGACTACGCCCGCACCGAGAATCCTCCCGGGCGCCTCTCCAGCGCTACCGGCATCGTGAACGTCGGCGGCTTTGTCGCCTCGCTGCTCACCATCGCCGCGATCGGGCTGGTCCTGAGCTCGCTGTCGGGGACATCCCTGCACGACTACAAGCTGGCGATGTCCGTGCAGTACGTCATGTGGGCCATCGGCGTGGCCGGGGTGCTGCGCACCCGCCGGCGGCTGCGCGCCCAGCGCGGCCTGGTACTCGACACCTTCCCCGCAGCGGTACGCCGTGTGACCCGCGAGCGGCGGGCCACACCCGGAACCTGAGAGACTTCCGCCATGCGCATCGTGGCCCTGGCGGGCGGTATCGGGGGGGCCCGCTTCCTGCAGGGGGTCCGGCACGCGTTCCCCGACGCGGACCTCACGGTCGTCGTCAACACCGGCGACGACACGACCCTCTACGGCCTGCGGATCTGTCATGTCCTCGACACCGTGATGTACACCCTCGGCGGCG
>JANXUE010000312.1 GCA_025352005.1 Frankiales bacterium
CGGCCGCCGCCGCCGCCTGACCGCAGCGCACCAGCTCCTCGACGGCAATAGGTTGTGGCCATGCCTCAGCTCCGCATCGGGCTCGCCCAGGTCGACACCACCGTCGGCGACCTGGCGGGCAACGCCGACGTCGTCAGCTCCTACGTCCAGCACGCCAAGGACGCGGGCTGCCACGTCGCGGTGTTCCCCGAGATGACGCTGACCGGCTACATGCCGGAGGACCTGGTGCTGCGGCGCTCGTTCGTCCAGGCGTCGCTCGACTCCCTCGAAGCCCTCGCTCGACGGCTCGCCGAGGAGGGCGCCGGCGAGATCGCCGTCGTCGTGGGCTACTGCGGCCGGTCGGAGCGTCCGGCACCGGCCGTCGGGCGCCCAGCCGGTGAACCCCAGAACGCCGCCGCCGTGCTGTGGCAGGGCGAGGTCGTGGCGCGCTACGCCAAGCACCACCTGCCCAACTACGGCGTCTTCGACGAGTTCCGCTACTTCGTCCGGGGGGACCGCTTCCCGGTCGTCCGGCTGCACGGGGTGGACGTGGGCCTGATCATCTGCGAGGACCTGTGGCAGGACGGTGGACCGGTCACGGTGGCCCGCGAGGCCGGCGTGGGCCTGCTGCTGTGCCTCAACGCAAGCCCCTACGAGCGCTTCAAGGACGACCTTCGCGGCAGCCTCGTGCAGCGCCGTTCGCAGGAGGCGGAGGCGGCCATCGCCTACGTCAACCTGGTCGGCGGGCAGGACGAGCTCGTCTACGACGGCGCCTCGCTCGTCGTCACCGGCGACGGCACGCTGGTGGCCCGAGCTCCGGTCTGGCAGCAGGGGCTCATGGCGGTCGACCTCGACCTGCCCGCCGCCGGCTCGGAGCTCACCGGCGACGTGGACGCCAAAGACGGCACCACCATGCACGTCACCCGCAGAACGCTGACGGAGCAGGCGGTCTCGGCGTACCAGCCGCTGGTGGCGGGGGTCGCGGAGCGGCTCTCGGACGAGGCCGAGGTGTGGGGCGGCCTAGTCACGGCGACCCGCGACTACGTCCAGAAGAACGGCTTCCGCTCGGTCTGCCTCGGGTTGTCCGGCGGCATCGACTCGGCGGTTGTCGCGACCATCGCCGCGGACGCGCTCGGGCCGCAACGGGTGCACGTGATCGGGATGCCCAGCAGCTGGAGCAGCAGCGGTTCGGTGACCGACGCGAAGGCACTTGCCGAGCTGCAGGGCCTGCACTGGCAGCAGATCCCGATCGCCCCCATGGTCGACGCCTACACCGGTTCCACCCGGCTCACCGGGTTGGCCCTGGAGAACCTGCAGGCCCGGGTCCGCGGGACGCTGCTCATGGCGCTGTCCAACCAGCACGGCCACCTCGTGCTGACCACCGGCAACAAGAGCGAGCTCGCGACCGGCTTCTCCACCCTGTACGGCGACTCGGCCGGCGGTTTCGCCCCCATCAAGGACGTCCCGAAGTCGCTGGTGTGGAAACTCGCCCGCTGGCGCAACACCCAGTCGCTGGCGATCCCCTGGGCCAGCATCGAGAAACCCCCCAGCGCCGAGCTCGCGCCGGGCCAGCTCGACAGCGACCGCCTTCCGCCGTACGACGTGCTCGACGCCCTGCTCGAGGCCTACATCGGGCAGGACCTCGGGCGGACCGAGCTGATCGCGAAGGGGTTCGACGAGGCTGTCGTCGACCGGATCGTCCGCCTGGTCGACCTCGCGGAGTACAAGCGTCGGCAGAACCCCCCGGGGCCCAAGGTCACGTCCCGGGCGTTCGGTCGTGACCGGCGGCTGCCGATCACCTCCAAGTGGCGCGAAGGCCCGACGGGTGACCCCGGGGCGCGGTGACGCGGGACACAGCGCGTGGACGCAACGCAGGTGGCACGCTTGGGGGGTCCCGGGACACCTGCCTGGAGACGCCCCTCGGAGGAACCCGTGAGCGACACCCTCAACAGCCTGTACGGCGGCATCACCTCTCGCCGCGTCACGACCCGCGACCTGCAGGACGCCAAGGACCGTGGCGAGAAGTGGGCGATGCTCACCAGCTACGACATGCTCACCGCGCAGCTTTTCGACGAGGTCGGCATCCCCGTCCTGCTGGTCGGCGACAGCGCCGGCAACAACGTCCTGGGCTACGAGAACACCGTGCCGGTCACCATCGAGGACCTGCTGCCGCTCGTGCGTGCGGTCGCGCGCAGCACCGCCCGGCCCCTGGTCGTGGCCGATCTGCCCTTCGGCTCCTACCAGGAGTCGCCGGCCCAGGCCCTGCACACCGGCGTGCGGTTCCTGCAGGTCGGTGCACAGGCCGTCAAGCTCGAGGCGGCCGGCGGGTGCTGCCCCAGGTCGAGCTCCTCGTCGAGTCCGGCGTACCCGTCATGGGGCACCTGGGCCTGACCCCGCAGAGCGTCAACACCCTGGGCGGCTACCGCGTGCAGGGCCGCGGGGAGGCCGGCGACCAGCTGCTCGCCGACGCCCTCGCGCTGCAGGACGCGGGGGCCTTCGCGATCGTGCTCGAGGTCGTCCCTGCCGACCTCGCGGAGCGGGTCAGCAAGGAGCTCGCCATCCCGACGGTCGGCATCGGCGCTGGTGCTGGCACCGACGCGCAGGTCCTGGTCTGGACCGACATGGCCGGACTCACCCCCGGCCCCGGCCCGAAGTTCCTCAAGAAGTACGCCGATCTGCGGACCGTGCTGGGCGAGGCCGCAAAGGCCTACGCCGACGAGGTCCGCGGCGGGAGCTATCCCACGGCCGAGCACGGCTACAGCTGAGCCCTGTCGGCATCGGAGCTGAGCCCTGGCCTGAGCGGGTACGCGGGCCCACCCCACCGCGTTGCTCGTCATGGCCTTTGACCCCCCGCCTCGCCCGTGCTCACCGTGCTCACCGGAGTGCCCACGCCGGCCGGGGGCACTGCCACGGTCGTCTCTTCGAACCCGGTGGCGACGCTGCATGACGAGTCGCTGACGGACCCGAAGGACGCCGACTACCCGGCCCTCGCCGCGGCTTACCGGACGGTGACGCTTACGCGGCTTGACGGCAGCGGGTACCTGCACGGCGGCTACGCCTATGTCGACAGCAGCACCGGGCCGCTCGCGCAGGGGACGTTCACCTACCACCGCAACGACGACCGGTTCGAGCAGGTCATGGCCCGCTACTGGGCGACGCGAGCCCAGCTCCACCTGCAAGCGCTCGGTTCCACCTACGTCGACAACGAGCCGCTACGCATCAAGATCAACCAGTAAAGGTCGGAACAACAGCGATAACAGCGACAACAGCGGGGCCACTAAGGACGACCTGCTGACGTTCGGAAAGGTGGCGTCGACGACGCGGAGGACGCCGAGGTGATCTTGCGCGCGTACGGCCACGCCATCCAGGACAGCTAGGTCCCCGGCTTCGGCAGCACACGGGATCCGCGCACGATCGGCGAGGGCTTCGGGGACTACTGGGCGCCGGCCGT
Organism: Frankiales bacterium; assembly: GCA_025352005.1. GTDB lineage: Bacteria > Actinomycetota > Actinomycetes > Mycobacteriales > SCTD01 > RYN-111. The sequence continues at coordinate 3,431 of JANXUE010000312.1, forward strand.
CTCGGCCCGCTTCGCACCGACCCCCGACGAGTCCCGCATCGCCGACTGGGACAGCATCTTCTACACCGCCGGCCCGGTGCTGCCTGCGCCGGACCGATGGCACCAAGATCTACCCGGGCTCTCTGGTCGGTGAGGTGCACGCCGAAGGCGAGATCTGGAGCAGCGCCCTCCATGACGGTCCGGACGGCGCTCGGCGCCACCCGCGCCAACACTGCGATCATGAACGCCCAGTACACCTTTACTGCCGTCACCACGATGCTCGCTGCCGCCGCCACGGTCATCGCCGCCGTCCGCAAGCTGCACACCGCCTGCGCCGCCTCCGCGGCCACCGCCGCCTTCCGGGCCCGCAGCTTGGACGAAGGCCCCCCGCAAACACCCGGGGCCCTTGTCTGAAGGCTCACGTAGTCTCGCACCCGCCATGACTGCTCTCCGCACCGACGCCGCCCCGACGAACCTGGTCGGCCCACGGACCCGGCCACCCGCACGACAGGTCGGCTGGCAGCGGGTGCGCGGCCGAGGCACGTGGCTTGGCCTGGCCTTGGCTGCTGTGGCGGCCCTCGGTGAGACCTTTGGCACCGTCCTGGCCGGGCAGACCGCCGTCGGGCCGACGGCGACGCTCGTCTCCCTGCTCGCGCTGTGCCTGGTCGGCGGGTCCCTGCTGGACGTGATAGCTCGCGTTGCGTGGTCCCGAGTCGTCGACCTCGCCGAAGGCAAGCTACGCAGCGACCTGCTGGCTGCCGCTCTCTACCAGCCCCTCGAGTCGCTCTCCGAGACCGCTGTCGGGGAGGTCCTGGACCGCGTCGACGACGACACCCACGAGCTGGGGGCACTGCTGCGCCAGATGGGCTGGGACCTGGCCCGCACTCTCCTGCGCACCGTCCCCATGTATGTCGTCGCCGGGCTGACGTGGTGGCCGGCGTGGCTGCTGTTCCCCGCCGTAGGTGGGGCGTTGACCCTCGCTGTCCGAAGGCTGGCGCCGGAGATCTCCCGCCTCAAGGTCGCCGAGGAGATCGCGTGGACCGACCACGCCGCGATGATGGAAGAGGGTGTCGCTGCCCGCGACGACCTGCGGGCCAGCCTCGGGCAGGACTACCTCGTGCGACGCTGCGCAGAGCTGTCCCGGGTCGTCCAGGCACGGCTGGCGGCCACCTCTCGGGTGGGCAGCCAGATCGGCCGACGTACCGGCCTGCTGCTGCACGGGCTGCTCGCCGCTGTCGCCGGCGCCGGCGTCGTGCTCGTCTCTCGGCACCAGCTGTCGACGGCCTCCCTCATCACGCTATTCCTGGTGACGAGCGCCTTCGTCGGCCAGATCGACCAGGTCGCCCGACACCTGCCGGACTTCCAACAGGGGCTGGGGGCGCTGACCCGCCTCCGGCAGCTGCTTGACGTCGAGCCCGAGCCCGTCGGCGGGCTCCCGGTCCCGTCCGGTCAGGTTGGCATCTCCGTCCAGGACCTCCACTTCGCCTACGCAGAAGGCACTTTTGCTCTGCGGGACATCAACCTGGAGCTTCCTGAGGGGCGTACCGTCGCGCTCGTCGGCCGCACCGGCAGCGGCAAGTCGACCTTGGCTGCCCTGCTCTCTCGTGCGACGGAGCCACCTCGCGGAACCGTCCACCTCGGTGGGATCGACGTGCTCGACCTCGACTTGCAGCAGTTGCGCTCGGCCGTGGGCGTCGTGACGCAGCGCACGGAGATCCTGGCCGCGTCGCTGGCCGACAACATCACCCTGTTCACCGACGTGCCCCGCTCTGCCGTCCTCGAGGCCGTGGACTCGCTCGGCCTGAACGACTGGGTGCAGGGCCTGCCGGACGGGCTCGACACCCTGCTGGGTCCAGGAGGGTCGACCCTGTCGGCAGGCGAGGAGCAGCTGGTGGCCTTCGCCCGGCTGCTCGTCCGCGACGTCCAGGTCGTCGTGCTCGACGAGGCGACAGCCCGGATGGACCCGGTCACCGAGGCGCGGGTCGTCCGGGCCGCGGACCGGTTGCTGTCCCACCGCACCGGCATCGTTGTCGCCCACCGTCTGTCGACGACGGCACGAGCCGACCAGGTCGTCGTCCTCGACGCCGGCCGGGTCGTCCAGCAAGGCTCCCGGGCCGACCTCGCTGCCCGACCGGGTCGCTTCAAGGACCTGCTGCTCGCTGCGGGCGAGGTCGACCGCGCCGCCGCCGAGGACGCGTCGCTGGGCAGTGCACGGCGGGCAGGTGAGCCGCCACCCCAACCCGAGGTCGGAGACGGACCAAGTCTTGCCCGAGGCACCAAGCACCTGCTGTCGATTCATCGACGATGGGGCGCCCTCGGTGCCGTGCTGTTTCTCGTCCAGGCGGTGCTCGGCGCCTTCGGTGCGCTCACCGGACTGGTGTGGGGCCAGCTCGTCGAGGGCCTCCGGCGTGGACAGACGCCGTGGATCTCCCTGGCGCTGCTCGTTGCCAGCCTGCTGGCCGGACCCCTCATCTTGTCGCGGGCCATCAGGATCTACCCGCAGTGGTGGGTCGCGGTCATGCTCCGGGTGCGCCTGTCGGTCCTGCTCGGCCAGACCGCACAGCACCGCCTCCCCCGTACCCCGCCCGGCGAGGTCGTCGCGCGCGCAATGGACAGCGACCGTTACGCCAAGTACGGCGACCGCTGGGTGGACTTCATCAACGGCTTCGCGATTGTGGCGATTACCGCCGCTGCCGCCCGCAGCCTGCTCGCCGGGTCGGTGCTGCTCGCGGTGATGGTGCTCTCGGCCGCCGCCTGCTCGCTCGGCTCTCCCCTGGCCGGCCGATCTGCCGCTGCCTCCTCGACGGCTCGTGCCCATTTCGGACGGTCCCTCGTCTCAGCCCTCGAGTCGGCTCGCACCGTCAAGCTGGCCGCCGCCACCCCGGCTGTCCACCGCCACCTCGAGGACGTCGACAGCGGCCGGGTCGAGGCCGCCGTCGTGGAGCACCGCGTCCAGGCCGTCCTCGATGGCGTGCCCATCGTGCTGGTCAAGTGCGGCGTGGTGGTCGGCTGGCTGGTCTACCTCCGCGGCGGCTGGGGGCTGGCCACCGCGCTGCTCGTCACGACGGCCGTCAACGGCTTCGACTGGTTCGGCCGGGTCGCGGGCGCGGTCATCACCGAGGCACCAGGGGTCCGGGCCTGGCAGGTCGCCACGAGCCGGCTCGCCGGTGGAGCGGACCTGATGGACCTGCCGGTCGGTGTCGACCTCGTCCAGGGGCTCACGCCGGAGCCTGCTGCACCCGCTCGGGAGGGTTTGACACTGCTGGAGCTGCGGGGACTCAGGGCCGTCCACGACGACGGGACGACGGGCGTGGACCACGTCGACCTGACGGTCCGGGCCGGGCAGCTGGTGCTGCTGCTCGGCCAGGTTGGCTCCGGCAAGTCCAGCCTGCTGTCCGCGCTCGCGGGGCTGGTCGACCACACGGGGAGCCTGCGGTGGAACGGCGTTGAGGTCGCGGACCCGCAGACGTTCCTGCGGCCGGGCCGGGTCGCGCACGTCGCGCAGGTTCCGTGGGTGCTGTCAGGGACGTTCCGTGACAACGTCGCACTAGACCGCCCCCGGGACGTCGCGCGAGCCCTCGACGACGCGCGGCTGACCCCCGAGGTCGCCGACGCGGGCGGCCTCGATGCGGTCGTCGGTCATCGCGGCGTGCGCCTTTCGGGCGGTCAGGTGCAGCGCCTGGCGCTGGCCCGGGCCCTCGCTGCCGAGCCCGAGCTGCTGCTGGCCGACGACGTGTCCAGCGCTCTGGACGCCCACACCGAGGTCGAGTTGTGGCAGTCGCTGCGTCGACGTGGCACGACCGTCGTCGGAGCAACGTCCAAGACCGCGGCGCTCCTCCAGGCCGATGTGGTGGTCGTGCTGGTCGACGGTGCGGTGGCCGCCAAGGGCCCGTGGTCCGAGCTGGCTCCCACCTGGAGCCACCTCGCCGGCTGACTCTGGGCCCCTCCTGGGTGACTTCTGCACCGGGCTCGCCTGGCGTGTCCGGTGCAGACCACGCGGTAGGCACGCGGTAGGCACGCGGTAGGCGCCGGGTCAGGCGGTAGAGAGCTGGGCAAGCAGCACGTCGCGGGCCTCGGCGAGGGAGGGGCCGTACCACGTCAGGTACCGGCCACTGACGCCGGCGCTGGGTGCGGCGAAGCACTCCGGTCCGTCGGTGGGGCTGAAGGCGTAGGGCTCGTCGGGCAGGACCACCAGGTCGTGCGCCGGCAGCGTCTTCAGGTCGACCTTGGGGTAACGCTCGGGGTCCTCGGCCAGGACGTTGTCGATCCCCAGCCGGGACAGCACGTCCCCGGTGAAGGTGCCCGAGCCGACCGCCATCCAGGGCCGCCGCCAGATCGGGACGAGGGCTCGCCGTCGAGCGCCCACCCAGGGCTCGGCCCAGGCGTCGGAGGCCGTCACGAGCCACGAGGGGCGCCCCAGCCGGCAGGCGGTGAGCATCCGGTCCAGGCTGACCAGCGCGTCGGGCACGGTCTGCGGGAAGGTCACCCAGACCGCCAGCCCGGCAGCCCGGAGGGCGTCGAGGTCCTCGAGGCGGTTCTCCTCCGCGTTGGCCAGCACCAGGTCCGGTCGCAGCGCCACCACCCGCTCCACCGACGGGTTCTTGGTGCCCCTGACCCGCTCCACGTCCAGGCCGCCCGGGTGGCTGCACCAGTCCGTGGCCCCGACGAGCAGTCCCGGAGCGGTGACCGCTACGGACTCCGTCAGCGAGGGCACCAGGGACACGACCCGCCGGACGTCCGGGGGGACGGCGACGAGCAACCCGAGGTCGTCGTACACCGGGGTGCTAGACGTCGGTGACGCGCAGGCCGGCGTGCGCCTTGTAGCGACGGTTGACGCTGATCAGGTTGGCGGTGAGCGCCTCGACCTGGTGGGCGTTGCGCAGCCGGCCGGCGAAGATGCCTCGCATCCCGGGGATGCGGGCGACCAAGGCCTGGACCAGGTCGGTGGCCTCGCGGTCGTCACCGAGTATCAAGATGTCGGTGTCGAGGGAGTCAACGGCTTCGTCGAGCAGCAGGACGGCGCTGACGTGGTGGAAGGCACCGACGACCCGACTGTCGGGGAGCAGAGCCGCCGCCTGCTCGGCCGCGCTGCCCTCCTCGACGGTCAGGGCGAAGGCCCCCTGCTTGTCGAAGCCGAGCGGGTTGACGCAGTTGATGACGACCTTGCCGGCGAGCGCAGGCGCGAGGGCCTGCAGCAGCTCCTTGTGGCCGTCCCAGGGCACTGCGACGATCACCACGTCGCCCTGCGCGGCCGCATCGTCGTTGGCCGCTCCCGACACCGCACCCGGCAGGCCGACAGCCGCTTCGACGGCCCGGTCGGCGGAGCGGGACCCCAGGACCACGCGGTGGCCGGCGAGAGCAAACCGCCGGGCCAGGCCCCGACCCTGCTCTCCGGTGCCACCCAGGACAGCCAGGACGAGCTGGTCAACATCAGTCATGGCCAGGAGTCTGTCAGCCCCGTCGGAGAGCCGACACGCGAGAGGGGCTCGCTGCCATGCCTCAGGCCACCCTGAAGCGGACCGACCGCGTCAGCGGGTTGGCTTCGGTCAGGACGATGTCGACGGTCTTGCCCAACCGGAGCGCCTGGCCGTCGAGCTTGCCACGTACCGCCGGGTCGGTGATCTGGACGGTTCCGCCCTGGTGATTGGCCTCCACGACCACCCCGCGGAAGCCCTGGCCGACCCGGTGCTGCAGGACCATGGCCTCGGCCAGGTCGACGACGGCCCGGTCGAGGGCGTGCGCCCGGTGGTCGGCCGTGGCCATCTCGGCCGGAAGGGCCGGCAGCCTCTCCCTCGCCCAGGAGGGGATCTCGGTGCTCGCGCACAGGGCGACGCACACCTCCCCGACGTACCGGTCGGCGAGGCGGCGCAGGGGCGCCGTGCAGTGGGCGTAGGGCGCCGCGACGGCGCTGTGCGTCTGCAGCTCCGGCAGGGTCCCGTCGAAGGCGGTGTACGCCGCACCGCGCAGCAGCCTGGTCGCCAAGGTCAGGAGCGCGGCGGCAGCCGGCTGCGCCGGGTCCAGACCGCTCAGGACGTCGCCGTACGGCGTGCCCTCGGGCCAGGCGACCCCCAGCGCGAGGGCGCTGCGGCGCAGGCTGTTCACCGACTGCGGGTCCGGCATCGGGAGGGTGCGAAGCAGGCCTACCCTGCCGTCGAGCATGACCTTTGCGGCAGCCATGCCGGTGAGCAGGCTGAGCTGGGCGTTCCACTGCTCGCACGGCAGCTGCGCCCGGTAGGTGAGGTTTCCCTCGGCGTCGACCTCCTGCTCCGGAGTGGGGAGGTCGACGGCGTCGCGTCGACGGGCATCGGCCTGCCGGAGCTGCCCGATCTCCCTGAGCAGCAGCAGGTCTGCTGACGCCGACCCGTCGTCGATCATCGCCTGCACTCCCGGGTAGTCGAGCTTGCGTCGGCTCCGGACAAGGGCTCTGCGCACGTCGGTGTGCGCAAGCACGCCCTCGGTGTCCAGGGTCAGCGTCCACACGAGAGCAGGCCGGTCCTGGTCGGCGAGCAGGCTGGCCCGGTCCTCGCAGAGCACCGGGGGGTGCAGCGGCGAGCGCTGGTCCGGCGCATAGAGCGTCTCGCCCCGCAGGTGGGCCTCGACGTCGATGGCTCCCCTCGGGACGACAAAGGCGGCCACGTCGGCGATCGCGTAGCGCACCAGGTAGCCGGTGTCGGTCTTGCTCAGCGCCATCGCCTGGTCGAGGTCGGTGCTACCGACCGGGTCGATCGTGAGGAACGGGACGTCCCGCAGGTCATGCTCGGGCAGCTGCGGGTGCACCGCGTCGGCCTCGGCCAGCACGGCGGGCGGGAAGTCCCCCGGCACCTGCAGCTCGGCGCGCAGCGCATCCCAACCGGGAATCGCCGTGGGCAGGTGGACGCGAAGGCTCGGCACTCCCGGACTCTACGGTCCGCCTACCTGTGATGATGGTCCGATGCGCGCCCTTGTCTTTGACGTGTACGGCGGGCCCCTCACCGTCCGGGAGGTTCCCGACCCGGTTGCCCCCGTTGGAGGGGTCGTCGTCCGGGTGGGGGCGACCGGGATCTGCCGCAGCGACTGGCACGGCTGGCAGGGCCATGACCGGTCGATCACGCTGCCCCACGTGCCAGGTCACGAGCTGGCCGGGACGGTCGAGACGGTCGGGTCCGGGGTCACCCGGTGGGCGGTCGGCGACCGCGTGACCGTTCCGTTCGTCAACGCCTGCGGCCGCTGTCCCCGGTGCGCCGCCGGGCAGCACCAGGTCTGCGACGACCAACGCCAGCCGGGCTTCACCCACTGGGGGTCGTTGGCGGAGCTGGTCGCTCTCGAGGCCGCCGACGTCAACCTGGTCCGCCTGCCCGACGACCTGCCCTTCGCGGTGGCGGCGAGCCTGGGGTGCCGCTACGCGACGGCGTACCGGGCGGTGGTGCAGGTCGGGCGGGTACGCGCGGGCGAGTGGGTCGCCGTGCACGGCGTCGGCGGGCTGGGCCTATCGGCGGTGCAGGTGGCGCTCGCCTCCGGCGCCCAGGTGGTGGCCGTCGACGTCAACCCACGAGCGCTTGCCCTGGCGGCCTCGATGGGCGCCCACGTCGTCCACGGACCGCCCGCACCAGAGCAGGTTCAGGCGCTGACGGGCGGAGGGGCGCACCTGTCACTGGACGCCTTCGGCAGCCAGCAGACCTGTGCCGACTCGGTCCTGTGCCTGCGCACGCAGGGTCGGCACGTACAGGTGGGGCTGCTTGCGGAGGACCCGGTCGTGCCGATGGGCCGGGTCCTCGCCCGCGAGCTGGAGCTGCTCGGCAGCCATGGGATGGCTGCGCACGCCTACCCGCAGCTGCTGGCCCTGGTGCGTTCCGGACGGCTGCGGCCGCAGGACCTGCTCACGCGGGAGCTGTCGCTCGACGAGGCGGCAGCCGGGCTCGCGACGGTCGGCGAGCCGGGCGGGATCTCGGTGGTCACCCGCTTCCGCTTTAAGCAGCAGCAACCGGCGTCGGGAGATCAACCGAAGAAGACCTGAGCCTCGGCGTAGCGGTCGAGCGGCACCGTCTTGAGCTCACGGGTCGCGTCGGCGAGCGGGACGCGCACGATGTCGGTACCGCGCAGCGCGACCATCACACCGCTGTCACCCTCGTGGACGGCGTCGATCGCATGCAGCCCGAAGCGCGTGGCGAGGATCCGGTCATACGCCGTCGGTGTGCCTCCGCGCTGCACGTGCCCGAGCACGGTCTGGCGCGACTCGAACCCGGTCCGGGCCTCGATCTCCCGCTCCAGCACCGCCCCGATCCCACCGAGCCGCACGTGCCCGAACGCGTCGAGCTCCCCGGCCTGCAGCGCAAGCGTGCCCTCCGCCGGTTCGGCTCCCTCGGCGACCACGATGATGGGCGCGTAGTGCCGCTTGAACCGCGCGGTCACGTACTCGCAGACCAGATCGATATCGAACGGCCGCTCGGGGATCAAGATGACGTTGGCCCCTCCGGCGAGGCCGGAGTGGAGCGCGATCCAGCCCGCATGCCGTCCCATCACCTCCACGATGAGCGCCCGGTGGTGCGACTCGGCCGTGGTGTGCAGGCGGTCGATCGCGTCCACGGCGATCTGGACGGCCGTGTCGAAGCCGAAGGTGTAGTCGGTCGCACCGAGGTCGTTGTCGATGGTCTTCGGGACGCCGACGACGTTGATCCCGTGCTCCGCGAGCTGCGTGGCCACGCCCAGCGTGTCCTCCCCGCCGATCGCGATGAGGGCGTCGATCCCGAGCTCGCGGAGGTTGGCCTCGATCCTCTCGACGCCACCGTCCACCTTGATGGGGTTGGTGCGCGAGGACCCCAGGATGGTCCCACCCCGCGGCAGGATCCCACGCACCTGCGGTACGCCGAGCTCCATGGTCACGCCCTCGAGCGGACCCCGCCAGCCGTCACGGAAGCCCACGAACTCGTGCTCATAGACCTCCACGCCCTTGCGCACCACGGCCCTGATCACCGCATTCAGCCCCGGGCAGTCGCCCCCACCAGTCAGTACACCGATCCGCATGCCAGCGACGCTAACGGGTCAAGGGCAAGGCGTCAGCGGTCGAAGCTAAGTTGTGCCCCTGCTTCGTCGTACGGCGATCACCGCTGCCCTGGTGACCGCTGCGCTGCTGGCAGGTGGGCTGCCCGCCGGCGCGGCCCCCCGCGCCCAGCCGACGGCTCCGCCACTGACGGCCGCCGACCTGCCGCGGCTGACGGCCGAGCTCGCCGCGGTCACCACCCACGCGCAGCAGCTGAGCAACGCCCTCGACCAGGCGGCGGCCCGGGACGGCGGCCTGCGCGTTGCGTTCGGACGCCTCGACCAGGCCCGCGTGCAGGCCCAGGACGCCCTCGACAGCCGGGCGCGGCAGGTCTACATCGCCTCGACGCCGAGTCCGGTGGGCGACTGGCAGACGATGTTCGCCGCCCCTGAGCTCAAGGAGCTTGCCCGGCGCGGCGAACGCGCGGCCTTGACCGTCGACCAGGGCCTCGTCGATGCCGTGACGGTCCGCGCCGCCGGCTTTAAGGCCCTGCAGCGGCAGGCCAACGCTTTCCGGGCCCGGCTGCTCGTGCAGGCCGAGGCGGTTCTTGCCGACCAGGACCGCGCCCGGACGCTGCTCGCGCAGGCGCAGGTCCTGGCGGACGCTGCGCAGGCCGTCGAGGTGGCCCGCCGGCTCGCCGCGCAGCGCGCCGCCCTCGACGCGGTCTCGACCCAGGTGACGCTCGCCCTCACCCCCACCCAGACGGCCCGCTCACACCGGGCCCTCACCGGCCAGGCCGGCGTCATCGCGCTGCTCGAGGCCACCGGCAGCGGCATCCCGCTCGGCTACGCGCGCAACGGCCAGGCCCTTTCCGGCACCGCGTCCTGGTACGGCCCAGGGTTCGTGGGCCGCCCGACAGCCTCGGGGGCGCCGTACGACCCGGAGCGGTTGACCTGCGCGAACAAGGAGGTCCCTCTTGGGACGGTCCTGCATGTCAGTGCGAACGGCCTGTCGATCAACTGCCTCGTGAACGACCGCGGCCCCTACGTCGGGGCCCGCGTCCTGGACATGTCACGGGCCGGTTCACGAGCCCTTGGCTACTCTGGTCTGGCACAGGTGACGGTCGAGGTCCTCGTGCCGGTGTGACCCGTCCGGCAGCGGGTAATGCCTGGGACACAGACCTAGGGAGCGGTGAGCGTAATCAGGCTAGGCAGGTGGACCACCTCCAGTCCGCACTTCGTCCAGGGCGGCTCCTTGGCATGGGTGCTGGCTTCGGTCGCCCTCGCCACCACGGCCTTCGGTGTGGCGAGTGCCGCCACCTGGTCCCACGCCTCGTCGGTGGCCCGCCCGGCTTCGAAGGGGCAGTCACCCGCCCCTGACGCGTGGGTCGCCCGGCTGAGCGCCGGTGCCCCTGCCGGCGCGCCGACCCTCACCGCCGAGCCGGTCATGGTCACCAACCCCGTGGCTGCAACACCCGCGCTGGTCTCGGCGTTGGCCGCGAACGGCATCCCGCAGGTCGCGCTGAACGCCTACCGCGTCGCGGCCGCCCGCATCGACCAGGCGCTGCCGGACTGCCACATCGACTGGTCATCGATCGCCGCCATCGGGCGAGTGGAGTCCGACCATGGCCGGTTTGCCGGCGCGGCCCTTCAGGCGGACGGGACGTCCCTACCGCCGATCATCGGGCCGGCCCTGGACGGACGCGGTTTCGCCTACATCGCCGACACCGACCAGGGGCTGTACGACGGCGACACGACGTACGACCGCGCGGTCGGACCCATGCAGTTCATCCCCAGCACCTGGAGCAGTTACTCCGTCGACGGCAACGCTGACGGGACGGCCACTCCGCTGGACATCAACGACGCCACGCTGGGGGCGGCGCACTACCTGTGCATCGCCGGAGGCGATCTGAGCTCCGAGGCCGGACAGGCGCGTGCCGTGCTGGCCTACAACCACTCCGACGCCTATGTGGCCGAGGTGCTGGCGCTCGCACAGGGCTACGCCAACGGAACCCAGGTGGATGCACCGTTGATCGGCTCCACCTCCGGACCGGTCGCCGCCCCCAACGGCGACTACCAGGCGCCGGCCGCCCCAGGCCCCGCACCCGCCGCTTACCCCTCGGGACGTACCTCCCGTCAGGGTCCGGCGGCCAAGCCGGGGACGGCGCCACAGCCCGCACGCCCGGTCGCCTCAGCCCCGGCGGCTCCCCGGACGGGGGCCACCCCAGCTCCTAGCCAACCGCGGCAGCCCGCGCCCTTGCCGAAACTGCCCGCATCACCCGCGCCCGGCCCCACGGTGGCTCCTCCCGTAGTCGTCGGACCGGGGCTGCCGTCCGGCACCCCGTCCCCGACCTGCCTGCTTCCACCCATCTGCCTGACGTCCTGACAGCCGCCCTCGGTCAGCACTCGCAGACACCGTTGCCGACTGCGAGCAGCAGCGCACCAGACGGCCCGCCCAGCCCTCAGAGCGTCAGGCCGAGCAGGTAGGCCCGCTCGGCGAGGGCCTCGTAGCGGACCTTCACGTGCCGGGCGTCGTGCAGGGCGTCGTGCAGCCCGCCCGGCTGGGCGGGCAGCGCCGGTCGGCCGAGGTGCTCCCAGAGCTGCCGAACGTCCATGGTGAACCGGGGGAAGGCGCGCGGGAGTGACGGCATGTCCCCCCAGAGCTGGCACAGCGCCACGTGGTCGTAGGCGCCGAACCACGCCCACCACACCGGGTCGTCCCCGAAGAACTCCACGAGCTCTGCGGCGATGACCGAGCGCGGCTTCCACGACGACGCCGGGGGGAGCTGCGGGAGGACGTTCTCGCGCACCCATGGGTGCACCGCGAGCGGGTCGAAGTCCGCCGACACCGCGGCGTACTCCCTGCCGTCCTCGGCGACCACGCCGATCGACACGAACGTCACCACCGACGCGGTGTCGCCGAACTCGAGGTCATAGAAGAAGCGCATCACCGTATTCTCCCAGCCATGACTTTCAGCATCGTTGCCAAGGACGGTTCCCAGTGGGGTGTGGCCGTCGCCTCGAAGTTCCTGGCCGTGGGGGGCGCCGTACCGGCTGCGCGGTGGGACGTCGGAGCGATCGCGACGCAGTCCTTCGCCAACCTCGCCTACCGGCCCGACGGCCTGCACATGCTGGCCGAGGGGAGCACCGCGCAGCAGACGCTGGACGCGCTCACCGCGGCCGACGCGATCCGCGAGCAGCGCCAGGCCGGCATCGTCGACAGGGAAGGACGGGCAGCAACCTGGACCGGCGCGGAGTGCAACGCGTGGGCGGGCGGCCGCACCGGCGACGGCTGGGCTGCTCAGGGCAACATCCTCACCGGACCGGAGGTGGTCGACGCCCTCGTGAGCACCTACGAAAGCACCGCCGGGTCTCTCGCCCAGCGGCTCACCGCGGCCCTGCTGGCCGCGGACCGTGCCGGAGGGGACCGGCGCGGCCGACAGAGCGCCGCTCTGCTCGTGGTCAGCGAGGGCGGCGGCTACGGCGGTGGGTCGGACGTGCTGGTGGACCTGCGGGTCGACGACCATCCCGACCCGGTTGTCGAGCTCGGCCGCCTGCTCGAGCTGCACACGCTCTACTTCGGCAAACCGGAGCAGACCCTGCCCCTTGAAGGGGACCTGGCCGAGGAGGTGGCCGCGAAGCTGCGCATCCTCGGCCACGAGGACCTGGACGCCTGGGTCGGCGTCGAGAACTACGAGGAGCGGATGGTCCCGGGGGCGATCGACGTGCTGGTGCTCAAGAAGCTGCGAGAAGCGTGAGCGTCCTCGCCATCGACTGCGGCACCACCGGTGTGACGGTGCTCGTGGTCAGCGAGGACGGCCGGGTCCGCAGCCGCGGCTACCAGGAGTTCCCGCAGCACTTCCCTGAGCCGGGCTGGGTCGAGCACGAGCCGGAGGAGATCTGGGTCGCGGTGATCTCGGCCTCCCGGCAGGCGCTTGACGGGCACGAGGCGGACGTGACGGCCGTCGGGCTGACCGTCCAGCGCGAGACCGCCTGTTTCTGGGACCGCACGACGTTGCAGTCGGCACGCCGCGCCATCGTCTGGCAGGACCGTCGCACCAGCCACCTCTGCGACCACATGAGGCAGCACGAGCCGCGAATCGCCGAGCTGACCGGCTTGCGCCTGGACCCCTACTTCACGGCCACCAAGCTGGCCTGGGTACGCCGGCACGACCGTCGTACGTGGGAGGGGGTGCAGGAGGGCCGCACGGCCATCGGGACCGTCGACTCCTACGTCGTGGCCCGCCTGTCCGGGGGCCGCGCACACGTCACGGACGCCAGCAACGCCAGCCGCACGTTGCTGTTCGACCTTCGCACCGGCGACTGGTCGGACGAGCTCTGCGAGCTGTTCGGCGTCCCGCGCAGCGCCCTGCCGAGGATCGTGTCGTCGTACGGCGAGATCGCCCGCACCGACCCGACGGCGTTCCTCGGGCTGGACCTGCCGGTGGCGGGCATTGCCGGCGACCAGCAGGCGGCGCTGTTCGGGCAGGGCTGCTTCGAGCAGGGTCGCAGCAAGTGCACCTACGGCACGGGGTCGTTCGTGCTGATCAACACCGGGAGCACACCCGTGCTGTCCGAGCGGCTGCTGACAACGGTGGCGTGGCGGGCCCCTGACGGCGCGCTCACCTACGCCCTCGAGGGTGCCGTGTTCGTTACCGGCGCCGCCGTGCAGTGGCTGCGCGACGGGCTGCAGGTCATCGGCCACGCGGCGGAGATCGAGTCCCTGGCCCGCCAGGTGCCCGACAGTGGCGGGGTCGTGTTCGTTCCCGCGCTGACCGGACTCGGCGCCCCGCACTGGGACCCCGAAGCCCGTGGCACGGTCCTCGGCATCACCCGCGGTACGACGCGCGCCCACCTCGCGCGGGCCACCCTCGACGCGATCGCCTTCGAGGTTCGCGACGTGGTGGACGCCATGACGAGCGAGGCCGGCTGCGTGCTCGACACCCTGCAGGTCGACGGCGGCGCAAGCGGCAACGACCTGCTGTGCCAGCTGCAGGCCGACCAGCTCGGGGTGGCCGTCCAGCGGCCACAGGTCCTCGAGACGACGGCGCTCGGAGCCGCTTTCCTGGCCGGCCTGGGTACCGGGGTCTGGTCGAGCCCGCAGGAGCTCGTGGACACCTGGCGGCTCGACCGGCGCTTCGAGCCGGTCCCAGGAGTGCGGGACGACGGGACGCATACCCGGTGGACCCGAGCCGTCGAGCGCAGCAAGGGCTGGGCGACGCAGTAGCCAGCCTGCCGGGTGACCTGCGAGCATCCAGGCATCGAGGACACCTGCCTTGCGTGCGCCACACAGTTCCCCCCGGGCGCGCGGTTCTGCGGCCAGTGCGGGGCTCCCCTGCCTGCCCCCTGCCCGGCCTGCAGCGCGCTCGTCGAACCAACGATGGCGTTCTGCACGTCCTGCGGTCATGCGCTGACCGTCAGCACCCCCGCCGCGAAGGCCCCCGAACTACGCGGTCCGGAGGAGGAGCGGCGGCTGGTCAGCGTCCTGGCCGTCGACCTCGTGGGGTTCTCAGCCAGCGCCCAGCACCTCGAGCCCGAGGACCTGCAGGCAGTCCAGCAGGAGTTCTTCGCCGTCGTCACGCGCGCGGTGCAACATGCGGGCGGCACCATCGCGAAGCGGATCGGGGACGCTGTCGTGGCCGTCTTCGGTGCCCCCACGGCCCACGAGAACGACCCCTACCGCGCGGTCCGGGCCGGGCTCGACGTCCAGGACGCGCTCCAGGGCCTGACGCTGCCTGACGGCCGGCCGCTCACGGCCCGCGGCGGCGTCTCGACCGGTGAGGCGCTGGTCGCCTTCGAGCCCGGCCGGGAGGAGCCGAGGGTCGCCGGGGCGGTCCTCAGCCGAGCCATGGGCATGCAGGCCTGCGCCCCCCAGGGCAGGGTGCTGGTGGGTCTGCAGACGCACCGCATCACCTCTTCCAGCATTGACTACGCGCACCACGGGCTGGTCGCTCTAAGCGGGCGCGCATCCCCTTCCGACTCGTGGGTGGCCGTCTGCATCAAGGTCCGCTCCGACCAGGTCGGTGACGCGCTGCCGCTGGTGGGCCGGGAGCCGGAGCTGGGGATGCTCGTCAGCGGCCTGCGCCGGGCGATGCAGGAGCGCCGCGGCCAGCTTGTCGCGCTCGTGGGCGAGCCCGGCCTCGGCAAGAGCCGCCTCACCCGGGCGCTGGCGGACCACGCCGACTCCCCCGCGACCCCGACCCTGGTCCGCTGGCGGGTTGGTGCCTGCCTGCCCTACGGCGAGGGCGTGAGCTACTGGGCGCTGGGTCAGGTCGTGAAGGCTCAGGCGCAGATCCTCGAGTCCGACAGCGGGGCGCTCGCGCGGCACAAGCTGGAAACCTCCGTGGAGACCCTGCTCCGTGCCGAGTCCGGCGAGGTGATCAGCCAGGTCACCCAGCGCCTGGCTGCCCTGGTAGGTCTACCAGGAAGCTCCTCGGCTGACGCCGACGACATCGACGCCAGCCACGCCGCGTGGCGCAGGTACCTGATGGCGCTGGCAGAGGACGCGCCGACAGTGCTCGTGCTGGAGGATCTGCATTGGGCCGATGACGGCTTCCTGGACTTTCTGCGCTCCCTGGTGCAGGCCGCCTCCTCGGTGCCGCTGCTGGTACTCGTGACGGCCCGGCCCGAGTTGTTTGAGCGTCGCCCCACGTGGGTGTCGGGCCTGGCTGACGCAATGACCCTGACCCTCACCCCGCTGAGCGAGTCAGAGATCACGACGGTGCTGGCCCGGCTGCTCGGTGGGACGGTCCTGCCCGCAGGCCTCCAGCGCCGCCTGCTCGACCTTGTCAACGGCAACCCGCTGTACGCCGAGGAGTACGTCCGGATGCTCACCGACAGCGGGGTGCTCGCCGCCGAGGCGAAAGACACCCTGGCCGACCTGCCCCTTCCCGACAGCGTCCAGGGCGTCGTCGACAGCCGCCTGGACCTGCTCAGCGCCGCGGAGCGCAGCGTCGTGTCAGCGGCCGCCGTCGTCGGTGAGGTCTTTTGGGACGGTGCGGTCGCGGCCGTCGCCAACGCTGACCGCGACCAGGTCCTGAGCTGCCTCGAAGCCCTTTCCCAGCGGGAGGTTGTCCGCAGCTCGCCACGGTCGACGGTGGCCGGTGAGCAAGAGTTCGCGTTCCGGCACGTGCTGGTCCGCGACGCGGCGTACGCCCGGATCCCCCGCTCCATCCGGGTGGTCCAGCACCGCCGGTGCGCCGACTGGCTCGACACCTTCCAGCCTGAGCGCGGCGACGACGTCGCCGAGCTGCGCGCCCACCACCGCATCACGGCCTACGAGCTGGCGGCCGGCCTGGGCGCCGACCTCGAGCCTTACGCCCAGGCAGCCCGCCAGGCGCTGCAGATCGCCGCGGAGCGCGCCCTACGGCTGCACGCCGTGACGACCGCACACGGCTACGCCAGCCGCGCCGTGAGCCTCTGGCACGGCCATGAGGACGAGCCGGCGGCGTTGAAGGCGTCCCTGCTCGCGGCCGAGCTGGCGTTCCTCGACGACCCGCACATGTTCTACGCCGACGGTGGTCCGGCCCGGGTCCAGCAGACCGCGCAGCAGCTTCTGCTGCTCGGCGACCGGCGCGGGGCCGCGCGGGGGCAGGTCCTTCTGGGGCAGGCCGAGTGGTACCGCGGGGGCGGCGCCGAGCTCGCCGCCCAGCACCTCGGACGGGCCGTCGACCTGCTCGCCGAAGAGCCGGCCAGCGAGCAGTCCGCCAGCGCCCTGGCCGAGCTCGGCCGCCTGCAGATGCTGAGCCAGCATTTTGCCCACGCTGTTGCCCTCAGCGACCGGGCGATGGCCATCGCCCGACCCCTCGGGCTGCTGGAGGTCGAGGCCAACGCGCTGATCACCGCCGGCACCTCCCGTTACAGCCTCGGCGACCCCCTCGGGATCGTGCAGCAGGAGGAGTCGGTGCAGCTGTGCCGCCAGTACAACCTGCGGGCGCTTCAGCGCGCAGCCAACAACCTCGCGGCCACGATGCAGGAGGAAGGCCGGCTGCGCCGCTCCTATGAGCTCATCGAGGAGAGCGCCCGCGCAACCCGCGGCTGGGGGTTGTCGTTGACGACCCGAGCCGACGACTCCGAAGTGGCCCTCATGGCCTGGTACGACGGGCAGTGGGAGCGGCTGCTCAAGCACACCGACACGTTCCTGGCGACGGCGGGAGCCGAAGCCCAGCAGTGGGAGGCGCACCTGCTGGCGTTGGCGGCGATCGTTCGGGCCCTGCGGGCCGAGTCGGTTCCACCGGAGCTCGACGACGTCGTGGACCAGGCCCGCCGCTCCGGTTTCCCCTCTTTGGTCCGCAGCGCACTGGCCCACCTGGGCTGCTGCCGCTACCTCGAGGGCCGGGTCGACGAGGCGACGCGGCTGTTCGATGAGTTGATGGAGCAATCGGCCACGACCATGCGTGGCTCGGTCCGGGAGTGGGTCTACAGCGCCGTCGTGCTCGGGGAGTTCCTCGGGGGCGGGCGGGTCCAGCTGATGGAGTCACGGCTCGCCGCCCTGGAGCCCAAGACGCCGTGGGTCGTCGGCGCGCACCGCGGGGCGCAGTCGGCTGTGGCCACGGACGCGGGCAAGTACCTCGACGCGGTGGAGTTCGCCGGTGAGTCCGTCGCGGTCTACCAGCGCATCGGCGACGTCTCGACCGAGATGTTCGCGCGGGCCCGGCTGTCCCGTACCGCCTTCCTGGCGGGCGATCTGGTCACGTCTGCGGAGCACGCCGGGGTCGTCCGCGAGTTCTGCGAGCGCAATGGAGCGGTGGTCTTCGCCAGCTACCTGCCGACGTGATCGCCTGCTGTCAGCCTTCGAGGCCCTGCTCCAGGGCGTAGCGCACCAGCTGCGAGCGATTGTGCAGCTGAAGTTTCGTGAGGGTGTTCTGGACGTGGTTCTCCACGGTCCGGTGGCTCACGACCAGCCGGTCCGCGACCTGCTTGGCGGTGAGCCCTTTCGCGACCAGCCTCAGCACCTCGGTCTCTCTGTTGGTGAGCGTCGGCGCGCCCTCCTGCGTCGCGGTCCGGCGGTACTCCCCCAGCACCAGCCCAGCCAGGCCCGGGGTGAAGACCGCCTCTCCCACCGCCGTACGCCGGACCGCGTCGACGAGGTCCTGAGCACTGGCGCTCTTGAGCAGGTAGCCGGTCGCCCCTGACTTGACCGCTTCGAGCACGTCGACCTGCTCCCCACTGGCGGACAGGACCAAGACCTTCACCCCGAGCGGTACGACGGCAGCTGTCACCCCCACCCCCGACAGTCCGGGCATCTGCAGGTCGCACACCAGCACATCCGGCCGGACCGCCGTGCACACCCGGACCGCCTTCTGTCCGTCGCCCGCCGTGCCGACGACCTCGAGGCCTGCAGCAGTGAGGTCCCGCTCCACGGCGTCCCGCCAGATCGGGTGGTCATCAGCCACGACCAGCCTCAGCCCCCGGGGCTGCTCACCTGCGGACACGGATCTCGACCTCCGTTCCCTGCCCGGGCGTGCTGACCCAAGTCACCGTGCCACCGAGGTCCTCGACGCGTCCGCGGATCGAGGACGCCACGCCGAGCCGGCCCCCGCGGGCCGCCTCCTCCAGTCGCCCAGCGGGGATTCCGGGACCGTCGTCGCGAACGCTGACGGTCACCTGATCGGGCTCGTCCTCCACAAGCAGCCAGGCCGTCGTCCCGCCGTGCAGGAGGGCATTGTCGACGGCCGCAGCCACCGCGGCTGCAAGCTCCTGCGCGACCTTGGCCGGCAAGGTCACCGGCTCGGCTGGGGCAGCGACCTCCACCCCCGGGCGGGCCGGCAGCAGCCCCCGCAGATCCGACTCCCCCGTGGGCAGGACGGCTGCCGCACCGACCAGCCGACGCAGCGCCTGCTCCTGACCCGTGGCGAGCTGCACCAGCTCCGGGTCGGGCGAGCGCCGGGCCACCAGGGCAAGGGTCTGCAGGACGCCGTCGTGGACCTCACGGGCGAGCCGATCGCGCTCAGTTGTCTCTGCCTGCAGCCGCACCGCCTCGGCGTAGGCGCTCTCGGCGCGTTGGCTGAGCGTCACGAGATAGCCGACGACGGTCCCCAGCAGGACCAGCAGGACAGCGCTGTTGATGGTCGCCTGCGAGGCCCCCTGGCGTTCCACGACCGCCCCGGCAGCGACGACCACGCCGGCCACGCCGCCCGCGACCCAGCCCGAGCGGACCGCCCAGGCTGCTACCGGGGCTGCTGCCCAGCAGACCGTGATGGTGGGGTGGCCGGTGTCGATCTGGTGCCGAGTCAAGATCAGTAGGCTGGACTGCTGGGCGGCCAGCGTGACGAGCACGTCCACGGTGAGCAGTAGCTTCGACGGCGGGGTCTGCAGGACCATGACGACGGTCCAGGCCGCCATCGCCGACAGCACCAGCAGGGCGAAGTCCCGGTCGCGGTAGTTGCGGAAGGACGCGAGCACGGCGACCACCGCGTAGAGCAGGGCAGCGCAGCGGAACAGTGACACGGCGCGCCACAGCGCGGCGTCGAGCCTGAGGTCAGCTCGCGCGGCGCTGCGGATGGGGCGCGTCACTGACCATGGCCTCGGAGGCCGCGGTACGGGCCTGCTCGATATCGGCCTTCGCCTTCGTGGCGTAGGTGTCGACGTACTCCTGCCCGGACAACAGCATCAGCTCGTACATGATCTCGTCGGTGATGGAGCGGAGCACGAAGCGGTCGCCCTCCATGCCGGCGTACCGGCTGAAGTCCAGCGGGGCGCCGACGCGGATGCCGACCCGACCCAGGTTCGGGATCTTCTTGCCGGTGGGCTGCACGACGTCGGTGTTGACCATGGCGACGGGGATCACGGGAACGCCGGCCTCGAGGGCCATCCGGGCAACGCCGGTCTTGCCGCGGTAGAGGCGCCCGTCAGGACTGCGGGTGCCCTCCGGGTAGAGCCCGAGCAGGTTGCCGTTGGCCAGGATCCGCTTCGCCGTGCCGAGGGCGGCCTCCGATGCGGCCCCGCCTGATCGGTCGATCGGCACCTGGCCGACGCCGGCGAAGAAGGCCTTGCTGAGCTTTCCTTTGATGCCTTTGCCGGTGAAGTAGTCGGCCTTGGCCAGGAACGTGACCCGGCGCGGCACCTTCAACGGCAAGAAGATCGAGTCACTGAACGACAGGTGGTTGCTGGCCAGGATCGCCCCGCCCTCGACAGGGATGTGCTCCGCGCCCTCGACCCATGGGCGGAACAGGGTCCTGAGGATGGGCGTCAAGACCGCCTTGACGACCCAATACAACACGCAGCACCCCTGATTTCCTTGCGTCGAGTGCCCTGACCCTAAGGTGCGAGACCTTCGGCGGCAACGACCCCTCCCGCAGTGCGAGCGCGCGTGCGACCATTCACACATCTGCCTCCCCCACTCTCGCCACCTGTGAAGGACTCTCGTGCCTGCTTTGCCCGTCCTGTCCGGCGCTGAGCCGATCGACTCACCCGGCGGCCGCGTCGGGGTCCTGCTCTGCCACGGCTTCACCGGTACGACGCAGAGCATGCGCCCGTGGGCCGAGCACCTGGCCACGGCAGGGCTGACCGTCGTCGCCCCCCGCCTGCCCGGCCATGGCACGACCGTCGCCGACATGAACACCACCCGCTTCAGCGACTGGTACGCCACCGTCGAGAAGGCCTTCGGCGACCTGCGCAGTCGCTGCGACACGGTCTTCGCCATGGGCCTGTCGATGGGCGGCACCCTCGCACTACGCCTGGCCGAGGAGCGGGCGTCGCAGGTCGCCGGGATCGTTGTGGTCAACGCCTCGCTCGCCACCGAGCGCAAGGACGCCAAGCTGCTCCCGCTGCTGTCGCGGGTGGTCCCGTCCTTCCCGGGCATCGCCAACGACATCAAGAAGCCCGGCGTGACCGAGCTTGCCTACGCCAAGATCCCGCTCAAGGCGGCGTACTCCCTGCAGCAGGCCTGGCCGGTCGTGCGGCGCGACCTCGGCCGCATCACCTGCCCCGTCCTGGTCTACCGGTCCGCCGAGGACCACGTCGTCGAGCCCGTCTCCGGTCGTGCCCTGCTCGAGGGGTGCGTCCACGCCGAGGAGCGGGTGCTGCACGAGAGCTACCACGTGGCGACCCTCGACAACGACGCCCCCGCCATCTTCGACGGGTCCCTCGCCTTCGTCCGCAGCCATGCACCTGCGCCCACCGGCTGACCGTCGATGACCGCTGCCCTGCCCCCGGACGGCGCTGGCCGTCGTGACAACGGACTGCCCTCCGCCGAGTGGGGAGCCCTGGTCGACCTCGACCCACGACTGTCCGAGGCGTTGCTCGACAGCCTCGCCGCCGAGGGCGTGGCTGCCTTCGTGGAGCCGGCCCGCGACACCGACGCCTACACCCGGGCCACGGTCCTGCCCAAGCGGCCGCTGGACCGGCTCTGGGTCGACCCCTCCCGTGCCGACCTCGCGCGCGGGGTCGTCACCAGTGAGGTCGCGGACCTGACGGCCCTGCTCGCCGAGCAGGAGCCGGGGGCGACCGCCTACGGCCTGGTACGCCCGGTCCCCCGCAACTGCGCGACCCGCGTTCTTCCTCCGCCGGAGCTGCCGGGGCCTCCCGAGCCGGTGGGCGCCCTGCCCGCGCTCCCCATCTCGCAAGCCTCCGAACCTGCGGGCCGAGCCGACGCCGCCCCCGCGCCGCTGTCCGACGATGAGCTGTTCCGGCAGATCGTCGAGGGTTTCACCCTCGACTCCGACGACCGGGTGCCCCGCTGGCCGGTGGCCGAGGACCTCGACCCGCCCTCGGGGCCCACGGGCTTGACCGACGGCCCCTCGCACCGGCCCTACACCGACGGCGCGCCCCGCCGTCGCCGCAGCGACCCCCCCGCTGACACCCCGGGCGCCGTGGAGCCGCTGCCGTCCTGGGTGGAGCCGGAGGCCCTCGCCGACGAGGGCCACTTCGAGCCGCCGCCCGCTCCCAAGGTTCCCCGCCTGCGGCCGCGGACGGGCCTCGCCCTGCTGACATTGGTGCTCGGGCTGCTGGTGCTGTTCGCCCCGTTCCAGATCGGTCTCGACGACTCCGGAATCAGCACGGTGCTCGGCCTGCTGCTCACCGGAGGGGGCGCCGGTCTGCTCGTCGCCTGGATGCGCGATGCTCCTCGCGACAGTGGGCCAGAGGACGGAGCGGTCGTCTAGCCCCCCTCAAGGATGGGAGCAGCCGTGTCGGTCAGCGAAACAGTCGAGGTCAGCGGGCACCTCATGGACACCGGGCTGCTCGCTCGCGTCCTTGACGATGTGCTCGGGTACGGCGGCGACTACCGCATCGACCGGCTCGACGTCGGGCGTGCCCACGACGACGAGTCCCAGGCGAAGATCACCATCTCCGCCGAGGACGACGAGGCCCTCCAGCGCCTGCTGATGCGCCTGCAGGCCCATGGCGTCAACCAGGTCGATCCGGGCGAGGCCGTGACCCGCGCTTGCGAGCGCGACGGGGTCTTTCCCGACGACTTCTACTCCACCACCAACCTCGAGACCGTCGTGCGTCTGGGCAACCAATGGGTACCTGTCGAGCATCCCGAGATGGACTGCGGGCTGGTCGTGTTCGGAAGTCGCGTCCGTACCGTGCCCGTGTCGGACATCCTTGCTGGCGAGGCCGTCGTCTGCGGCGCCTCCGGCGTCAAGGTCGTGCTTCCCGCTCGTGAGCACAGCACCTCGGCGGACTCTTTTGAGTTCATGTCCTCCACCGTATCCTCGGAGAAGCCACAGGCCCTGCTGGTGCGCCAGATCGCCGCGCGCATGCGGGAGGTCCAAGGCGACGGCGGTCGCATCTTGTGGGTCGGCGGCCCGGGCATCGTGCACACCGGCGCGGCCCCCGCCTTCACCGCCCTGGTCGCGGCCGGGTACGTCAACGTGCTGTTCGCGGGCAATGCCCTCGCCACGCACGACATCGAGTCGGCGCTGTACGGCACCTCGCTCGGCGTCGACCTGGCCCACGGCCGCGGCGTCGAGCACGGTCATGAGCACCACATCCGGGCCATCAACACGATCCGCCGCTGCGGCTCGATCGCCGAGGCCATCGCGCAGGGCGTCCTGACCGGCGGCATCATGCACGGCCTCGTGACCGGTGGCCACGACTTCGTCCTCGTCGGCTCCGTCCGTGACGACGGTCCCCTCCCGGACGTCTACACCGACGTCATCGAGGGCCAGCGCGCGATGCGCGCCCAGTTGCACGGCGTCGGCTTCGCGATCATGGTCGCCACCACGCTGCACTCGATCGCCACCGGCAACATCCTGCCCGCCTCGATCCCGCTGGTGTGTGTAGACATCAACCCGGCCACCGTCACCAAGCTCGCCGACAGGGGCTCCTCGCAGGCCATCGGGATCGTTACCGACATCGGCCTGTTCCTCGAACAACTGGCCATGGAGCTGCTTCCCGGCTTCACCAGCGCCTGAGTACGGCATCAAGCCTCCGGTAGGGGTCGACCCGGTCGGGCCTGGCCGCTGACAGTGCGGCGTCCGGGGTGTATACCGATGCGTAGGTAGCGCAATTGGGGTTTCGCAGCGCCGCCAGCCCACGGACCGGGGGGTCCATGTCGGTGACCACGATCGCAGCCGTTCAGCGGCCGGACTCAGGTGCTGCGCACTCCCTGTGGCTGGCTGACGGTGGTCGGCGTGCGCTGACCCGGGTCGTGCTGCCGATCCTGCTGCTGGCAGCGGTCGCCTGGGTGTACACCACCCAGATGTCTGGCTCGATGAGCATGACGTTCGCCGCCTTCACCAGTTCGTGGCTGGTCATGATGGTGGCGATGATGCTGCCAGCGGTGGCGCCTGTCGTCGCGTTGTACGTGATGGCCGCGCGGCGAGGGGTGGTGGCGTCAGTGCCGATCTTCCTGGCCGGCTACCTGCTGGTCTGGGCCGTCTCGTCGCTGCCCGCCTATGCGATGTCGCGGGCGGTGTCCGAGCCGCTGATGAGGGGCAGCCCGTGGCTGGCTCGACTCGCCGGCGCGGCACTGCTCACAGCGGCGGTCTACCAGCTGACTCCGTGGAAGGACGTGTGCCTGCGGCACTGCCGCTCGCCGCTGTCGTTCTTCTTGTCCCGTACCCGCGGACTGTCCCAGAACAGGGACGCCTTCGCCGCGGGCGCAACGCACGGGCTGTACTGCCTGGGCTGCTGCTGGGCGCTGATGGCCGTCCTGATCGTGCTCGGCGGAATGCAGCTCGGCTGGGCGCTGGTCCTCGCGGCCGTCATCACCGTCGAAAAGCTCGCCCCCTGGGGTGCCCTCGCCGCCCGCCTTACCGCCCTCACCGCGGCGGGTGTGGGCATCGCCCTGATCGCCGCTCCCGCACTGCTGCAGCACCTCGTCACCGTCCCCGTGGTCACCACACCTATGTAGGAGGAACGCATGAGCACTGCCACCGAGACCAGCCAACGCACCGATTGGCGCCTGACCGGGCAAGGATATGAGTTCTGCAACTGCGCCCCAGGGTGCGGCTGCAACTTCGGCGGCTTCCCCACCTCCCCCGACGGCAGCTGCCGAGCGGTGGTTGGCAACGTCATCGCCTCCGGGCACTGCGGCGACGTCGACCTCAGTGGGGTCACCGCGGTCGCCATCGTCGACTGGCCCAAGGCGATTCACGAGGGCGGCGGGAAGGCCGTGTTCGTCGTCGCGCCGGAGACCACCGAAGAGCAGGTCGGCGCGCTTTCCCAGATCTACACCGGACAGCTCGGCGGCATGCCCTGGGAGCTGCTGGGCGGCACCTTCGAGGTAATCGGCCTGGTCAAGACCGCCATTCACCTTGCTGGCGACGGCCTCAACGTGTCGCTGACGATGGACGGCATCGGCAAGGCCGACGGCCGCTACTTCGCCAACCCCGTCACCGGGGAGCAGCACAAAGCGCACATCGTGCTCCCCGACGGTTTCATCTGGACCAAGGGCGAGTGTGGCATCGGCTCGTTCACCGCAGAAGCCGAAGGCTTGTCCCTGACCTACAACGACTCCAACTGGATTCTGTACGACTTCGACTGGACCAACGCGACCTGACGATCCGGCCAGCTACCGACGACGCCCCCGATCAGGAGCCGAGCGGGAGGCAACCAGGGCCGAGCAGAGCCTTGAGGTCGGCGAAGAACGACGCTGTGGCCGTCACCCGCAGCCGATCGTCGAGGCGCACGACAGTGGTCTTGCCACCGTTGACGAGCTGGAGGTGCACCTCGGTCGTACCCGGGTGGGCACGCAGGACCTCCTTGAGCCGCTCGACGACCGGTGGGGTGCACTTCGGCGTCGGCATCGACACCGTCACCGGCCCGCGGGGACCCACGGACAGGTCGGGGACGGTGATGTCGGAGGCAATCAGCTTCGGGGTCTCATCCCGCTTGTCGACCCGTCCGCGGATCAGGACGACGGCGTCCTCGACGAGGTGCACCGCCGCGGACTGGTAGGTCGCCGGGAAGAACATCACCTCGACGGCGCCCTCGAGGTCCTCGAGCTGTACCGCCGCCCACGCGTTGCCCTGCTTGGTGACCTTGCGGGCGACCGACGACAAGATCCCACCGACGACGACCGAGGCCCCGTCCGCGAGGTCGACCAGCCCGGACACGGGGCAGTCGACGGCGCCGGCGATGACGTGCTCGACACCGAACAGCGGGTGGTCCGACACGTACAGCCCGAGCATCTCGCGCTCGTAGGCGAGCAGGACGGCCTTCTCCCACTCCCCCACCGGAATCTGGATGTCGAAGATGCCGCCACCGCGGTTGCCCTCGTCGTCCGTGCTCTCGCCGGCGACTCCATCAACTCCGCTGAACAGGTCGTACTGTCCGATCGCCTCGGCCTTCTTGGTGTCGAGGCAGGCGTCGATCGCCTCGGCATGCACCTGGTGAAGCCCCTTGCGGGTGTGGCCGAGGGAGTCAAAGGCACCCGCCTTGATGAGCGACTCCACGGTCTTCTTGTTGACCCCGACCGCCTCGACCTTCTTGAGGTAGTCGGCGAAGTCACCGAAGCGGCCCTTGGCGGTGCGGGTCGCGACGATCGAGGCCACCACGTTGGTGCCGACGTTGCGGATCGCCGACAGGCCGAACCGGATGTCGGTGCCCCGTGGGGTGAAGTCGGAGTCGGAGTCGTTGACGTCGGGCGGGAGCACCTTGATGCCCATCCGGCGGCACTCCGCGAGGTAGAGGGCGCTCTTGTCCTTGTCGTCCCTGACCGAGGTGAGCAGGGCCGCCATGTACTCCGACGGGTAGTTGGCCTTGAGGTAGGCCGTCCAGAACGACACCAGCCCGTAACCAGCGGTGTGGGCCCGGTTGAAGGCGTAGTTGGAGAAGGGGACCAGGATCTCCCACAGCGTCTTGATCGCGTGCTCGGAGTAGCCGTTGGCCTTCATCCCGTCGGAGAACGGGATGTACTCCTTGTCGAGGATCTCCTTCTTCTTCTTGCTCATCGCGCGCCGCAGCAGGTCCGCGGCGCCGAGGGTGTAGCCGGCTAGGCGCTGGGCGATCGCCATCACCTGCTCCTGGTAGACGATCAACCCGTAGGTGTCGCCCAGAATGTCCTCAAGCGGTTTCTCGAGCTCGGGGTGGATCGCGACGACCGGCTTGCGCCCGGTCTTGCGGTCGGCGTAGTCGTTGTGGGCGTTGGCCCCCATCGGACCCGGCCGGTACAGCGCCAGCACGGCCGAAATGGTCTCGAACGAGTCCGGCTGCATGGAACGCAGCAGGGCGCGCATCGGTCCGCCGTCGAGCTGGAACACCCCCAGGGTGTCGCCCCGGGACAGCAGCTCGTACGTCGGGCCGTCGGGGACCATCTCGTCGAGAGCCTCGAGCACGACCGTCTCGTTGCAGTTGACCTCGATGTGCGCGAGGCAGTCGTCGAGAACGGTGAGGTTGCGCAGCCCCAGAAAGTCCATCTTCAGCAGGCCGAGCGTCTCGCAGGCACCCATGTCGAATTGGGTGATGATCGCGCCGTCGGCCTCGCGGCGATGAATCGGGATGACGTCGAGTAGCGGCTCGCGGCACAGGATCACCCCTGCGGCGTGCACCCCCCACTGCCGCTTCAGGCCCTCGAGGCCGAGGGCGGTGTCGACGACGGCCTTCGCGTCAGGGTCGGACTCGTACAGGGCACGGAACTCGCCCGCCTCGCCGTACCGCTTGTGGCTGGGGTCGAAGATGCCCGACAACGGCACGTCCTTGCCCATGACGGGAGCGGGCATTGCCTTGGTGATCTTGTCGCCGGTCGCGAACGGGTAGCCGAGCACGCGGGAGGCGTCCTTGACGGCCTGCTTGGCCTTGATCGTGCCGTAGGTGATGATCTGGGAGACGCGCTCCTCGCCGTATTTCTCGGTGGCGTAACGGATCATGTCGCCGCGCCGGCGCTCGTCGAAGTCGAGGTCGATGTCGGGCATCGAGATGCGGTCAGGGTTGAGGAACCGCTCGAACAGCAGCTTGTGCTTGACCGGGTCGAGCTCGGTGATCTTCAGCGCGTAGGCGACGAGCGAGCCGGCTGCCGACCCACGGCCTGGTCCGACCCGGATACCGCTCTGCTTGGCGTACCGGCACAGGTCGGCGGTGACGAGGAAATAGCCGGGGAAGCCCATGTTGCAGATGACGTCGACCTCGTAGTCGGCCTGCACGGTGTGACCTTCGGGCACCTGCCCGCTGAAGCGCTCCCGCAGGCCCTCGTGGACGAGGTGGCGCAGCCAGGTCTGCTCGGTCCAGCCCTCGGGCACCTCGACGCGGGGCATCAGGTCGGCGCCTTCGTTGAAGGTGGTCTCACAACGCTCGGCGATCAGCAGCGTGTTGTCGCACGCCTCGGGGAACTCGCGCCACAGGTGTCGCATCTCGGCCGGCGACTTCACGTAGAAGTCGTGGGCGTCGAACTTGAAGCGGTTGGGGTCGGCCATCGTCTTGCCGGACTGCACGCACAGCAGGACCTCGTGCGCCTTGGCGTCGGCCTCGTCGACGTAGTGCAGGTCGTTCGTCGCGATGAACGCGATGCCCATCTCCTTGGCGAGCCGGATCAGGTCCTGCTGCGGCCGGCGCTCGATCTCGAGCCCGTGGTCCATCAGTTCGCAGTAGAAGTTGTCCGCACCGAAGATGTCGCGGAACTCCCCCGCGGACCGCTTGGCCTTCTCGTACTCCCCCATCCGCAGGTAGGTCTGGATCTCCCCCGACGGGCAGCCGGTCGTCCCGATCATGTCGACGGCGTGCTCGGCGAGCAGCTCCTTGTCGACGCGGGGCTTGTAGTAGTACCCCTCCAGCGAGGCCAGCGAGGACAGCCGGAACAGCGCGTGCATCCCCTTCTGGCTGGTGGAGAGCATCGTCATGTGGGTGTAGGCGCCGCCACCGGAGATGTCGTCCTCGCCACCGGCGCCCCAGCGGTGCCGGGTCTTGTCGAAGCGGGACCCCGGAGCGATATACATCTCGCTGCCGATGATCGGCTTGATGCCATAGGCCTTGGACTTCTTCCAGAAGTCATACGCCCCGAACACGTTGCCGTGGTCGGTCATCGCGATGGCCGGCATGCCGAGCTCTTGGGTGCGCTTGAACAGGTCATCGAGGCGGGCCGCACCATCGAGCATGGAGTACTCGGTGTGCACGTGCAGGTGCACGAACGAGTCGCTCGACGCGGATGACATGCGGGGGCTCTCCAGGGTTCGCCGATGAGGGACAGGGCGGTCCGAGGGGAAGGCGGGCCGAGCTCTGCTGTGGTGGTTCTGGGGTCGTTCTCACGTGGTCTTGTGGGCGCGTGGGCAGGGCCCCATTCTGGCACGCAGCTGCGACAGACGAGTGTCAACGCACCGGCAGGGCAGACTTGCCGCGTGCACATCTCCGCCAAGGCCGACTACGCCGTACGCGCAGCCATCCAGCTGGCGTCCTCCTCGGAGTTCCCCGTGACCAGTGAGTCGATTGCGACCGCCCAGGACATCCCGGCCAAGTTCCTCGAAGCGATCTTGTCCCAGCTGCGCCAGTCAGGGCTCGTCAAGAGCCGAAGGGGCGCCCACGGCGGCTACTGGCTGTCCCGGCCGGCCGACGAGATCTCGGTCGCGGACGTCATCCGGGCCGTCGAGGGGCCGATGGCGCTGGTCCGCGGCGAACGCCCCGAGCTCGTCGCCTACCACGGCTCGGCCGAGCCCCTGATGCAGGTCTGGGTCGCGGTCCGGGCCGCCCTACGCGCGGTCCTCGGCAACGTGACGCTCGCCGACATCGCCACCGGCAAGGTCCCGACGCACATCACGCAGCTGACCAGTGACCCCGACGCTTGGGTCGCACCCTGGTTCGACTGACGCACCTGCCCACGATCAGCCCCTCGGTACGACGAGCTCCTGCAGCACGGCGCCCGCGAGGTCGGCCCAGCCGTCGACAGCCAGGACCGCGAGGGCGCAGGTCGGTAGCCCCCGGTTGCTCCGGTCCCGCGCGTGTGGGCTGTCATCGAGGGCCCAGACGAGCCGCTCGAGGCCGGGGTTATGGCCCACCAGCACCAGCGTCCCGACGTCCTCCGGGGTCTCGCGGATGATGTCGAGCAACTCGTCGTCGGTGGCGAGGTAGAGCCGTTCGTCGTACAACGCCCCCGGAAGCCCGACGCAGGACCAGGTCTGACGGGCCCGCTCGGCGGTGGAGACGAGGGTCAGGTCCGGTGCCAGCTGCCTGCCGCGCAGCCACTCGCCCGCGGCTGCGGCGTCCCTGCTCCCCCGCGGCGCGAGCACCCGGGAGTGGTCATCAGCGCGGGCAGGCTCGGCCTTGGCGTGCCGGAAGAGGACAAGGAGCGACATGGCACCTAGCGTCCCAGGTCATGGGAGTGCCTGTGCAGATCGCGATCGACTGCGCCGACCCGGAGCGCCTGGTGCCGTTCTGGTGCCTGGCCCTGTCCTAGGAGCCGGCTCCGGATGCCGCCACGACCTGGTTCCAACCTGTACCAGAGGCCAAGACCGTCAAGAACCGGGTGCACCTTGACGTGCAGGTCGGCGGTGGCCGGTCCGTACCGGTTGAGCAGCGTCAGGTCGTCGTCCGGGCGAAGGCTGCCCAGCTGCTCGCCGCGGGTGGGGTCGTGCTGCGTGAGCTGAACGAGGTCGCGGGCCACTTCGGGGTCACGATGCGCGACCCTGAGGGCAACGAGCTCTGCATCACCTAGGTCCGCGGCTCGTGCACGGCGGGCGCGAGCGCGGCTCCCAACGCGAGCAGGACCGCCACCGCGATCAGTGCGTGCAAGACGGTGAAGCTGTTTGCGAGAAAGCCAATCAGGGGTGGTCCCCCGAGGAACGCGCAGTAGCCGATCGAGGCGATGACGCTGACCCGGCCGGCAGCCAGCGCAGGCTCGTCGGCGCCGGCGCTCATGCCGACCGGGAAGCCGAGCGACACCCCGAGCCCCCACAGGACGGCTCCGACAAACGCCAGCGGCGCCGCCGGTGAGAGGACGAACACCAGCAGGCCCGCGACGCTCAGCAGGGCCATGGCGCGCACGACGGGGACCCGCCCGAAGCGGTCCAGCAGAGCTGGGCCGAACCAGCGGCCGGTCGTCATCGCGACGAGGAACGCCGCGAACACCAGGGTGCCTACTGCCGCCGACAGGCCGTAGCCCTCGATGGCAGCCAGGCTGATCCAGTCGTTGCCGGCCCCCTCAGCGAAAGCTGCCGTGAGAACGAACACCCCGATCAGCAGGGTGCGCGGCTCGCGCCAGGCGGCGAGGGCACTCCTGTTGTTGGGTGCGTCGAGGTGTTCCTGCTCGACGTCGGGGACGAAGTCCCGCGCGCCCCACGGCACGACGACGGCCACGAGGGCGGCGACGCCGAGCAGGTGCGGCGTGACGGGTACCTGGAGAGCGACCATGCCGGCCCCGCCGAGCGCACCGGCGACCGTGCCGAGGCTGAAGCCGGCATGGAAGCGGGACATGACCGACCGGCCCAGCTGCCGCTCCACGACGGCCCCGTGGACGTTCATTGCGACGTCCCAGGCACCGATGGCCAAGCCGAGAAGGAACAGTCCGACGACGACCAGCCACACGCCGACCAGGTACCCCACGGCCACCGTACCCAGGGCTGCCGACAGCAGCAGTGACATCACGGTGACCGTCCGCGCCGATCCGAGGTGGCTCACGAGCTGTCCCGACAGCGGCAGGGCGAGCACCGAGCCGGCGGCGATCGCGAGCAGTACGACGCCCAGCGTGCCTGCGTCCAGCGACAGGTGGCTCTTGACCTGCGGGATCCGCGACGCCCAACTGGAGAAGGCGAAGCCAGCCCCGATGAACGCGACGTAGGTGCCCCTCATGGCTGCGCCGACGACGGGGATCGGTAGTACGGCGGTCATGCTCGACACCGTAGGCGGGCCACACTGTCCGTCGCGTCATGGTCGGCCCCGTGAGACTCATGCCCTATGCGACGGAGCATGTCGTGGCCATCCAGTCCTACCTCGACGACCCTGCCGCTCCGCCGCCTGGGCCATCCTCGACTTCGACGGGTCCGTCCTCGGCTTCGCCTGCGCGCCGCATCTGTCCAAGGCCACCGGTGACGTCGAGCTCGGCTACATCGTCAACCCGATCGCGCGCGGTCGGGGCGTCGCGACGTGGGTGCTGCCCGAGCTGACCGGCTGGGCCTTCGGCTGGGGGCAGCCGCGTCGACACCACGGTGTGGTCGCGGCTGCCCTCTGACCCGAAAGTCGTGGAGGACGAAGGCGCGGGGGCGTACGTTCAGGGCTGACACCTCAACAGGAAGGGACCAGCATTTTCATGGTCTCACCCTTTGTCGACGCGTCCTGGCTGGGTGACCACCCCGAGGCGGTGGTCGTCGACGTCCGCTCCTACCTCGACGGGCGCTCCGGTGCCGACGCCTACGCGCAGGGTCACCTGCCCGGTGCGGTGTTCGTGGACCTGTCCTCGGTGCTGGCCGCGCCACCGAGCACAGAGCAGGGCCGCCACCCACTGCCCACCCCGATGGTCTTCGCCGAGGGGATGCGCGCGGCGGGGATCGGCGACGACGACCGCGTGGTCGCCTACGACGATGACAGCGGCGTGATGGCCGCCCGGCTGGTCTGGTTGCTGCGCGTCACGGGCCACCAGGCGGCGCTGCTCGACGGCGGCATCACCGCCTGGCGTGGCCGCCGAGAGACCGACACACCCCTACGGGCGCGGGCCGACTTCACCGAGACCCCCTGGCCGACAGCACGACTGGCGTCCATCGACGAGGTCGCCGTACCGGGGACGAGGGTGGTGGACGCGCGACCCGGGCCACGCTTTCGCGGCGAGCTCGAACCGCTCGACGCACGGCCAGGACATATCCCCGGCGCCGTCAGTCTGCCGTCCCGGGAAAGCAGCAACGACCACGACCTGCTGCTGCCCTTGCACGTGCTGCGGACCAGGCTGGCGCCGGTCCTGCAGGACGGTTGGGTGTCCTCGTGCGGCTCCGGCGTGGCGGCCTGCCACACCCTGCTGCTCGCCGAGCACCTCGGCCTGCCGGCGGGTCGGCTCTACCCTGGCTCGTGGTCGCAGTGGGCCGCCACCGAGCGACTCGCGGAGACCGGCTGAAGGGATACCCCCCTAACGGTCACCAGCACGTTCGACCCTCCCGGGCACCTCGGCTCATCACAGCTGCTTGCGCATGGTGCGGTGCTCAATCCCGGCCTCGAGGTAGACCTCGCCCACGGGAAGATAGCCAGCCCTGCCGTAGAAGCCCTGCGCGTGGACCTGCGCGTGCAGCTCGACCGAGGGCAGTCCACGCTCACGAGCACGCTGCTCGAGCCGGACCAGGACGGCAGCACCAATGCCCGTCCCGCGGGCCGACTCGGCCACGGCCATCCGGCCGATCGTCGCGTCCGGCAGCAACCGCCCCGTGCCGACGAGCGCCCCGTCAAGGATCGCCACGGCGTGGTCGCTGAGCGCGTCGAGGTCGTCGCGCTCGAGCTCCTCCGGCACCCCCTGGCCGACGACGAAGACCTCGTGCCGCAGCGCATAGACAGCGGGCAGGTCCTGCTCCCTCGCGAGGCCGACGATCACGGTGAGTCGACCCCGGCCTGCTGCTTCTGGACGAGCCCGGTGACGTCAGGCAGCAGCGGCGACACCCGTAGGGACGTCAGCTGCGCGCCCTCGGGCGCCACCTGGATGGCCCGGACCCCGATCCGGGCGCGCAAGGCCGGAAGCGTCGACGATGCCGCCGACACGACGGCAGCGAACACGCAGGCGCACCCGCTCTGGTAAGCCGTGGCCTCGGCTCCGGCCGCGGTCGCGAACGCCGCGTAGGTGTCCCGTAATGCCTGGTCCGCCCCGGTGACGACCTGCAGCGTGTCGACGTAACCCCGGTAGGACGACCGCCGGTCGGCGCGCCCGCGCGCGGCCTGCACGTAGGCCTCGCTCAGGGTGGCCCCGAGGTCACCCGTCACGGCGAACGGCAACTGCGCCGCCCCCTTGCCGCCGACCTTGGCTCGCAGGTATATCCGCAGCACGTGCGAGGCCGACATCATCGACCGCAGCTGTGCCGGGTCCTGGTACGTCGAGAAGCTCACCAGCGCGACCCTCGTCCCATCCGGAGAGCTGTTCTCGGCCACCGCGAGGCTCTTCGCGACCTTGGCCAGGTAGGTCGAGGCCATGTCCCCCACAGTTGGCCCGAGGGTGTTGTCGCCGACTCGCTCGTCACTGCCCGGCCGGATCGCACCCCCGGTCCGGCCAGGGTCGACGACGGTCCGCTGCTGGGCGTGGCGGTTCGTGGCGGCCACCAGCGACACCGCCGTACCCGCCGCGGCGAGCAAGACCAGACCGATCACCACGAACCCGAGCTGAGGCACGTCGCGGAAGGTGGCCAGGGGGCCGGAGCTGGCGTAGCGACGGTCGAGGCCGCGCAGGCCCTCGGAGCCGGGCGTGACCAGCTGCCGTCTGCGCCACCGGTCACGGCGGGCCTCGAACTGCGCGACCGACGCGCCGAGGCGATCGGCGGCGCGCGGCAGCAGCCGGTCGTCCCAGCCCCGGAGGTTGTCGCGCAGGCTCACGACATCGCGGCGATCGTGTCCAGGGCGGCCTGCAGGTCCGGCGCGTAGGGGCTCTCGAACTCCACCCAGGACCCGTCGCCAGGGTGTGCGAAGGACAGGCGTACCGCGTGCAGCCACTGCCGTTCAAGGCCTAGCTTCTTGGCCAGCGTCGGGTCTGCGCCGTAGGTGATGTCACCGACACAGGGGTGCTTGAGCGCGGCCATGTGGACGCGGATCTGGTGGGTGCGGCCGGTCTCGAGGTGGATGTCGAGCAGCGTCGCGTGCCGGTAGGCCTCGATGGTCTCGTAATGCGTGACGCTGTCACGGCCACCGGCAACCACGGCGAACTTGTACGCGCTCGTGGGGTGCCGGTCGATCGGCGCATCGACCGTGCCGGTGTGCGGGTCGGGGTGTCCCTGCACGAGGGCGTGGTAGCGCTTGTCGACGGTGCGCTCGCGGAAGGCGTCCTTGAGCACGGTGTAGGCACGTTCGCTCTTCGCGACGACCATCAGGCCGCTGGTACCGACATCGAGGCGGTGGACGACGCCCTGCCGCTCGTCGGCTCCGCTGGTGCTGATGCGGTGTCCGGCGGCAGCGAGCCCGCCGATGACGGTGGGGCCTTCCCAGCCGGGGCTCGGATGGGCAGCCACACCGACCGGCTTGTCGACGACGATGAGGTGGTCGTCCTCGTGGACGACCCGAAGCCCCTCGACCACCTCCGGGGGCCTGGTGGGCACCCGTTCGACGGTGGGCAGGTCAACCTCGAGGGTCGCACCGGCCAGGACCCGGTCGGACTTGCCGCGGACGCGGCCGTCCACACTGACCCCACCGGCCTCGATGACCGTCACCGCCGCGGTGCGGGAGAGCCCGAACAGTCG
Source organism: Frankiales bacterium (assembly GCA_025352005.1). GTDB lineage: Bacteria > Actinomycetota > Actinomycetes > Mycobacteriales > SCTD01 > RYN-111. Next base: position 38,089 of record JANXUE010000312.1, read on the forward strand.
CGACAGGGCTGCGTCGAGGCGCAGTCCGTCGAGGCCCTCCGGTACGGGTAGGGAGCGGTGGTCGGTCACCCCCCTATTCTGCCGTGCCTTCGCGCCGGTGCGTGCCGTCGACTTCGACACCCCTCAGCGACAGGAGAACGGCGAGGACCGCGCCGACCGTGATCGCGCTGTCCGCGACGTTGAACGTGGCGAAGTGCGGCACCGAGATGAAGTCGACGACGGCCCCACGACCGATGCCCGGTGCCCGGGTGAGCCGATCGACGAGATTGCCCACCGCCCCGCCGAGCAACAGCCCGAGGGTCACGGCCCAGGCCGAGCTGCGCAGCCGTGGCAGCGTCCGCACGATGAAGACCGCAACGCCCACCGCGACCAGCGTGAAGACCACCGTCGCACCCTCAGCGAAGGAGAACGCCGCCCCGCTGTTGCGGGACACGGCGAGGGTCACGGCGCCGCCGAGCAGCTCGATCGGCTCCTTGCCCTCGAGCCGGGCCACCACGAGCAGCTTCGTGCCGATATCTGCGAGCAGGGCCACCAGCGCGACGAGGACGAGCAGGACGCGGGGCTTGGTCAGCGCCGTTCCTCGCGCTGCTTGCACGCGACGTCGAGAGTCGCTGCCGGCAGCGCCTGCAGCCGCGCCTTCGGGATCGGGTTGCCGCAGTTCTCGCAGCGTCCATAGGTGCCGGCATCGAGCCGGGCGAGCGCTCGCTCGACCTGCACAAGCAGGTCCCGGCTGTTGTTGGCCAGCGACATCTCGTGCTCGCGCTCGAAGGTTTTGGTACCCGCGTCGGCCTCATCGCCCGTCCCCTCGGAGCCCGCGTCGCGCTGGAGGGCTGCGTTCTGCAGCTCGGCCTCGTCGATCTCGCCCTGGAGATCCTTGGCCTGGACGCCGAGCTCCTTGCGGATGTCGGCGAGCTCCTTCTTGGTCCAGGCGTCGTCGCCGGTCAGGGGGGAGTTGGCGCTCACGGTTGCCTTCACGGTTGCCTTCACCGGTGCTTTCGTCGGGGCTCTAGTCGCCTTCGTCGGCGTTGTCAGGGCGGCAGCGGGCGGATCGATGAGAGGTGGGTGGGAGTGGCTCGTGCCCCCGGTGGTGCCGCGGGCTGCCTTGGTGGCCGCCTTCTTCACGGGCGCAACCTTCTTGACCGGGGCCGCCTTCTTCACAGGTGCTGTCACCTTCTTGACCGGGGCCGCCTTCTTCACGGGCGCAACCTTCTTGACCGGGGCCGCCTTCTTCACAGGTGCTGTCACCTTCTTGACCGGGGCCGCCTTCTTCACGGGCGCAACCTTCTTGGCTGGCACGACCTTGTTCACCGGCACGACCTTCTTGGCAGGCCTCGGGACCGATGCAGGGGCCGGCTTGGTCGCCGGCTTGGTTGCCGGCTTGATCGCTGCCGGCTTGGCAGCAGAGCCAGCAGGGGGGGACGTCGGAGGCGGTGGCGTCCGAGGCGTTGCGGCCTTCGCCGGCGCCGACGCAGCCTTGTCCTTTCGGTTCAACAGCCCGCGCAGGCCGCGCTTGCGCTCGGTGGCCATGAAAGCTCCCTCATCACGCGTGTACTTGCTTAGACGGGTCGGGAGGATACGCGCCACGGTCATGGCGGCACAAAGCGCCGCGCCGTGTAGGGCTCGACGGACGTGCAGCCAGGGCTTAGGCCACGAGGCCGTCGTACAGCAACCGGTGGAGTTGCGGGAGCCGACGCCACTAGGCTCCGGAGGGTAGGACCGTCGCGACGACGGGGGACGAGTAGGTTCGGACGCTGCCACGAGCGACCTGGGGACGGTGTGAGCCCAGGGGTCAGGCCAGGCCGAAGATCACCCCCTGAGCGACCTGAGCACGGCAAGAGCGGGCAGGCAACGGCTTGCCAAGGAGGGTGGTACCGCGGGGCGTGAGCCTCGTCCCTTCGTCGGAGCACCACTGACGGAGGCACCCCGCATGACCGGCATGAACAAGCTCCCCGCCCAGGTCGACCTGCCAGCGCTCGAGCACGAGGTGCTTGCCCGCTGGGAGCGTGACCGGGTCTTCGAGCGCAGCCTCGAGCAGACCAGGGACGGCGAGCCGTGGGTCTTCTACGAGGGACCGCCGACGGCCAACGGCAAGCCGGGCACGCACCACGTCGAGGCGCGGGTCTTCAAGGACCTGTTCCCGCGCTTCAAGACCATGCAGGGCAGGCACGTGCCCCGTAAGGCCGGCTGGGACTGCCACGGGCTGCCGGTCGAGCTCGCCGTCGAGAAGGAGCTCGGATTCTCCGGAAAGGGCGACATCGAGATCTACGGCATCGCGGAGTTCAACGCCGCCTGCCGCACCTCGGTCATGCGTCACGTCGGTGAATTCGAGGCCCTGACCCGGCGGATGGCGTACTGGGTCGACACCGACGACGCCTACCGCACGATGGACCCGAGCTACATCGAGTCGGTGTGGTGGTCGCTCAAGCAGGTGTATGACAGGGGCCTCCTCGTGCAGGACTACCGCGTCGCGCCCTACTGCCCGCGCTGCGGGACCGGGCTGTCGGACCACGAGGTCGCGCAGGGGTACCAGACGGTGGTCGACCCCAGCGTCTACGTCCGCTTCCCGGTCACCAGCGGCCCCCTGCAGGCCCTGGGCGCAGCCCTGCTGGTCTGGACAACAACGCCCTGGACCCTGGTCTCCAACACGGCGGTAGCGGTTCACCCGGCGGTGACCTACGTCGTGGCGAAGACCGCGACGGAAGTACTCGTCGTCGCGGAGCCCCTCGCCGAGGCGGTTCTCGGTGAGCACGAGGTCCTCGAGCGCTTCCCGGGGTCGGCCCTGGAGCACACGACGTACCGCCGGCCCTTCGACTGGCTGACGATCGAGGAGGCCCACTACGTCGGGCTCGCCGACTACGTCACCACCGATTCCGGCACCGGCCTGGTCCACCAGGCACCGGCCTTTGGCGCAGAGGACCTGCAGGTCGCCCGCAAGTACGGCCTGCCCGTCGTCAACCCGATCCAGCCGGACGGCACCTTCGCCGTGGACGTGCCCCTGGTCGGCGGCCTGTTCTTCAAGGCCGCCGACGGGGCCCTCGTGCAGGACCTTGAGAGCCGTGGGCTGCTGTTCCTCCAGAAGCCGTATGAGCACCCTTACCCGCACTGCTGGCGCTGCGACACCGCCCTGCTCTACTACGCGCTCCCCTCCTGGTACATCCGCACCACCGTCATCAAGGACCGCCTGCTGGAAGAGAACGCCAAGACCGACTGGCACCCTGAGACCATCCAGAACGGCCGGTACGGCGACTGGCTCACCCACAACATCGACTGGGCGCTGTCCCGAAACCGTTACTGGGGCACTCCCCTGCCGATCTGGCGATGCGAAGGCGGGCACCTGACTGTCGTGGGGTCCCTGGCCGAGCTGGGATCCCTTGCGGGACGAGATGTCTTAGCTCTGGACCCGCACCGGCCCTTCGTCGACGACGTCACCCTTGCTTGCCCGGAGTGCGGCCAGCTCGCGACCCGGGTCCCCGAGGTGATCGACTGCTGGTACGACGCCGGGTCGATGCCGTTCGCCCAGGTCGGCTACCCGCACAGCGGCGTCGATCCGGCGTACCCCGCGCAGTACATCTGCGAGGCGATCGACCAGACCCGTGGCTGGTTCTACACGCTGATGGCCATCGGGACTCTCGTCTTTGACCGGAGCCCCTACGAAACCGTCCTGTGTCTCGGGCACATCCTGGACGCCGAGGGTCGCAAGATGAGCAAGCATCTGGGCAACGTCCTGGACCCCCACGAGCTGATGGACCGGCACGGCGCGGATGCCCTTCGCTGGTACATGCTCTGCGGTGGAAACCCATGGGCTGCACGAAGAGTCGGGCACGAGCAGCTCGAGGAAGCAGTCCGCAAGGTGCTCCTCACGTACTGGAACACCGCCGCCTTCCTGACGCTCTACGCCGGCGCGAACCAGTGGGTTCCAGGCAGGGTCGAGCCCGCCGAGCGGACCTTGCTGGACCGATGGGCGATCAGCGAGCTGCACGACACCGTCCAGGTCGTGACCCAGGCCCTCGAGGGCTTCGACTCACTGCGTGCAGGTAAGCGGTTAACGCAGCTCATCGACGACCTGTCCAACTGGTATGTCCGGACCTCGCGCCGGCGCTTCTGGGACGGTGACCCAGCCGCGTTGGCGACGCTGCACGAGTGCCTGGAGGTGCTGACCCGGCTGCTCGCCCCCTTCCTGCCCTTCCTGACCGAGGCCGTGCACGACGCCCTCGTGGTCAGCGTGCGGAACGACCTGCCCGACTCGGTCCACCTGCGCGACTGGCCCACGGCCGACGCGGACCTGGTCGACGCGGACCTGGCCGCTCAGGTGGCCTTGACCCGCAGGCTCGTTGACCTGGGTCGGACGGCCCGGGCCGAGTCGAAGACCAAGACCCGCCAACCTCTCGGCCGCGCGCTGGTATCCGCGCAGGGCTGGGCCTCACTGCCCCAGGAGCTCAAAGACCTCGTGGCTGCCGAGCTCAACGTCGGCACCCTCGAGGCCCTGTCCGGGGACCTGGTCGAGGTGAGCGTCAAAGCCAACTTCCGGGTCCTGGGCAAACGCTTCGGCAAAGGTGTGCAGGAGGTCGCAGCCGCTGTCGCCGCCTGCGACGCGGCCCCGCTGTCGGCGGCGCTGAAGGCAGGCACGGCGACGGTCCTGGTCGACGGCGCCGCGGTGCCGCTGTCTGCAGAAGAGGTCATCGTCACCGAGACACCGCGCTCGGGCTGGGCGGTCGCGAGCGCGGCCGGCGAAACCGTCGCACTCGATCTCGACATCACCCCGGTACTGCGCAGGGCCGGCCTGGTGCGCGACGTCATCCGACTCGTCCAGGACGCACGCAAGGGCACCGGCCTCGACGTGAGCGACCGCATCGAGCTGTGGTGGGCTGCCAACGGTGAGCTGGCCGAGGCGCTGCACGAGGGCTTGCTGCGGCTCGCCGAGGAGGTCCTCGCGGTCAGCGTTGTGCAGGGCCACCCCACGGCAGACCTGGCCCACCATGACGACCGAGACCTCGGACTGCGGTTCTGGCTCCGGGTCGCCGGCGGCTGATTCACCCGTTTGGCCGCACAAGATGTGCCCCCACCCCTGCCGATAGTCCTGGTGACACCCGGCACTGCTCCAACCAGCGCAGTGCGACCAGCCAGGAGGAACCGGTGACCGTTCACACCGTCGAGCTGGCCGAGCCCAAGGCCGTGCACCGTTCGTTCCGCCTGACCCGACCCGGCGCGGCTGTCGCGCTGGAGAGCCAAATCCGACCGGCCTTGGTCCTGCCCGAGCGTGAGGGACGCGCGCTGCTGGTCGCGGCCCAGCGCGAGGACGTGTCCTGCGGCGGTTGCTACTCCGCAGGCCCGGCCGGCGTGCAGGTCTGGAGCGGCCCGTGGGAGGGGATAGGCGGCAGCCGCGGCGATGCTGTGCACCTGGGCTCGGTCGACTGGAGCTACGACACCCCCGTCCGGCACTACATCACGATCTACCGGGTGCTGGTGACGCCTCAGGGCGTCCAGAGCGGCCAGGACACCCACCTGCTGCTCGGCCGGGTACTCGGGCTGGCCGGTCTCGGTACCTCAGGAGAGGTTCTGTCGATGCCGCTACCCCCGCGCCGTGACCCGTTCCGCTCAGCCGCCCTTCGCGAGCGGATCTGACCAGGCCACTGACCATCCGGGGCTGACCCTTGAGCACCGTGGGCTGGCCCGCGGGACGACGGGTGCTCGGAGCCTCCCCCCCTTGTGCTCCGAGCACCCTTGTACGACGACAGCGGCCGTCTCCCCGTCACGGGGAGGCGGCCGCTGCTCAGCGTGCGGTCGTCGTGGTGGCTGGCCTCAGGGGTTGCAGACCCCGCAGGCGACGTAGCCCTGCCTGGTGGCGGCCGCCCTGGTGAGCTCCAGCGCGCCCTCGGCCCTCCGCACGTAACGGCAGCTGGGAGTGTGGAACTTGCCGCGGTCCGGCATCACGATCACGCCGCCCCGCTTGGTGGCGGCCGCGGTGGGGACAGCCTTTGCTGTCTTGACGGGAGCTGCTTTCACCGGAGCCGCCTTCACCTGAGTGACGTTGGCCGGAGCCTTCACGGTGGCAGCGTCGGGCTGGCACACGCCACAGGCGGTGAAGCCCTCGTGGCGGGCGTCGGCGGCGTTGACGGGCTCGGCGTCCTTGCCCGCCAGATAGCGGCAGCCCGCGACGTGGTAGCGGGGGCGCCCTGCGACGACGAGCACCGTGCCCGTCGCCACCGGCGTACCGTCGTCTTCAGCAGCAACGGGCGCTGCGGCCGTGACGGGCGGGGCGTACACGGCGGACAGCGTCGTGACGCCCTCCGCCTCGTCCGACGGGGAGACGGAGCGGGGGAACGCAATGTTCCCGACCGTGACAGCCGGGCCCCCGGGCGCCGAGGCCTCCTTGCTCAGCGAGACGCCTGCACCTGCGCTGGGCGGCAGTATCTCCTTGCGGCGCTGCAGGATCCCGAAGATCAAAAAGGCGAAGGACGCGAGGCTGACGGCAATCGAGGTGTAGACGAACGTGAGCGTCGAGCCGATCAGCCCGATGACGAGCAGGATGAGTGCGACGAGGACGAGTGCCCCGCTGATGACGATCACGTGGAAGGTCCTCCGACCAGGGGTGCGTTGGCAAGCCTGGGAATCCTACTGATGCCAGGTTCCGGGAGGTCTCACGCGGGACGACGCCAACTCAGGACTGGCTGGGCGGCTCCGGCCCTTCGTCGACCTGCTCGAGCAGAACCGAAGGTGGGACGACCGTGAACGGACCCATCGGCTCCGGCTCCCGAGAAAGCGGCGGCACGGCACGCAACGCCGGGGGTACGGCGGCAGGGGGCGCCTGCTGCGGGGGGCCGGACGGACCGTCGGGAGCGACCCTGGGCGTGTCGTGGCGAGGCTCGTCAGCCTGGTTCAGCTCCGCCCACTCCGGCGGCAGGACCTCTGGAAAGGCGTCGGCTGCCGTCGGTACGGCGGGCCGCGGCGCAGCCGGGGCGGGAGCCTGCGGAGCAGTCACAGATGCCGGCGTGAACGAGGCCGGTGCGGTCACCGGAGGTGCCGCAGCCGTCGCAGGCGCGGCAGGGGGCGTCGGTGGCGTCGGTGGTGCGGGGGCAACCGGGACGGAAGCAGGCGTCTGCGTCGGCGGGGGGGGCGTAGGTGCGGCGGGACGAGCGGCCCCACGGTCGGCGACGCCGGCGGGCATGACACCTACGGCTGCGGTGCGAGCCGCAGCCGGCACACCGGCCCCACTGTCCTCGGCACCGCCGCCGCGCTTGTCGAGGTCGGTGAGCTGGGACTCGAGGTAGGCCTTGAGGCGCAGGCGGTATTCGCGCTCGAACGCCCGCAGGTCCTCGATCCGCAACTCGAGCTCTCGCCGCCGGCTGTCGAGCTCGGCAAGGGCCGCCGTCGTGCGGGCGTTGACTTCGTTCTCGACCTGGGTGGAGCGGGCGCGCGCGTCGGAAAGCATCGTGTCGGCCTCAGCTCGGGCCTCTGCCACGGCCTGGTCGGCGGTGCGCTGCGCCATCAGCAGAGTGCGCAGCGCGGCCTGCTGGGTCTCGCCCGGCGCGGGGGCGGCGTCGGTGACGGGAGCCGCCAGGGCCGCGGGCACCTGCTCGAACGGCGCCGACACGGCGGCTGAGGGAGCTGCTTGGGCTTCGTTGAGCTTGCTGCTGAGGGCGGCGTTTTCCGTGAGCAGCCGGGCGATCTCGGCCTCGACGACGTCCAGGAAGCCGTCGACCTCCACCTGGTCGTAGCCGCTGCCCATTCGCTTCGTCGAGAACTTCTTGGTCGCCACATCGGCAGGGGTGAGGGGCACGAGAGTCACATCCAGTCGGGGACGGGGCAGCAGACAGCGGCAGTGCGGGTCGAGAACAGGCTCAAAGGCGACAGCAGGACAGCGGAAGCGGTCATCGCTGGGCGCCCACAATGTTCATCAGGATGCTCGTCACGAAGAAGAGCACAATGAAGCCCAGATCCAGGGAGACATTGCCGATCCGCAGCGGGGGCAGTACACGCCGCAGAGCGTTGAGCGGGGGGTCCGTCACGGAGTACGTCAGCTCCAGCGCGATGGCGACCGGTCCGGCCGGTCGATAACTGCGGGCGAGCATGAAGACGTACTCCATGATGAGGCGAAAAATCAGCAGCAGCAAGAAGACGAGGATGACGAAGTAGAGGACGGACGCGACGACCGACACGGGTGCTGCTCTCCTGCAGGGATGGCAAGGTCAGGACTGGTTGAAGAAGCCACCCTCGACGATGCGCGCCTTGTCCTCCGCCGTGACCTCGACGTGCTCCGGCGACAGCAGGAAAACCTTGTTGGTGATGCGCTCGAGGCGACCATGCAGCCCGAAGATGAGGCCGGCGGCGAAGTCGACGAGCCGCTTGGCGTCGCCGTCGTCCATCTCGGTGAGGTTCATGATGACTGGCGTGCCCGTGCGGAAGTGCTCCCCGATGGCGCGGGCGTCGTTGTAGCTGTGTGGGTGCAGCGTCGTGATGCGATGGCCGTCCTCGTAGGCGGGCACGGCCTGCGGGCGGGCGGAGGTGTCGGGGGCCACGGCACCCTGACTGCGTGGGCTGGCATCGAAGGAACGCCGAGGGGCGACCGCGGGCGCCGAAGCGGGGGCGTGTCGACGCGCTGGTGCCGCTTCGAGGTCCTCCTGCTCGGCGTACTCGTCGTAGGTGTCGTAGCGGTCGTGCTCGTCGTCCTCCACCAGGCCAAGGTAGAGGCCCATCTTGCGCATCACGCCAGGCATCTGGAGCTCCACTTGTAGGTCGGACGTCATCGGCAGACGAACGTGTGTCTCGCGAGGAGATCAGCCTAGCCGAGTACTGCCGCCCGAGGGCCCAACAGTGCCGTCCCGACACGCACGTGCGTCGCTCCAGCCAGAATCGCGGCCTCGAGGTCACCGCTCATCCCGGCGCTCAGCATGGTGGCCTGGGGGTGCTGCCGGACGAGAGCCCCTCCCAGCTCCGCGAGCCGGGTGAACGCGGGCAACGGATCATCGCCGAGGGGGGCGACAGCCATCAGCCCACCCAGCACGAGCCCGTCGGCGGACTCGACCTGGTCCGCCAGCTCAGGCAGCAGATGGGGGTCCGCTCCTCCTCGGTGCGGGTCACCGTCCGCCCCGAGGCTGACCTGCACCAGCACCTGCACGACCCGCTCCGCGCGCACGGCGCCTTGGCTGAGCGCGGTCACGAGCGCGGCCCGGTCGACCGACTGCACCACCGACGCGTACGACGCGACGCTGCGGGCCTTGTTCGTCTGGAGCTGGCCGACAAAGTGCCACCGGACCGCGCCGACCACCCCCAGGGTCTGCTGCGCCTTCTGCCGGGCCTCCCGGTCACGGTTCTCGGCGAGATCGACGACGCCCAGCTCGCGCAGGTGGACGCAGTCTGCGGTCGGCCAGGTCTTGGTCACAGCGATCAGGGTGACGTCCTGCGGGCGGCGTCCTGCCGCACCGCAGGCAGTTGCGATCCGGGAGCGCACGTCGCCCAGGTTGGCCGCGAGCTCGGCTCGGCGGCCCAGGTCCTCGCTCACGGCAGCCAGACGACCCCGCCGTGCCGTCCCGTCACGCCGTCGCGGCGGTAGGAGAAGAAGCGTTCGGGTTGCTCCAGCGTGCAGCCGCCGACGGCGGAGACCGACACGCCCTCGGCGGTCAGCTGCGACGTCGCGCCGGCCAGCAGGTCGACCGAGGCGGAGCCCTGCCGGGTCGAGCCACGGCTGCCGGGGACGGCCTTCTCGACCTCACCTGCCATCGAAGCGGGTACCTCGTAACAAAGCCCGCAGATGCCGGGGCCCACGACGGCACTGATCACCTCGGCCCCCAACTCCCGCATCTGCGCGACCACGGCCGCCAGCACCCCCTTGACCAACCCGGGCCGCCCCACGTGGGCGGCTCCCACGACGCCAGGGGCGGCGAGCAGCACGGGAAGGCAGTCTGCGCCCATCGTGACCAGCCCGACGCGCGGGGTCGTCGTGACCAGGGCATCGGTGTCGTCGAGCCCGCGCGTGGTCTTGTTGCTCAGCCCCATGACGACCCGGACGCCGGCGCCGTGCACCTGTTTGCCGAAGGCGAGCCCGTCGACGCCCAGCTGCTCGACGAGCAGAGCCCGGTTGGCCTGCACCTTGGCATGCGCGTCCTCGACGTGGACAGCCTCAACCTGGCGGTCCACG
>JANXUE010000001.1 GCA_025352005.1 Frankiales bacterium
CCTGGTCAACAACGCCGGAATCATCGGTTCCATGCTCGACGCTGCTGAAGAGAACGAGGACGCCTGGCAGCGCGTCCTCAACATCAACCAGACCGGCGTATTCCTCGGTATGAAATACGCCGTTCCGCTCATGCGGCGAGCCGGGGGCGGCTCGATCATCAACATCTCGTCCATCTGGGGGGTCAGCGGGGTGGGCGGCTACCTCTCCTACCAGGCGACGAAGGGCGCGGTGCGCATGATGACGCGCAGCGCGGCCCTGAGCTATGCCAAGGAGGGGATCCGCGCCAACAACATCTGTCCCGGCCTGATCCTGACCGAGATGGCGATCGAGGAGGGCGAGGAGAACAACGCCGCCCTGCTGGCACTCACGCCTATGGGACGTGGGGCTGACCCGGATGAGGTCTCGGGCGCGGTGGTCTTCCTGGCCTCCGACGACTCGGGCTATGTCACCGGCACAGAGATCGCCGTCGACGGCGGCTACCTTGCCCAGTGATCCACCAGAACGCACAGCGAAGGAGCGTGGCATGGAGCTAGAAGGCAGCGTCGGCGTCGTCACCGGCGCACACAAGGGCCTCGGGGCCGAGATCGTCGCGTCGATCCTCGAGCAGGGCGGCAGGGTGGTCGCGGTGTCGCGCTCGGGCCGTACCCAGGGCCAAGTGCCCGACGGGGTCGTGGACGTGAAGGGGGACGTCCGCGTCGAGCAGACGTTCCCGGACGCGATCAGTAGGTGCATCGAGTCGTTCGGCGGTTTCGACTTCATCGTTAACAACGCCGGCATCCTGGGTGAGAGCAGGCTCCACGAGACCTCCAACCAGTTATGGGACGACCTCGTCAGTACGCACCTCACCGGCACCTTCTGGGGCTGCAAGCACGCGATCGAGTCGTTCCGTGCCCGCGAGGTGCCGGGAGTGATCCTGAACGTCGGCTCTATCCTGTCGTTCACGGCCGACGGCTACCTCGGGGCTTACACGGCCATGAAGACAGCCGTCCTCGGTCTCACGAAGGCCATCGCGATCGACTACGCCGCCGACGGCATCCGGTGCAACTGCGTGTGCCCTGGCGACATGGAGACGCCGATGATCGAGCAATACTTCAGCGGGACGGAGAACCCCGCAGCGGCTCGCGCGGAGATGGAGGGCGCCTACCCGGGCAAGCGGATGGCGCACCCGCGCGAGGTCGCCGAGGCGGCCACATTCCTGCTCGGCAAGCGCTCGTCGTTCATCAACGGCACCTCCCTGGTCGTCGACGGCGGACTCATCGCGAAAACCTACTGAGCGCTGTGCCGACCTCGCTCGACACAAGCTGATGACCCGGACGACTGGCGGCGAGTTTGTGCGGGCCCGAGCGCACTCACCCTGCACATCAGGGCCTCGTCGTCCTAAGCTCGCGGCGGTCGCCCGTGCTGTCGCCTCAGCTGCCTGACCGCGTCGTCACCACCCAAGCCCTGCACTTTATCCAAAACCCCGAAAGGAACCCCATGGAGTACGCAGTCTTGGACCCGCGCACCGGCGAGACGATCCGGACCTTCCCGCTCGCCACGGACGAGGAGGTCAGCAAAGCGGTCGAGGCGACAGCAGCGGCGCACCGGGGCTGGGCCAATACGCCGCCGTCGGAGCGCGCTGCCGTCGTCCGCAAGGTCGGCCAGCTTCACGTGGAGCGGGCCGAGGAGCTGGCTCGCATCATCGAGCAGGAGATGGGAAAGCCTCACGCGGACGGCGTCGCGGAGGTCAATTACGCGGCGTCAATTTACCAGTACTACGCCGACCACGCCGAGGAGTTCCTGGCCGACGAGCCCATCGAGGTCACCTCAGGCGAGGGCACGGCCTTCGTCCGTCGTGCCTCTCTCGGCACGGTGCTCGGGATCATGCCTTGGAACTTCCCCTATTACCAGGTGTCGCGGTTCGCAGGGCCGAACCTAGTCACGGGCAACACCGTTCTACTTAAGCACGCACCCCAGTGCCCAGAATCGGCTGCAGCCCTCCAGGAAATTTTCCTCGACGCTGGATGTCCCGCTGGCGTCTACGTCAACGTCTACGCCAGCAACGAGCAGATCGAGGCGGTCATCGCGGCGCCGAGCGTCCGCGGCGTCTCGCTGACCGGCTCCGAGCGAGCAGGTGAGGCGGTGGGCGCTATCGCCGGCAAGCACCTGAAGAAGGTGGTCCTTGAACTGGGCGGCTCCGACCCTTTCATCGTGCTGAGCACGCACGACATGGCGGCGACTGCGGAAGCGGCCGTCGCGGCCAGGATCGACAACACCGGCCAGTCGTGCAACGCCGCGAAACGGATTCTCGTCGTCGACGGGCTCTACGACGCCTTCGTCACGGCGTTCAGGGACAAGCTGCTGGCGGCGGGGCCGGAGGCGCCCCTGTCCTCACCCCGGGCTGCAGCCGTTCTGGCCGCGCAGGTCGACCGCGCGGTCGCGCAGGGAGCCCAGCTCGCGTCCACCGGCCAGCGCAAGGGCGCCTACTTCCCCGCCGGTGTACTGACTGACGTTCATCCGGACAACGACGTCTACCACCAGGAGCTGTTCGGCCCGGTGGCGCAGGTGCACCGCGTCCGAGACGAGGAGCACGCCGTCGAGATGGCCAACGACACGCCATACGGGCTCGGCTCCTACGTCTTCACGACAGATCCGGCGCAGGCCCAACGCGTCGCCGACCAACTTGACGTCGGCATGGTCTTCATCAACGGTGTGGGCGCCGAGGGGCCGGAGCTGCCCTTCGGCGGTACCAAGCGGTCGGGCTTCGGACGTGAGCTCGGCCGGTACGGCATGGACGAGTTCGTGAACAAAAAGCTCATCCGCACCGTCGCCTGACGTTCGGCCAAGGGGGCCCGCCCAGCCGCCTTCGGCTGGCCGGGCCTGCTGAGGTCAGCTGCCGGTGGTGGTGGTGTCTTCGTTAGACCGCCTCAAGTCTTTCAGGACCGTGGCGTTGTGGAACCGCAGCGCGCGGCGGGCCCCTTCAGCGTCGCCGGCCACTGCAGCATCCAGGATGTCCCGGTGCCAGGACGCCATGTCCGGGTGCTCGGGATGGTGGAACCCCAGCGCTCGCAAGCACATCCTGGTCTCGACGATGACAGAGTCGAAGGCGTGCCGCAGGCGCCGACTGCCCGCGGCGTGAACGAGCTCCTTGTGGAACGTGAGGTCGAGATCGTCCGCGAGGTCCCACGCGCCCTCGGCAAGGCACTGCTCGAACCGGTCCAGCAGATCGCCAAGACGTGTGTACTCAGCAGGATTGGAGCGGCTGATGAGCCGCTCTAAGGACGCGCCCTCCACGGCCTCTCGCAGCAGGTAGTTGTCTTCGACATCGCCTACGGACAGCACGGGCACGAACACCCCGCGGTTGCGTTCGCTCTTGAGCAGGCCCTCCTGGGTCAGCCGCTTGAAGGCCTCGCGCACGGGGCCACGGGAGACGTTGAACGCCGCGGCAGTGCTCCCCTCCGTAATCTGCTCCCCCGCGACGAACTTGCCCTCGGCCAACAGCTCTCGGAGCCGCGCCGCGATGACCTCGCCGACGTCAACCTGCTCGATCGGCGCGGTGGCGGGAAAGGCCCCCTGGGGCATCAGCAACTCCTGTGCTCAGAGCGCCGCACTTTACGGCGAGAGAACCGGCTCGCGGGTCTTGAACACGGAGCCTCCGCTGCCCTTCTCCTCAGACAGGCCCGCCAGCGGTGGGAGCACCCCCCACCGGCGCTGGCTTTGGGTCACGATCGCCAGTCCGCCAAGTGTACATTGCTGACAATCAGCAATGTCCCCGACCGGTTCGGGGAGCCAACAGCATGGGAGAACGCGATGTCAGTACACGCTGGGACGGTCCTTGACGGCCCCGCCCTGTGGAGCGCCCAGGCGCACCTGCCCTCCGTGCTGGGTCGCCAGCTCGTCGTCGAGCGTGGGGACGGCGCGTACGTCTACACGACCGACGGACGGCGCTTGTTCGACGGCACGGCTGGCCTGTGGCACGCGAACGTCGGTCACGGCCGGGCTGACCTCGCCCAGGCGGCCTACGACCAGATGACCACCTTGGAGACTTACCACATTTTCGGGCGCTACGTGAACGACCGGGCCCTCGCTCTCGCCGAACGGCTGGCCGCGATGGCACCCATAAGCAACGCCAAAGTCATCTTGAACAGCGGCGGATCGGACGCGATCGACGTCGCGTGCAAGCTGGCTCGTCGCCACTGGCAGCGGGACGGTCGCATCACCAAGAAGCTAATCCTCAGCCGCGAGTTCGGTTACCACGGCCTGCACGCGTACGGGACCAGCATCGCCGGGCTCGACTTCAACCGTGCCGGGTACGGGACGGAGTCGCTGGTACCTGAAACGGCGGTCGTCTCCCACGACGACATCGCCGCGGTCGAGCGCATCATCGACCAGATCGGCGGCGAAAATATCGCGGCGTTCGTCACCGAACCGATCCAGGGCACGGGCGGTGTGAACCCGCCGTTGCCGGGCTACTTCGAAGGCCTCGAGCGGCTCTGCCGACAGCACGACATCCTGCTGATCGTCGACGAGGTGATCACCGGCTTCGGCCGCGCCGGACACATGTTCGCGTCCGAGCGGTATGAGCTAAAGCCGGACCTGATGACCTTTGCGAAGGGCATCACGTCCGGGTACGCACCCCTTGGCGGGGTCCTCGTCGGGCCACAGGTCTGGGAGCCGTTCTACGTCGACGACCCCGCTACTCCAGTCTTCCGACACGGGGCCACGTACGCCGGCCATGCGACCGCATGCGCCGTCGCGCTGCGGCACCTGGACATCCTCGAGCAGGAAGGGCTGGTTTCCCGTACGGCGGAGCTCGAGACCGTGCTCACCGAGGAGCTCAAGGCTCTGACTGCGCTCAGCGCCGTCGTCGACGTGCGGGTCGCCGGCTTCCTGGCGGGCGTGTCCCTCGCCGACCACCTCTCCGCCGAGTCCGTCACCGACGCGCTCGTCGAGCGAGGCTTCATCATGCGCCCACTCCGCGGCAACACGGTGCAGATCAGCCCGCCCTTCATCACCTGCGATGACGAGGTTCGGCAGCTCGTCGCCGCCCTGATCACCGCTATCTCGGACGCAGAGGTCTTGGCGTGACCGCCCTCCTGAACGCCAGCCCCGAGCTGATCGCCGCCTCGGACAAGGTCATCGGCCGGGTGCACATCGACCACAAGATGGCCTCGCGCCTCATCGACGTGCAGGACCCCGCAACAGGGTTGGTGATCGCCCAAGTACCTGACACAGGAGTCGAGGGGGCGCTCGAGGCGGTCACCGTGGCGCATAGGGCCGGGCGGTCCTGGGCCGGCACGACCACCCGCCACCGTGCCGACGTCTTGCGCCGGTGGTTTGACCTGCTGATCGACAACGCCGACGACATCGCGATGCTGATCACTCGCGAGATGGGCAAGCCGCTCGTCGAAGCGCGGGCCGAGGTCACATACGGATCAGATTTTGTGCGCTGGTACGCCGAGGAAGCGGTCCGGCCGGGCGGGAACGTGCGCGACCTACCCACTGGTGGGGCTCGGCTGCTGACGCGCCGCGCTCCCGTCGGGCTCTCGGTGCTCATCACCCCGTGGAACTTCCCCCTGGCGATGGCGACACGGAAGATCGCCCCTGCTCTGGCGGCCGGCTGCGCAGTCGTTGTCAAGCCTGCCGCCCTGACCCCGCTGACGACGTACTTCGCGGTGCAGCTAGCAGTCGAGGCCGGCGTGCCTGCGGATCTCATCCAGGTCATCAGCACCGAGGACCCGTCCGCCTTTAGCACGGCGGTCCTCCAGGACCCGCGGGTACGCAAAGTGTCGTTCACCGGGTCGACGGGAGTCGGGAAGGTTCTGCTGAAGCTCGCCGCAGAAAACGTACTAAAGAGCTCCATGGAGCTGGGCGGCAATGCGCCCCTCATCGTGTTCGATGACGCGAACCTACAGCGGGCGGTGGACGGCACCTTCGCTGCCAAGATGCGCAACGGCGGGCAGTCCTGCATCGCCGCCAACCGCATCTTCGTGCAGGACGGCGTCGCGGACGAGTTCGTCGCCACGCTTACCGAGAAGATGAGCCGTGTGTCAACGGGGCACGGCCTGGCGCCCGGCGTTGGGCTCGGCCCCCTAATCGACGACCGGGCCGTAGCGAGCATGAAGCGGCTGGTCCAGGAGGCCATCGCCGCGGGCGCCGATCTCCGCACCGGCGGGGAAGCCATCAGGGACAGCAGCGGCCACTTCTTCGAAGCGACGCTCCTGGACCACGTGCCCGCCAGCGTGCAGGCGGCGACCACGGAGATCTTTGGTCCCGTGGCGGCGGTACAGCGGTTCAAAAGCGAGGACGAGGTAGTGGAGCGCGCCAACGACACCGCGTTCGGGCTCGCAGGCTACGTGTTCACCGAGAGCCTGGACCGTGCCTTCAACGTGGCCGACCGCCTCGAGACGGGACTCGTGGGCATCAACCAGGGCATACCATCGAACGCAGCGGCTCCCTTCGGGGGGTTAAAACAATCCGGCCTCGGACGCGAGGGTAGCGGTGAGGGTCTCGAGGAATACCAGGAGATCCGCTTCTACAACCTGGCCACGCACGCGACTGCGTGAGAGGCCGTCGCCCGTAGTCCTGGGCACCCAGGGCTGCGGGCGACTTGCGTTCTCTGCCCCAGCACGACGAAGGCCAGGTCCCACCGCAGGATGCTGGCGTCGTGCCCGGCAATTCTTGTTGCACGCGACCTTGGATCTGTTCCACAACGACGAACGCGGGGCCGAAGTCGGCAGGTGCCGTCGAGCCGACGTTCTAGGCGATCAGGCCAGGACATCCTCGGGAGAGACAGCGTCGATGCCGACGGCCTCGCCGACAGGGAGGTTGGTCAGGCGGCCGGCATGGGTGTTCAGGCCGAGGGCCAGCGGCTGGTCGTCGCGGCACGCCCGCTCCCAGCCCTTGTTCGCCAGTCCAACGACGTAGGGCAGCGTCGCGTTTGTCAACGCGTAGGTGGACGTGTTCGGCACGGCCCCTGGCATGTTGGCCACGCAGTAGAACGTCGAACCGTGCACCTGGTACGTCGGGTCTGCGTGGGTGGTGGGCTTGGTGTCCTCGAAGCAACCTCCTTGGTCGACGGCGATGTCGACCAGCACGGAGCCCGGCTTCATCTGCGCCACCAGGTCGTTGGTGACCAGCTTCGGCGCCTTGGCTCCCGGGATGAGGACCGCGCCGATGACCATGTCAGCGTCCTTGACCTGCTGCTCGATCGCGAGCCGCGACGACGCCAGGCCCTGGACGCGGTTGCTGTAGCGCCAGAACGACATGCGCAGCTTGTCGAGGTCAGTGTCGAGCAGCGTCACGTCGGCGCCCATGCCGAGCGCGATGTTCGCGGCGTTCTGGCCGGAAACTCCGGCGCCGAGGATGACTACCTTGGCGTTCGCGACGCCGCCGATCCCGCCCAGCAGCACCCCGCGGCCGCCTTGCGCCTTGAGCAGCGCGGAGGCACCCACCTGGGGCGCCAGGCAGCCGGCGACCTCCGACATCGGGTACAGCAAGGGGAGTGCACCCGAGGTTAATTGCACAGTCTCGTACGCGATTGCAGTGACCTTGCTCTGGATCAGCTGCTCCGTCAGGGGCTTGTCCGCTGCGAGGTGCAGGTACGTGAACAGCGTCAGGCCGTCCCGCATGTGGTGGTACTCCTCCGCCACCGGCTCCTTGACCTTGAGAACCATGTCAACGCTGCCGTCGGCTCCCCATGCGGCGTCGGCATCGGGGACCAAGCGTGCTCCAGCCGACGAGTAATGGGCGTCGTCGATCGAAGACCCGACGCCCGCGCCGGTCTGGACTAGCACTTCGTGGCCCTGCGCCACCAGTTCGTGAACGCCGACCGGTGTGAGGGCCACGCGGTACTCGTGGTTCTTGACTTCCTTCGGGACACCAATGCGCATGTGACAGACCTACTTCGGTGAGTTCGGAGGTGACGCAAGCCAGTATCCGGGTGCCTGAAGCATCCGCTAGTGCCGCGAAACAAGTGCTCGTAAATTGTTTGCGATCCCGTGCAACGTGCAGGCAGGAGCCGCCACGAGGCGTCCTCGACGGCGATCCTTCACGAGGAGGTGGCTGATGTCCGGTTTGGATGAGGTCGATGCTCAAATCTTGAGAGCGCTAGCCGTCGAGAGGCGCCTGCCGAACAACGCGCTCGCGAGCCGCGTCGGCATCGCTCCATCGACATGCGTGGCGCGCGTCCGCAGCCTTCGCCAGCGGGGCGTAATCCGCGGGTTCGCCGCTGACATCGACCCCGTGGCGCTCGGGCTGCCCATTCAGGCCACGGTCTCCGTGCGAATGCAGGCGCACGCCCGCGGTCAGCTCGAGGAGTTCCTGGAGTTCCTCACGGCGCTGCCCGGTGTGGTGAGCTCTTACCTCCTCGCTGGCCCCTGCGACTTCCTCGTGCACGTCGTGATGTCGTCGGTGGAGCAGCTGCGGGAATTCGTCATCAGTCGGCTGAGCGGCAACCCGGACGTCGCTTCCACCGAGACCAACATGATCTTTCGCTGCACTCGCCCGACCCGCGTACCCCTGCTCGTGTGAGGCCCGTCACCGTCTAACCGGCCAATCGGCCATGCAACAGCCAGTCCTGATCCGAGTAGCTGTTCGAGGAGAGGTGGGCGGCGCCCGGGCGGCTTCCTCGATAGCCTCCAGAGCCGGCCTCCGCCCGCGACTGTTGCTGGCGGCGGGAGACGCACGGGTCATCATCTCGACCGCGGAATATGCGAAGGGTCGCGCGGCGCCTGGTCGAACTGCCGCCGCCGACCTTGCGACCGGCGGCGGATCCCCGACCGGGGTCCGAAGCATCGCGCCGGCAGCGCCGACGGACCGCAGGCGGCGTCCGCGTGTGCTTGGGCTGCGCCGGAACGACCGCGCGCAGGCGGCGCGGAGCACCGAGCAGCGTGAGCCGTTCACCGTCTACGGCGGCGATACCTCCTGACTCACCTGCTGCAGCACGCACGGCTGTGGTTGTACGCGGTCAGCCACGCAACCTGAGGGATGCTTCCACGATCAGCACCGAGGAGGCTGCACGTGTCACGCAGTAGAAGCATGGCGGCCAACAACCCGACCGAGCGCCCAGGTTGCCTGGACACAGCTCGTTTTTGACCCCCTTCCGAGGGCCATGCCGCTGCCGGGGGCCTTCAGATGGCGGACCCCACTCTGCGACGCAACGCCCGTCGCCCAGTGGCGCGATGACCGCTCGTCGAGCGTCCTCGCTCAGCAACTGCCAGTTGGCCCCCCTCGTCCCACCGCACGTCCTTGAAGCAGAAGCCAGCGAAACCATCACTTCCGAAGGTTTGTAGGCTAACGTGCCACTCTCAGCCATGTGATGAGGAGCAGGCCGTGACAGGAATCCACCCCGAACCATTACCGGGCGAGGACCCACTCAGCTCGCCCTTCATCCCGGGTGCTGCGTCCAACCCGGTCGAGCTCACACATTATCCGGAGACGCTCGCCGGCGCTGTGCCCCCACCGCTCGCGGACGCCAGGACCGCGGCCTTCGTGGAAGAATGGCGCAACGCCTCATACAATTGCTTCTCCTCCGGCCACAAGTTCTGCCGTGAAGTGTGCCCGGTAACCCAGATCGAGCACAACGAGTCTTGGACGCCCACCGCCTTCCACGCGAACGTCGTCGCTTTGGAACGAGGCGAGCTCGACATCTCCGATATCGCGGCCGACTACGTCAACTGCACGCAGTGCGGCGCGTGCGAGCTGCGCTGCCCAAACACGCTGTTTGCCGGTGACTTTTACCGGTTCCGCACACGCACGGTGGACGTCGTTAAGGCGGTGCGGGCGCTTGCGGTAGACAAAGGTGTCCACCAGCCCGGCTGGCAGGTGTGGAACGAGCGCACGGACCTGCGCAGCCACGAGCCAGTACTCGGCGAGACCCCGGTCAGCCAAGAGAAGGTCCGGGACTGGGCTGAGGGCCTCGACATCCCGACGGGCGGCGAGACCGTCCTGTTCGTCGACTGCGAGGCGGCGTTCTACCGAACGTCTGTCCCCCGGGCCGTCGCCCAGATGTTGCAGAAGGCGGGGTACGACTTCGGTCTTATGCGCGACCAGTGGTGCTGTGGTGGACCGGCCGCAGAGATGGGCTACGTCGACCAAGCCAAGCGCTTCGCACGGCACAACCTTGACGACTGGCGGGCGACGGGCACCAAGCGCGTCCTCGTGCTCGACCCGCACGACTACATCAGCTTCACGGAGGACTACCCCAAGTACTTCGGCGAGGAGTTCGACATCGAGGTGGTCCTCGTCATCGAGGTGCTCGCCCAGCTGCTGCGTCGGGGAAAGCTGGTGCCCTTTGTCCCGATCGATCGCGCCATCACCTACCACGATCCTTGTCGGCTCAACAAGCGAAAGGGGATCTGGGAGGAGCCGCGCGAGCTGTTGCGCGCGATCCCGGGGCTGCACTTCCAAGACGTTGACCGCGTGACCCAGTGGTCCTACTGCTCCGGTGGTGGGGGCGGGCTGCCCGTCGAGAAGCCCGAGCTCACCGCGAAGATCAGCGCGATGCGTCTGGAGCACGCTGCTGAGCTGGACGTCGACACGTTGGTCAGCGCCTGCCCGTGGTCGGAGCGACCGCTCAGCGAGGCCGGTGACGCCGTTGACATTGACGTCATGGACCTGCACGAGCTGTACGCCCAGTCGCTCGGCATCACCGTCGGCGGCTCCCGCGGCGAGGTAGGTGACCGGCGCCTCGCCCAGGAGCGCACAGGCGTGCCCGGTCGGGCCCGACGAGCGCAGGGCAGCCGCAGCGGGTGCGGCGGCGGCGGCGGGTGCGGAGCCTCCTCCGGCGGCTGCGGTTGCGGTTGCGGAGGACACTGACCATGACGACCACCGACCCGGTCGGTACGACGCCCTTCTCCACAACGCCGCTGGACGGAGCCCGACTGGCTGTCCTCACCACGGCCCTGCGGGCGGTGCTCGACGACGACCAGGTCCTGCTCGGCAAGAGCGACCGCTACAACCGCGCCCGCGTACCCGCTCCCTTCCCGGTGCACCGGTGGTCGGAGCGAGTCCCGGACGTCGTTGTGCTGCCCACTTCGACCGAGCAGGTAGCCCAGGTCGTGCGGATCGCCAACGAGATGCGGATCCCCGTGGTTCCCCGCGACGGGGGCACGGGGCTGACAGACGGGGCCGTGCCCATGCACCGGGGCATCGTCGTGGACGTCAAGCGGATGAACCGGATCCACGAGCTGGACCTGATCAACCGGACCGTGACGGTAGGAACCGGGATGAGCATGCTCAAGCTCAACGAGCGGCTGGCCGAGCACGGACTCTTCTACCCTGACGACCCGGCGTCCTACCCGTGCTCGCTGGTCGGCGGGCGCATTGGTACCAGCGGCTGGTCGCTCATCGGCTCCCGCTACGGCCACACCCGCGACCTAGTGCTCAGCTTCGACCACGTTCTGCCGAGCGGTGAGGTGTTGCACGTCGGCGACGGCATCGGCCGAAAAATTAGCAAGTCATCCAGCGGCTACCATCTGAAGCACCTGTTCATGGGGCACCAGGGAACCCTGGGTATCGCCACGAAGGCGACACTGAAGCTGTTCCCCAAGCCCGAGGCGGAGCTCTCCCCGTTCTGGGCCTTCGACAACTACGAGGACGCTCACGCCTGCACGGGTGCGCTGGCTCGCGCCGGTGTCGCGACGTTCTCGGGGGCCGTGCTGTTCGACGAATACAAGGTCGCCTATCTCCGGCGGGACGACGAGGCCTACATCCCCCAGCCGAAGGACGTCCGTGCGCTGGTGTGCGCCGTCATGTACGGATACGAGGACGAGGTCCGCGCCGGCGGCCGGCGGCTGTTCCGGATCGCCAAGGAGCACGGGGCCCGGTACCTCGGGGACGAGATCTCCGAGGGCGACTGGGCGGCCAGGCACGACCGTTACGCGACTCCGCTGCACGGCAGGACGAAGGACGGGCAGGTCATCCCCATGTCCTGGCACTGCGAGGACGCGGCGGTCAACTTCTCCAACATCCCGGCGGTGAGCCGCGCTTGGCACGAGATCCTGGCTGACCTTCGGCGCAAGACCGACGTCTTTGACGACTGGGGCATGTTCGCCTACACGTCATCGAGCACCGGAGTCGACTACCTGACCGAGATCGACGTCGGCATCTGGGAGCAGCGGCTCGACGACGCCGCTTGGGCGGAATGGGTCAAAGCCAAGCGGGCGATCGGTGCGGTGGCACTGGCACACGGGGGATCGATGAGCGCCTGCCATGGCTCCTGCCGGGAGGGCGAGGTCGACCTCGTGCCCCAAGAGCTCGGCAAGGGCTTCGACATCATGCTCGATGTCAAGCGGGCCGTCGATCCGCACAACATCATGAACCCTGGCAAGTACCTGCTGGATCGTGCCTACGGGGAGGACGGGGCAGATGAACGACGCTGACTCAAATGAAGGGCCGGCAGCAAGCGCCCCGTACCGTCGGGCGGAGCAGTACCGGTCGCCTGTGCCGGCGCGCGCGAGCGAGGTCGCGCAGACGAGTTTCGAGAACGTCTACGAGGTCGACCCGCGTCTGATGCAGGTACACGTCCTGCAGCAGGCGTTCCCCAACTGGGACACCTTGCGCATCATGCGCAGCCGCCACGACTACCTGGCCTGGATGCACCAGCACTTCGCAGAAAAGGTCGTCGCGGGCTCCAGCCTCCTGGACGAGCTCGAGCGGGAGGCGCCAGACACGGCCTCGGAGCGGTAACGGTCGGGCGAGGGCGGTACGTCAGTTGGGCAGCTCTAGGTCGTGCGCCTCGAACGTATGTGCCATGTCTGTAAGGCACTCGTTGGGAATTCCAGTAGATCTTCATCCCTGCAGGGCGAGAGTGGATTACCCAACCTGATGACCATGACGACAGCTGTTCTTGATCGCCCTCATGATGAGCGTGTCACCCCATCAGATCCGACGGCTCGGCCGACGCGACGCCGCTTCACTGGCGAGTACATGGCCGCGATCGTGGCCGGCCCCGTGACGGGGTGGCGCGGAGCTGGTGGTTGAGGCCAGGGTGGAGGTGTTGTCCAGGACCGTCCTGAGGGTCGTGCGGTCCAGCCGGTCAAAGTCCCCGTTGGTGGTCTTCAGACCCATGCAGTCGGGGCAGCTCCCGCCTCGGAGGCTGCCGGCCTGGTCCTTGTAGGTGTTGATCGTCTGGAGGACCCCATTGACCTTCTCTGCCCAGCCAGACACCAGGAGTTCACCACTTCCCGGGCCGTGATCTTTCCGAATGACGTCGCGTGGGCCAAAGGCGCAGAGCAAAGTCCGTTACCGTCCTCTGCCGCCGCTTGGCGTCCCACACACGAGACCTGCCTCAGACAACCTCTGGGCCGCTCTTGGCCTGGCTGCGCAGGCCCAGATCGTCGACGGCGGCGCGGGTCCGAGCCTCACTGTCCGGCCACAATCCAGCGTAGGTTTCGAGGGTCTCGACGGCGCTCGCGTGCCCAAGTGCGGCCTGTACCGTCTTGACGGATTCGCCAGCTTGGATGAGGGCGCTGGCGTAGAAGTGGCGGAGTTCGTGAAACCGGACAGAGGGCTGTCCGGCGCGCTTCGCCGCAGCCCGCCCCATTCCTCGAACGGCCAGTGGCTGGCGATCCCGAGGCTTCGGCGTTCGTAGGCGGCGGCGACGAACCGGAACAGCATCTGGGTGCCGGTGCTGTCCAGCGGCGCGAAGCCGACCTCATCGCAGACGATCAGGTCGTGCCGGAGCAGGGTCTCGATGACCTTCCCGACGCTGTTGTCGGCGAGGCCGCGGTAGAGGTTCTCGACGAGCTCGGCGGCGGTGAGGTACCGGACCCGCAGACCTTGTTCGACGGCGGCGTTGCCGAGGGCGATCAGGGTGTGGCTCTTGCCGGTCCCCGCTGTTATCGACGGTTTGCGCCTCGGGGTGTCGCAAACCTGCAGGTCACGTCGTTGCTGCGATCGACGCAACGTGGCTCGGGGGGCGTCCGATACCGGTTCCCCGTCGGGCGAGCTCTCTGCGTAGGTCGAGGTTCTCGCCGTGGGCTTGCTCGAGGGCGTTCCGCAGGGCCGCGACCTCTTGTCTGTGTCGCTTCTGCAGCGCGTTGATCTGGGCGGTCAGCGTGAGCACGAGGGTGCTCTCGGAGTCCGGCGCGGAGGACGGAGCGCCGCTCGGGCGAGCTCTCGCCCGCAGGTGTTCGATCCGGCCGCGTAGCTCGGGATGGTTGTAGAGGAAGGCGTGGGAGACACCCGCTTCTCGTTGAACTGCTTGGAAGGTGATCGGCTCGCCGCGCTTGACCAGGGCGCGAATGCCTTGTTCGGCGGCCTTTGTCTTGGCCTCCGACTTGGCCTTGGCGGCGGCGCTCAGCACGGCGATGCGCTTTGCCTGGATGTCGGTCATGGCTGGGTCCTTCGGTGGCGAGCGACGTCGAGTGTGAGGGGGACCGGGCCCGCGGGGGCTGATCCGCAGCCGCCGCCTTGCACTGCTCGCCCGGGGTGGTCGGCGATGGTGGTTAGCAGCCGGGTCAGTGCCGTGTGTTCGGCTCGGCGCTGAGCGAGCCACACGTTGTCCTCGGGCATCGGGTGGCCATGTCGTTGCTGGAAGGCGGTGAGGGTGCGCGCGATCAGCTCTTCGGTCTCCTTGTGCTGCCGTGCGAGGGTGGCGTCGTGGGTCTTGTCGGTGACGAACACCGAGCAGGTCAGGCAGGCGTTGCCCTTGTCGCAGCTCTGCAGCGGTGGGAGTAGGCACCAGCCGTTGGGCAGAAAGCGGTCAGCTCGCTCAAACAGGTGCAGGGTGTCGTGGTCTTCGCGGGAGAACTGCACGCGGCTGCCGTCGGCTTTGAGCTTGGCGGTAGCCAGGAACGCCTGCTCGGCGTGTTCCTCGCGCTGCGCGACGTAGTGCATCGACATTGTCGGGGTGGCGTGTCCGGCGTAGCGCTGCAGGACGTGGATGGGTAGGCCGAGTTCCGCGAGTCGGGTCAGCTTTGTGTGCCGCAACCGGTGGGTGTGGCTCAGCTGCAGCCGCCGGCCCGTGCTGTCCGTGATCTGCACGACCTTGCTGAACTCGCGCAACATCCACTGGTAGGTGCCCGACGGGTAGGGCTTGTCACCGCCGCGGTTGCCGGTGCGCTGAACGAACAGGAAGCGCGGCTGCAGCAGGGGGTAGCACTGCCGGACCCAGGCTTGCTGTTCCTCGATGACTGCGGCGACCTCGCGGTCGACCAGGATGCTGTCCGGTGCGACGTCAATCTTGCTCTGGGCGTAGCGGAAGCGGATCACCTCCTCGCCTTCGGCTGCCTGGGCGACACGCTTCGGCGCCGGGGATAGGCAGTCGAACTCGCAGGTGCGGATCTCGCTGGCGCGCCGGCCGGTGAGGACCTGCAGCAGGATCATCCGCATCGCCTGGGGATCATCGAAACCGTCAGCGACGATCTGCGTCCCGTCACCGCGGGTGATGGGCATCTGCTGACTGCGGGCAAGGCCGAGCAACGGCAGCGCAGCCGGGATCTGCGCGAGGGCGTGGTCGTCGATGTAGTGCCGGTCGTTCAGCGTCGCCGCATGCGGGATGCGGGAGACCTGACGAAACCAGCTCGCCGCGTGCGTATCTGTGACCCGCTCCCAGGGCGAGCTCCCGGACATGGCGCGCGCCTGGACCTGATTGTCGGCGATGAACGCGAACAGTTCGGCCACCGCCCGAAGGTCATCGTTGACCAGGCGAGGATGAACAGGAGTGGCGTAGTGGCGACGGTCAGCCTCTCGGGTCAACCGGTTGGCAGGGTCGGCGACCCAGCGCCGGAACGACGCGGCGTGCCCGCCGGCTGATGCTGGATCGCCCAGCACATCCCGTGGGTCGGCGAAGCTGCCGGAGATCCAGTTGTCGAAGCGCCGCAGGCACTTAAGCCGTTCCTGACTGACCGTCGTCCACCGCAGCGTCCCAGCCTCCAACTGGGTGCCGAGATGCCACTTGACGGCTTCCCGTAGCCAGGGCTGGGCGACCTGCCCCGGCGAGCAGCCGTAGTTCGCCAGCGGCTCGCGGGCCGACAGCGGGATCCGGGGATCACAACGAGGCTGCCAGTCGTCCAGCTCCCACCATGGGCCGTGGTGGCAGCGGGCGAGCAGCGCCAGTCGGGCATAGCGGAACACGACCCGCAGCCGCGCCCGGGCGTCCCGCGGTGGCAGTCGACCCCATCGGGTGGCGTAGAACCAGCCCTGCAGCTCCGAGGCGGCGGGCCAGTCCATCTCCCGGATCGAGGTCGGGATCGGCTGGTGCTCCCGGATCGCCCTGCGCAAGATGTTGGCCAGCTGGTTCAGCGCCAACACCGACGAGCGGGTCCCGTCGCTGGCCTGCCAGTGGGCCATCCAGGCGAGCTCAGCCAGGATGGGGTCAGGCAGCCCAGCCAAGTTGATCCTTCGGTCGCCGACCTCGCTGATCTCCTTCCAGTTCGCGATGCCGTCGCCGATCACCGGGCCTCGCCACTCGACGGGCAGCTCCCCCCAGAGCTGCGCAATGGGGTCGAGTCCCGTCGCGGAACGCAGGTGCCCAGGGCCCTCACTTGCCATCGTGCACCTGCCAGCCGGAGGCGTAGGACTGCCAGTTCGCCGCGGCGCGTAGTGCCTCGTCCTCGCGGACCCAGCCATAGATGTCCAACGTCGTCTGGACGTGGGCGTGACCCAACCGTCGAGAGACCACCCACTCCGCGGTGCCGGCGAGCAGCAGGGCGGTCGCATGACTGTGCCGAAACCAGTGCGGGGTCCACCCTGGCGGGCCGATCCCCTTCCTCTGCAATGCAGCGGTCTTGTCGCGGACGGTGCCTTCGCGCAACGGGGCCAGCAGCGGCGGTCGCTGCAAGTTGACCAACAGCGGTGAGTCAGCGGTCACCGCGACCCCCCACTCACCAGCGCGGCAGGCAAGCAGGGTCAGGTAGTCGGCGAACAGCCGCTCCAGGTCGCTGCCGACGTAGATCCGGCGCGGCCGCATCATCTTCACCCTGGCGCCGTTCGCGTTGTCGTGCCGAGGCACGATCTCGATGTAGGGCGTTCCTCCCCGCCCCATCACGAAGTCACTGATCCGCAGACCCAGCGCCTCGCCGATCCGCATGCCGCTCTCCGCGAGAACGCGAACAACAGCCGGTCCCGGAGGTTGCCGGCCCACTCATCGGTGGCGGCGTCAAAGACGGCGCAGCCGTCCAGGATCGCTTGGATCTCCTGCGGCAGCAGCAGCGGCGGACGATCGCGTGGCCGATTGCTGCGCACCCGGACCAGCGACGACGGACCCCGCACCGAACGGGCATCCAGATGGGCCAGCAGCCCTCGAGCGGGGGCATGACGAGGTGCTCCGCGCATCAGTCGTCTCGCAACCGGGACTCCGAAGACAGCCTCATGCCAGCGGTAGAAGGAGATCACTGCGGCCAGGCGCACTTCCAACGTCTCCGGTGAAGGCCCCTCGTCCGCGGCGGCGACTAGCGCGTGCTCGACGGTGCGGCCGTTGCGCAACCACGACAAGAACCCCGACACCGCCGGGACGCCGACCTCGGTCCACTGGCTGGTTTCGCCGCGTTGTTCCAGGAAGGTCCACCACTGGGCCAACGCCGTGGCATAGCCCCTGACCGTGTTCGGGGACCACAGGTAGCGGTGAGCCTCCAACCACTCCTCGACTGGCGCCACCGTCTGGTAGGCGCCGTCGATCACCGTCCACGTTCGAGCCGCACCAGTGGGCCGGATCGCCAAGCTCTGCGCCATCGCCGTCGTTCCATCTCGTCGAAGAACTCCCGCGGATAGCGAGGAAACGACGATGGCAAGACGGCATCACGACGAACGTCGATGACGTAGAAGCGGGCGAGTCAGGAACCGCTGATAACCGCTGGCCCCACCAGGGTCAGGTTCTCCTTCGCCCGGATCCACTCCAGGCTGGTCAGGTAGGCCCAGGTGGGGGCGGGGATGCTGCTCGCGGCCAGGTCGAACTGCTCGATGGTCTTCACCGTCGGGAAGCAGGCCTGCTTGTTTGCGCAGCCGGGCGTTAGGGCTCGCGCGTAAATAATCCGGGCGCTCGAGTTACATGCGTGTAGTTCGGGGCTTGAGCGTGTAGTTCCAGTCCCCATGGAACGCGTCGGGCTTCAGCTGGGGTCCGAGGGCGTCCATCTCCTGCTTGGTGATCTTGATGCCGCGTGGGTAGCTGTTTGTGTCGGCTTCGGCGTGCACCGTTAGCCCGCTGCTGGTGGTTGTCGCGCCGATGAGCTCGACGACGACCTGGTGGCTTGTCAGTGGTCGGCCTCGCCAGTTCATCGAGATGTGCGCGAACAGCCGGTGTTCGATCTTGTTCCACTTGCTGGTGCCGGGTGGGAAGTGGCAGATCGTGATGGGTCGGCCGATCTCGGTGGCGAGCTTGGCCAGCTCGACCTTCCACAACCGGACCCGGTAGCCGTTGGAGCCGCCTGCGTCGGCGCAGATCAACAGGCGCTTGCCTTTCGGGTAGCCGACCTGCCCGACGGTGTGCCACCAGCGGCGCAAGGTCTCCACCGCGAACGCCGCGGTGTCGCCGTCGCAACCCACTGACACCCAGCCTGAGTTGGCAGCCAGGTCATAGATCCCGTACGGCACGGCCTTGGGCATCGCGGGGTCAGGGAAGTCGTGCACGCCGACCCGGACCGGATCGCCAGCGGGTTGCCACTCACGGCCATTGTTCCTGTAGCCAGGGGACTCTCCTACCAGTTCTTTCTTCTTGGTGTCGACGCTGATCACCGGATCGCCGGTCTTCAGATAGCGCCGCACCATCGTGTTGATGTGCCCAAACTGGGCGTCCCGATCTGGGTGCTGCTTGCCCTCGGTGGTCTTGGCATTGGCCTGCAAGCTGTACCCGGCCTGATGCAGCAACGCCGCGACCGTCCGCTCCGACACCGGATGCCCCTGCGCGGTCAACGTCCTCGCGAGCTGCCGGGTCGACTTGCACGTCCACCGCAACGGCGACTCCAGATCCCCGCGTGTCTCCGGATCAACCAGCGCCTCCAACGCCGCCGGCAGCCCAGGGTCTTTCACCGCAGCCGCCTTGCGGCCACCCCCGGCCCGCCGCGACCGGCCCTCCGGCAAATCACTGGGCAGGTCCAACTCGGCGACCGCACTCGTCACCGTCGACCGCGACACCCCTGCCGCAACAGCGACCGCCACGACCCCACCCCGACCAAGTTCACGCGCTTCAGATCCCAGCAGCAGCCGACGCTGACGCTCATTCAGATGCGGCCACAACGTCGCAATCCGACGCTTCACACTCTCCACAGCCGCATCGGTGAACGCCACTCACCCACGATATCGGCGAAGTCACCAAAAGACTGGTTTATTTATGCGCCTGTCCTTACTGGCGTCCCGGGCGGTGATCTCGACCTCGACTAGCGCCCGCAGCAGCTCCTCCGGTGCCCAGCGCTGGGTCTTCGCGCTGACGAGCAGCTCGGGGGCGATGTGACGCATGCTGGCGAGCTTGAGCCGACGCAGCCCGTGCTCCAGATCGGCCGACAACGGCGTGGGTGTGGTCGTGGCCATCAGGCACCACCACCCAACTCGTCTGTCAGCTCATGAAGCTTGTAGTCGGCCAGAGAGCGCGATGCGGTGGTGGGCAGCTCGATCACCAGCGCCTGCCCGGGGGCGGTGGGCTGCGCGACCCCGGCGCCGGCGGCCAGGATCGACCGGATGCCACTGGCCCGCCACCGGCCGAAGGTGTTCGCCCGCTCGAGGGCGGCCACCAGGGCGTCACGGCCGTGCGCCGCCTCCAGCCCGGCGAGCTCGGCCAGTTCCGGGCCCAGGCGGGTGTTCCCGGACGCGGCGGCGCTGCGCAGCCACTGCTCGGCGACCGGCCCGATGGCGCAGAACGCCAGCTCCGCCGCGGTCCTTGGGGTGACCTTGCGGACCGGACTGTTCGGCCGGGGCCGGCCGTAGTGCGCGTCCAGAACGCTCGCCTCACCCGGTGCCATCAACGGATGCTCGGCCCGGATCTCACCGGTGCCCGGGGCCAGGATCATCACGCCGGTGCTGCCGGCGAGGACCTCGACGGTGTGGCCGAGCAGCCGGTTCGGCACCGAGTAGCGGGCACTGCCGAACCGGACGCAGCTCAGCTTGTCGACCTTGCGTAGCTCCCGGCGACCGCCGAACAACCCACTCGGCAGCAACGACGGCAACCCAGCGAGCAACGCCAGCTCGACCTCGGCCAGGCGCTGGGCCGGGACGGCAGCGATCTCAGAGTGCCTGGCAGCGTTGACTTCTGCGCACCACGCCGCCGCAGTCTCGTTCGCCGCGTCCAGGTCGGTGATCTGCTCCCCCAAAGCTCCGAGCGGGACCATCAGGTCGCGCTTGGCATAGCCGACCAGGTTCTCCACGATCCCCTTGCTCTCCGGATCGCGGGCGTGGCAGAAGTCCGGCCGGAACCGGTAGTGCATGGCGAACCGGACGTAGTCCGGCGTCGGCACCACCACGTCGGCGACGACCCCACCCTTCAGACAGCCCATCCGGTCCGCGAGCACCACCTTCGGGACCCCACCGAGGACCTCAAAGCACTCAGCGAGCAGCCCCATCGTGGTGTCAGCACGCTCGTTGTCGGCGAAGCGCACGAACCGCACCCGCGACCACCCCAGGACCGCGCAGAACACATGCAGCCCGTTCAGCACACCCCAGTCGATGATCAGATGCTCACCCGGCGACCACACCGCTGGGCGACGTGAGCGCTCCCGCGACCGAGCCTGCCGATACTTGCTGCGCTCCTGCGCGACCAGCCGCCGCAGGTTGCGGTCCGACCCGGCATAGCCAGCCGCCGTGGCCGCCGGCAACAGCCGCTTCGCGCTGATCTTGCCCGAGGTCTCCGCGATCTTCGTCGCGACCAACACTCGGACGCTCTCGTAGTTCCGGCGCCGAGCAGTCCGCTGCTCAGCGACCTCCGCGCCTTTGACGATCCTGCTGACGGTCTTGTGGGTGACGCCGCACATCTGGGCGGCGCCTCGGTAGGTGCCGACCTCGCGGTAGGCGGTGACGATGTCCAACTGCTTCCTCAATGACAACAATGGAGCCCCCTGGGCGGTGATCGGTGCTGGCTTCGACACCGACACCGACACCGTCACCGCTCAGGGCCTCAGCTCCCAGCAGACACGACGGACGCGAGGTGGGGACTTTTACGGCTCTCCGGTCATTTCCGTGGGTCGTTCTTGATGGGCTGAATGTGCAACACGCCGTTCCTGTCTAGGTTCTGGGCTGTCTAAGGTCCGGAACTCAGAGCGGGGAACGGCGTGCGCAACGCCACGGTGTGGGCAGGCATGTTCGGGGTTGAGAACTCGACCGTGATCGACGGGGTCGAGTTCGAGGACGAGAGTGAGTCGATCGTGGTCTCGGTGCGTCCTCGTAAGGGCGCTACGCGGCGGTGCGGGCTGTGTCAGCGGCGCTGCCCACGCTATGACCACGGTGAGGGCCGCCGGCGCTGGCGAGGCCCGGATCTGGGCTTGTTGCGGAGCTTCCTGGAGGCCGACGCACCGCGGGTCACCTGCCCTGAGCATGGCGTGGTCGTGGCGTCTGTGCCGTGGGCTCGGCACGGCACCCGACACACGAAGGTGTTCCAGGACACCGTGGCGTGGATGGCGACCCGGACGTCCAAGTCGACGTTGGAGGTGCTGCTGCGGATCGCGTGGCGCACCGTCGGGGCGATCGTGACCCGGGTCGTCGCTGAGGGCGTCGCGGCCCGCGATCCGCTGCAGGGGCTACACCGGATCGGGATTGATGAGATCAGCTACAACCAAGGGTCACCGCTACATCACGATCGTGGTCGACCACGACACCGGCCGCCTGGTCTGGGCAGCCCCTGGACGGGACCGCAAGACCCTCAACAGCTTCTTCACCGCGCTGGGTGAGAGTCGTTGCGCAGCGGTCACTCACGTCTCCGCCGACGCGGCGCAGTGGATCGCTGATGAGGTCGCGCGCAACTGCCCGAACGCGGTCCGGTGCGCGGATGCCTTCCACATCGTCGCGTGGGCCGGCGACGCCCTGGACCAAGTCCGCCGCGACACCTGGAACGCCGCCCGCCAAAGCGGCATGAGCGTGCATGCCCGCGACCTCAAGGGCGCCCGCTACGCGCTGTGGAAGAACCCCGAGAACCTGACGGACCGGCAGCACGCCAAGCTGGCATGGCTCGCGAAGGTCAACCATCAGCTGTTTCGAGCCTACCTACTCAAGGAGCAGCTCCGGGAGGTCTTCGCCCTCAAGGGTGAGCAAGGCAAGCAGCTGCTGGACTCCTGGCTCGGCTGGGCACAGCGCTGCCGGATCCCGAGCTTCGTCCAGCTTGGCCGACGGATCAGCAAGCACCGCGAGGCCATCGACGCGACCCTGGACCACTGACTGTCCAACGGCCTGGTCGAGAGCACCAACACCAAGATCCGGCTGCTCACCCGGATCGCCTTCGGCTTCAAAAGCCCCGAAGCCATGATCGCCCTGGCCATGCTCAACCTCGGCGGCTACTGCCCGCCCCTACCCGGCCGTCAAGCCGCGTGAACCGACCCACGGAACCAGCAGGAGAGCCACTTTTACTGGCCACCAGTGGGGACTTTCGTTGGCCATCAGTGGGGACTGTTACATGGCCACGGACATTCGTCCTGCCCCGGCCACCGTTGCAGATGCAGCACGACAGCATCGGCGACCAGTTGCGGTAGTGGCACGACGCGGATACTGCTGGCGGTCTTTGGCTTCCGGAGGACGGGCGAAGACAGCCAGCCGGTGGAGACCGCCGCGCCGAACGCTTCCTCCAGGCATTCGGCGGCGCGTTCCACCGGTAGGTGCTGCCTGCCCAGCAGATAGACCGCCAGGGCCGCGACACCCCGGCCGTAACAGGTCGGGGAGGTCGCCTCAGCAGGGAAGGCCGCCCGGGTCACGACCCCGCAGGCGCACGCGCGGCGCTGCGCACGGTGCTCGATCGCGACGAGCTCGATCACGGGCAGGTCGAAGACCTGACGCGTCCCGACGCCGACCACCGGCGCGCACGTGAGGTCCGTACCGCACCCGTTGCAGCCGGTCGGAACGTGTGTGCGAACCTCATCGGGCACGGCCCGTGGCTGCAGCCGGAACCCCTGATCGCCCTGCTGCTTACCCGGCCTGCGCCCGGAAGGCTTGTAACGACTTCGGTGCCGGCTTGCCCAGCCCATCGCTGCTCGGTGGCTTGGAGGAGTTCCTCGAGTTCTTGCCCAACCGCGCTTCCAACTCCGCGACCCGACCCGACCCGCCAACGCCGCGATCAGCGCATCGCGCTGGGTCAACGCCACGTCCCGCTCAGCGAGCAGCACCAGCAACTGCTCCAT
Organism: Frankiales bacterium; assembly: GCA_025352005.1. Lineage (GTDB taxonomy): Bacteria > Actinomycetota > Actinomycetes > Mycobacteriales > SCTD01 > RYN-111. The sequence goes on from JANXUE010000001.1 coordinate 23,230, forward strand.
CGAGAGAGACTCGAGAACCAGTGAACACGACGGATCGACCACGAAAAGCACCTACCTGCGGGGGAAGTCGCAGTACGGACAGGTGCAGCATCCCGCGCATCAGCCCAAGATCAGCGAGCCACGCCGCAAGGGACCTGAACAGTTACCGAACATCATCGAATCATGAGAAGGCCCTGCAGCACCGCGTATCGCCCTGCCGGTGAAAAGCCGGTGGCGATTCTTCCCGATGCACGAGCAGTGGAGTGGACCAGGCGAGGCGCCTATAGTTGACCGGGGCGGTCGCCTCAAGTTCTCGAGGAGTGACTTGCAGTCGGCGCGTAGCAAGGCAGGCCTATCACTCGCCTTGGTATCGGCGGCAGGGTTCGGCAGTTCAGGCGTCTTCGCGGCGAGCCTGCTGGCCACCGGTTGGAGCGCGGGCGCCGTCGTCCTAGTGCCCATTGCGCTCGCTGCCCTCGTCTTGACTGGACCTGCACTCGCCCTTCTACGCGGACGGCTCGCACTCCTGCGGGGCACTGGGCCAGGGCTCGTCACGTACGGCGTCGTCGCCGTTGCGGGGGGACAGCTCTGTTTTTTTAATGCGGTGCGCACCTTGCCCGTCGCCGTCGCGCTTCTCCTGGCATTTGGCGGTATCGGGCTTGTCGTGGTGTGGACCTGGGTCCGTCATGGCCAGCGCCCCGGAAGGCTCACGGCGCTTGGCGGCCTATCGGCGGTGGCCGGACTTACCTTTGTGCTGGATCTTTTCGGCAAACGGACGCTGGACGCGGGCGGGATAGCATGGGCACTCGGCGCCGCCGTCGGCCTCGCGACTTACTTTCTGGTCTCGGCTCGTAGCGAAGATGTCCTGCCACCCCTCGCAGTGGCATGGGCAGGGCTCACGATAGGTGCGGTAACCGTACTCGTGGCTGCGCTTGCCGGAGGTCTGGCCTTTAGCGCTCCACGCACAAGCGTGACGTTAGCGTCCGGCAGGATGTCGTGGATGGTGCCGATCCTCGCCATGTCGCTTCTCGCGACTGCCATTGCTTTCGTAACCGGCATTCTTGGGGCACGCCTTCTTGGGGCCCAACTCGCCTCGTTCGTCGGTCTGACCGAGATCTTGTTCGGGGTGCTCTTCGCGTGGCTGTTGCTGGGCCAAATCCCTGGGCCGACGCAGGTCTTCGGAGGAGTACTGGTCCTAGTCGGAATCGGCTTGGTCCGCCTAGACGAGCCTCAGCCTCATGCGGCGATTTAGCGATCTGACGTCGATGGGGCCACGCCGATGCGCGGCTACATCCTGATGCCCTACGTCCTCAGTCAGCTTCGCGAGCAGCCTTGGCATGATCCACTCGGGTCCGTCGGTGTTGTCCCGACGTCCGAACTTGCGCGACTGCGCTGTCTCTGCTTGTCAAGCCACGCCTCGAAGGGGGGCGCGAGGGATCAAGAGGCGCCGGACCAATCGCTTGTAGGCAGGTCCTAGAGCCTGCTGACTCGGCTCGATGAGGTTGATCTGCTTCGCGCTGCCCTCCTTTCCGGCTTCACGCGGATCCCGACATTCGATAGTCAGATCAGTGATCTGCGCCGGGCGGAAGGCGCAACGGCTCGGGCCGTTCGGCCTCTTTCCAACTGTGCCTGGCAGATCGACCGCACAACCAACGGTTCAACGTCGCAACCAAGACCGCCGCGGGGGACGGTTGTGTACACATCGGCGGGAAACTCGCGGTGGCCACTTACCGGGCTCGCCAACATCGACGCTTCGCCCCGACAGCGCGGCTCGAAAGTCCCTGCATGACAGAGAGGGAGCCCTTAGCAGGCGACTAGGGCGTGTCTCCCATGTTGAGCGGGCGCGAGTTGACGGCGACGAACGGGACGAACCGGTCGCGCGGGCTGAGCCGGCTGATCACGCGATCGGGCGTTCACCGGGCGGATAGACCACCAAAATGCACGCGTTAATCGATGGCCGAGGTTTGCCGCTGACGATCGTGCTGACCCCTGGTCAGGCCGGTGATTCCCCAGCATTGCCACTGCTTCTGGCCGAGCTACAGATCCCCAGGCTCGGCGCGGCAGGCCCAGGACAACACCGCACGCGCTACGGGCTGACAAGGCCTACGCCGGCGCGAAGACCAAGACGATGCTGCAAGCCCACGAGATCAGGGTCGTGATCCCGGAGAAGTCCGACGCGATCGCCCGCCGCCAAGCCAAAGGCTCCGCCGGCGGACGACTGCTGGACTTCGACGCCAAGGACTACAAAAAGCGGGCTCTCCGGGCATCGATGTGGGTCGATTCCGGGCCTGATGGCCACGGATTGCCCTGCTGGGCAGGCGATCAGGGTGGCGTGCTGAGGGTTGGGTGACGCGCACAGGCGTGGTCCTAGGTTTGGAGGTTCCTACACCAATCCAGACAAGGGACACCTGTGCGCGTCACGACTGCATTCAACCGCCTGCTGAGCCTGCCCGGGGCGAGGGTCACGGAGGTCTGCTTCGAGGACGCCCGGCTCGTCGTGGACGTGGCGTTGCTGCGGCGCCGGCTGCAGTGCCCGGAGTGCACGTTCAGCACCGCTGCTTGTTACGACACCCGGCCGGTGTTCTCGACGTGGCGGCACACCGACATGGGTCGTTGGAAGGTCCTGGTTCGGGCCGGGCTGCGGCGGCTCGAGTGCCCCACCCACGGGGTCCGGGTCGAGGCGGTGCCGTTCGCTCGGCACCGCTCAGGATTCAGCCGCGACTTCGAGGACCTCATCGCGTTCCTGGCAACCAAGACCGACAAGACCACCATCAGCCGGCTGTCCCGGGTGGACTGGGACAGTGTCGGGCGGATCTGTGAACGCGTCGTCGCCGACGGCCTGGACCCGGCCCGCCTCGATGGGCTGGTGAACATCGGCGTCGATGAGGTGAGCTGGCGCAAGCACCACCGGTATCTCACGCTGGTCACCGACCACACGGCAGGCAAGATCGTGTGGGGCGCCGAGGGCAAGGACACCGCCACCCTCGATGCGTTCTTCAACGAGCTCGGCGAGAGTAGATCCGCTGCCCTGCAGGCAGTCAGCATGGACATGGGGGTGGCATTCAACAAGAGCGTCCGCGCACCAGGACACGCCCCGCAGGCATTGATCTGCATCGATCCGTTCCATGCCGTGAAGCTCGTCGGCGACGCCCTGGACAAGGTCCGCCGAATCACCTGGAACGAGTTGCGTCAGCTCCCAGACCAGGCCGCGGCCAGGAAGTTCAAGGGTGCCCGCTGGTCGTTGCTCAAACGTCCCGAGAACCTCACCGACGACCAGTCCGCCACCCTGCGCCAGCTCCGCAACCGCGGCGGTGATCTTTGGCGGGCCTATCGACTCAAGGAGAGCTTCCGGGCGATCTTCGCCGGCGACCTGGACCCCGACGAGACCGTCGAGCTCATCGACCGCTGGTGTTCCCAAGCCAGCCGCTCCCGGCTGGCCCCGTTCGTCAAGGCCGCCAAGACCATCCGCAAGTTCCGCGACGGGGTCCTGGCGGCGATCAGACTGAAAATCAACAATGCTCGGGCGGAAGGCTTGAACAACCACGTCCGGCTCATCATCCGTCGGGCCTACGGGTTCCACTCGCCGCGGGCGGCCTTGGCATTGGTCATGCTGTCCTGCGGACCGATCGACCTCGTCCTACCTCACGAACGAACCACAATCTGACCCACACTCATGCCGGGAGAGCCAAAAATGGCTCCGCGCCCAACCCCGACAACCCGCCACCCTCGCCGAGCTGCAAGCCCTGCTCGACGCCTTCACCACGATTTACAACCAGCAGCGGCCGCACCGCTCCCTACCGCACCGCGCGACCCCCGCCATCACCTACACGACGTTGCCCAAGGCCACCCCCAGCGGTGACCGCAGCCGCGACACCCACGACCGCGTCCGCCACGACAAGATCAACAAAGCCGGCAGCGTCACCCTCCGCGTCGCCGGCCAACTCCGCCACATCGGTGTCGGCCGAACCTACGCCCGAACCGACATCATCCTGCTCAGGCTGGAACCTAGTCCGGCGTCGAATGCTCGAACCGCTGCCCCTGGAGTGCACCGGCTCCATGGTCGACCCGGGTGAAGACCATGAGGTCCGCCTGGTGCACGCGACCGGCTGGTGCCCCCGACACGAATGCGACTGCGGAACCGCCGAGGACCAAAACCTCCTGGACGACCAGGAGGAACTCGTAGACCTCCACCTCGACGGCGAGCCCTTCGACCCGTGGTGGCCGCATGAGCCCCTCTGCAGCGTCCGCCAGCTCCTCCCGCGCCAGGGGTTGAGCATCGTCTGCAGCTGCTGGCACACCTGCCCTCGTGCCTCCTGCGACGACGAGACGCATGAGGACGGAGCGGCCGGGCCCGTTCCCTCGATGAACGACCTGCGGGAGGCGGTGGAGACCTCGGTCGCATCCGCCGCGAACCTGCTTCGACACCTGAACCCGTCCGTGCGGCAAACGGTCCTTGGCGCGTGGGTCGCGGACCTCCGCCAAAACGCACCCCCGCGGCCCCAGCCCTCCAGCACCGAGCCTGTCGACCCCGAGGACACCTGGGCGCGGTTCATCACCTCAAGCCTGCCTGTTGAGGCCGGCGCCCTACCCGGTTGCGTCACCCACCCCAGCCTCTGGGGTCACCGCTTCGACCAGCTGTACAGCGCGCACGAACCGGAGCACGGGTTCATCCCCGGTCGCTGCACACAGGCGCTCTGAAGTCCGGGGCCGTCTTCGGCGTGTTGTCCCCATCTCCCGCACACATCTGGTTGACGTCCCGCGCCAACAGATGTGCGGCGTCCGGACTGGATGGAGATCAACATGGACAAGGTGCTGCTCACCCCCATCGAGGCGGCCACCGCGCTCGGGATCGGCCGCTCGAAGCTCTACGAGCTGCTGCAGTCAGGACGACTCCCGTCAGTGCGGATCGGGGCCTGCCGACGGATCCCAGCCGACGTTATCCACAGATTCGTCCTGGACCTTCCTACGGCGCGCTGACCCCTGGAACGGTCACCCCAGGAGGCGCCATGACGCGCAAGGCGAACGGCGAGAGCAGTATCGGCAAAGGCAGCGATGGCCGATGGCACGGCTTCGTGTCACTAGGCCAGCGGGAGCACGGCAAGGCCGACAGACGTCACGTGTCGGCGAAGACCCGGAGCGAAGTCGTGGCCAAGGTGCGGGCTCTCGAGCAGAAGCGCGATGCCGGGCTGGCCCCGGTTGCGGGCAAGCCGATGACGGTCGGCGAGTGGATGGACCACTGGCTGACGATCGCCAAGCGGAGCGTCCGCGTGAAGAGGTACGTCGGCTACGAGTGCTACGTGCGGCTGCACATCAAGCCCGCCCTGGGTCACATCCGGCAGGACCGACTGCAGCCCGAGCACCTCGAGGCCATCTACGCCCACCTTGCCGACGGCAAGGGCCTGTCCCCCTCGATGCAGCTCCAACAGCACCGGGTGATCTCCCGCGCGTTGAAGGTGGCGCTCCAGCGGGGCCGAGTGGCCA
>JANXUE010000046.1 GCA_025352005.1 Frankiales bacterium
GGCTGTCGCTGCTGTCCGGCGGCGAGCGGTCCCTGACCGCCATCGCGCTGCTGGTCGCCATCTTCCGCGCGCGCCCCTCGCCGTTCTACGTCTTGGACGAGGTCGAAGCAGCTCTCGACGACCGCAACCTCAGCCGGCTTCTGGCGGCCCTGGAAGGGCTGCGCGAGTCCTCGCAGCTGATCGTCATCACCCACCAGAAGCGCACCATGGAGATCGCCGACGCCCTCTACGGCGTGACCATGCGTGGCGACGGCGTCTCGACCGTGGTGTCCCAGCGCCTGCGCGAACGCGAGAACGTCTGACTGACGTCGTGGACGCTCCCTGGTAGACACGTGGCGTGACCTCGATCCTGCTCCTCGTCGGTGTCGTGCTGCTGCTCGGCGTTGTCCTGACCGTCGGGCTGGTCAGCAGCCGCAGTCGTGGCGCCGGGCGGCCCGCCAGGCCGGTGCCCGGTGTCGACTACACACCGGGCACCGGCGACGACGCGACCGTTCCCCGCGACACCCCGCTGCGCACCGTCGACAGGGTGGACTCCGCCCTGCTCAGCGATGTGCAGGCCCCCGACCTCGGCCACGAGCAGGCCTTTCCTGCGCTGATCGGGGAGCGAGGGCTCGACGTACCGGAGCCGACGGCTGGCCGACTGACCCGCCTGCGGGCCCGGCTCAGCCAGTCGCAGACAACGCTCGGACGGGGGCTGTTCGCGCTGATCAGCCGCGACACGCTCGACGACGCGACCTGGGAGGAGGTCGAGGACACGCTGCTGACCTCCGATATGGGCGTCACCGCGACCACCGAGCTCGTCACCCGGCTCAAGACGATGGTCCGCGTCGACGGCGTGCGGACCGCGGGGGAGCTGCGCGGGCTGCTGCGGGAGGAGCTCGTGACGCTCCTCGGCCGCGACCTCGACCGCAGCCTGCGGACCCTGCCGCACGCCGACCGGCCGGCCGTCGTGCTGGTCGTCGGCGTCAACGGGACCGGCAAGACCACCACCTGCGGCAAGCTCGCCCGGGTCCTGGTCGCCGACGGGCGCAGCGTCGTCCTCGGCGCCGCCGACACGTTCCGGGCCGCTGCCGCGGACCAGCTCGAGACGTGGGGCTCGCGGGTCGGCGCGGAGACGGTCCGCGGGCCGGAGGGCGGCGACCCGGCGAGCATCGCCTTCGACGCCGTGAAGCGCGGGATCGAGGTCAAGGCCGACACCGTGCTGATCGACACGGCCGGGCGGCTGCACACCAAGACCGGCCTGATGGATGAGCTCGGCAAGGTCAAGCGGGTCGTCGAGAAGCACGGTGCGGTAGACGAGACGCTGTTGGTGCTCGACGCGACGACCGGTCAAAACGGGGTCGTGCAGGCCCGCATGTTCACCGAGCTGGTCGAGGTCACCGGCATCGTCCTGACCAAGCTCGACGGCACCGCGAAGGGCGGCATCGTCGTCGCCGTCCAGCGCGAGCTGGGCATCCCGGTGAAGCTCATCGGCCTGGGGGAGGGGCCCGACGACCTCGCACCGTTCGAGCCCGAGGCGTTTGCCGACGCCCTGCTCGGCGACGAGGCGGCCCTGTAAGCCCTCGGTGAGGACGAGCGCGACTACACCGCCGTCGCCGAGATGCTTGCCGCCCTCGGTCTGCCCCAGGTCGACCTGCTCACCAACAACCCCGACAAGGCGGCCCAGCTGCGCAGCCTCGGCACCGACGTGGGTGAGGTCCTGCCCACCGCCCGCGGTGCTTCTGCCGGCGGCATGAGCATCTCCAAGACGTCCGGGCCAGGCAGTGGCAACCTGTACGACATGACTGCGTGGTTGAGCGCCGACGAGCAGCGGGCCTGGCTGGCCTGGCTCAGTGCGACCGAGCTCCTGATGGGGTCGCTCGACGCCCAGCTGCAGCGCGACGCGGGCTTCCCGCACGCCTACTACGCGATCCTCGCCCAGCTCTCGCACGCCCCCGACCGGACGCTGCGGATGAGCGACCTTGCCTCCGTCGTCAACGCCAGCGCCAGCCGGATCTCCCACGCCGTCGGCAAGCTGGAGGACCGGGGCTGGGTTACCCGCCAGCAGTGCACCGGCGACCGCCGGGTCACCCTCGCGACCCTCACCGACGCCGGCCACGCGGTCCTTGCCGAGCAGGCCCCGGGGCACGTCGCGGCCGTCCGTAGGGGGCTGTTGGACCCGCTCACCCCTGAGCAGGTCACCCAGCTCGAGCAGATCTGCAACGCCGTCCGGCAGGGCCTCGACCCCTCCGGGGACTGCTGCCGCTAAGCGCCCGCGCGGTCCACCGCTCCACCCCTTGCGCGGTCCACCGCGACACACCAGTCGGCGCCCTCGAACCACGGGTCAGCTGACCAGGTGGCATGCCGCGCTACCGGTTCGAGGCCGGCAGCGGCCACCCACCCGTCGTACACCTTCATGTCGAGACGGTCGGTGCGCCAGCCGCAGACGAGCAGGCCACCGGGGAGCAGGTGCGCGGCGAGCCGCCGGATGACCTCCGGCTCGCTGCCCTCGGAAAGGAAGACCATCACGTTGCCGGCCGCGACAACCAGATCGAAGCGCTCAGGCAGCGCCAACGTCGCCAGGTCCTCCTGGGCCCACACCACAGACGGGGTACGACGGGCCACGTCCAGCATCGAGGCGTCACTGTCCACCCCCACGACGTCGTGCCCCCGGCGGGCCAGCTCGACGGCGACCCGGCCGGTGCCGCAACCCGCGTCCAGGACGCTCGAGGGTCCTGGCAACAACAAGTCCACGTAGGCCGCTTCACCGTGCACGTCCACCCCCGCGGCTTCCAGCTCGGCGAACCGGGCGTCGTACGCGGCCCCGCGTTTGCCGCCGGTCTCCTCCAACCACCTGCTCATGAACCCAGCCTGCCCCACGTGGCGGGGGCCGCCGTCGCCCCTGCACCGCTCGAGCACCCGGCCAGGACCGGGCTGGCGAGCTCGAACGGGGCCGGCGGCGCCCCCCACCCGAGGCGAAACGCAAGCGCAACGAAACGTCAGGATGCTTCATCTGCGCGAAACCGAGCGGACACCGTTGCGGAACACCGTGTCGCGAGTCTGCTGGAACCACCGCAGAGGCCGCGACGGCCCCACAGAGGAGACGCATGAGCCCGCACCTGATCGGCTTGCTCGCCGATGTCCCCGAACCGATCGGCGACACGGCCCAGACCTACGCGAACACCGCGTGGCTCCTCGCCAGCTCGGCCCTGGTCCTGCTGATGACCCCCGGCCTCGCGTTCTTCTACGGCGGCATGACCCGCGCCAAGAGCACGCTGAACATGATCATGATGAGCTTCTCCAGCATCGGGATCGTCAGCGTCCTGTGGGTCATCTACGGCTACTCGGTGGCCTTTGCCCCGGACAAGACCAGCGGCCTGTTCGGGAACCTGTCCCTTCGCTTCCTGCACAACGAGTCACAGGCCTCGATCACCAACCACCTGTTCGACTACGCGTTCATCGCCTTCCAGCTGATGTTCGCCATCATCACGCTGGCCCTGATCAGCGGTGCGGTCGCGGACCGGATGAAGTTCAGCGCCTGGATCGCCTTCAGCGTCATCTGGGTCACCGTCGTCTACTTCCCGGTTGCGCACTGGGTCTTCGCCTTCGGCGTACCGATCAGCGACGCCAAGACCCAGACCGGCGGTGCCGGAGCGGCCGCGTCCTATGTTGCGGGGACCGGGGGCTGGATCGTCAGCAAGCTCGGGGCGCTGGACTTCGCCGGTGGAACGGCGGTCCACATCAACGCCGGAGCCGCCGGCCTCGCGCTGTGCCTGGTGCTCGGGGTCCGCAAGGGCTTCGGCAAGGAGGCGATGCGCCCCCACAACCTGCCGCTCGTCATGATCGGCACCGGCATGCTGTGGTTCGGGTGGTTCGGCTTCAACGCCGGATCCACGCTGCTCGCCAACGGCCTTGCCGGCCTGGCGTTCGTGAACACCCAGGTGGCCGCGGCCGCCGCCCTGTGCGGCTGGCTGCTGGTCGAGCGGCTGCGTGACGGGCACTTCACGACCCTGGGTGCGGCGTCCGGTGCGGTGGCCGGTCTGGTGGGCATCACCCCCGCGTGCGGCACGGTCAGCCCGTCCGGCGCCATCGTCCTCGGTGGCTTGGTCGGCATGGTCTGCGCCGTTGCCATCGGCCTGAAGAACAAGCTGGGCTTCGACGACGCGCTCGACGTCGTCGGTGTGCACCTCGTCGGTGGTCTGTTCGGGACCCTGGCGATCGGCTTCCTGGCGACCAAGACGACCAACGGCATCGGGGTCGACGGCCTGTTCTACGGCGGCGACGCCTCCCAGCTCGGCAAGCAGGCTGTCGCGGCGTTTGCCGTCATGGGCTACTCGTTCGTGCTCACCTTGATCATCGCGCTGGCCCTGAAGTTCACGATCGGCCTCCGTGTCACCGAGGAGGCCGAGGTCGTCGGCATCGACCAGAGCGAGCACGCCGAGACGGCCTACGAGTGGGCCGGCTTCGCCACCGGCTCGACGCACGCGTCGGCGCTCGCCGGCTCCACGCCTCAGCGGGTCGGCACGTGAGGCTGATCACCGCGGTCCTGAAGCCCTTCAAGCTGGACGACGTCAAGACCGCCCTGGAGGCCTTCGGGGTGGCGGGGATGACGGTCAGCGAGGTCCAGGGGCACGGACGTCAGCGCGGGCACACCGAGGTCTACCGTGGCGCCGAGTACACCGTCACCTTCGTCCCGAAGGTAAAGCTGGAGGTCCTCGTCGACGACGCCGACGCCCGTGACGTCATCGACATCATCGCCAAGGCAGCGCAGACCGGCGCGATCGGTGACGGCAAGGTGTGGAGCACTCCTGTCGATGAGGTGGTCCGCGTCCGCACCGGCGAGCGAGGCGTCGAAGCCCTGTGACGGGGACACGGAACCCTTTCTCCACCATCAACGCGCCAAGGAAAGGACACCGATGAGGCTCGTCACGGCGATCGTGAAGCCGTTCAAATTGGACGACGTCAAGACCGCCCTCGAGGTGATCGGCGTCCAGGGCATGACGGTCAGCGAGGTACAGGGCTTCGGGCGCCAGCGCGGGCACACCGAGGTGTACCGCGGCGCCGAGTACACCGTCGACTTCGTACCGAAGGTCCGCATCGAGGTCCTGGTCGACGACGCGGATGCCGGACGGGTGCTGGACGCGATCGTGGCCGCCGCCCAGACCGGGTCGATCGGCGACGGCAAGGTGTGGTCCACCCCGGTCGACGAGGTCGTCAGGGTCCGGACCGGCGAGCGCGGTCCGGAGGCACTGTAAAAACTTCCAGCCAGAGCGGCGACCGCAGCATGTGACCTGTCAGGGTCAATCCTGGGTCAGCACTGCCACACTCGCCTGACGTCGAGCATGGATCGGAGGGTGACCCTGACGCCGGCTGAGGAGCTCAAGAAGCGGCGAGAGCTGCTGCTGGCGCGGGAGGGACTGACCGGCGCGCC
>JANXUE010000071.1 GCA_025352005.1 Frankiales bacterium
GCTGCCGGAGCTCAAGGCGGCGATCGCCGCAAAGACCCTGCGCGACAGTGGGCTCGCGGTTACCGCCGACCAGGTCCTCGTCACCAACGGCGGCAAGCAGGCTGTCTACGAGGCGTTCGCCACCTTGCTCGACCCGGGCGACGAGGTCCTGCTGCCCGCGCCCTACTGGACGACGTACCCGGAAGCGATCAAACTCGCGGGTGGGGTACCAGTCGACGTCGTGACCACGGAGGAGCAGGGCTACCGGGTCACGGTCGCGCAGCTCGAGGCCGCCCGCACCGATCGTACGAAGGTCCTGCTCTGGTGCTCCCCGTCCAACCCAACCGGCGCGGTCGCGTCCGCCGAGGAGGTCGAGGGGATCGGCCGCTGGGCCGTCGGACACGGCATCTGGGTGGTCGCGGACGAGATCTACGAGCACCTCGTGTACGGCGACGCCGAGCACGTCTCGATGCCGGTGGCCGTCCCCGAGCTCGCCGACACCTGCGTCGTCATCAACGGCGTCGCCAAGACCTACGCGATGACGGGCTGGCGGGTGGGCTGGTTGGTCGGCCCCACCGACGTGGTGAAGGCGGCCACGAACCTTCAGTCCCATGCCACCTCCAACGTCAGCAACGTCTCCCAGGTCGCCGCCCTCGCGGCGGTGACCGGTGACCTCACGGCCGTAGCGGCGATGCGGGCCGCGTTCGACCGCCGCAGGAAGACGATGGTCCGGATGCTGAACGAGATCCCCGGGGTGCAGTGCCCAGAGCCGTTCGGGGCCTTCTACTGCTATCCCTCGGTCAAGGCCCTGCTGGGCAAGACGCTGCGCGGGCAGGTGATCACCTCAAGCGCCCGACTGGCGGAGCTGGTCCTTGACGAGGTGGGGGTGGCCGTCGTACCGGGTGAGGCGTTCGGGACACCCGGCTACTTCCGGCTGTCCTACGCGCTCGGCGACGCCGACCTGGAAAAGGGCGTCAGCCGCCTCGGTGCCCTGCTCGCCGAAGCGGTCTAGGCAGAAGCGGTCCAGGCAGCAGGCGACGACGAGCGGGTACGACGGCGCGGCGACCTGCCATCCCTGAGGCAGCCGCAACCGCGGCGTCAGCTGGTGCTCGTAACGGCCCGGCCCGCGAGCTCAGGACGGCAGACGCAGGTCCTCGCGGCCGCGGAACCGCTGTAGGAAACGGTCGTAGGTCTTCTTCGACTCCCGGTCCCGCATCACCGGGTCGCTGTCGTGGTAACCCCGGTGGCGGTCCTGTCGCACCGGCACGTCCACCGCCACCAGCCGGAACCCGGCCTCCCGCAACAGGTAGGACCACTCCATGTCGGCGTTGCGGTAGAACCGCGCCTTCGGCGGGAGGGGTACCTGGAGGGCGACCGACCGTCGTACCGCGATCAGGTAGGACAGCAGGGCCTCCACCTCGCCCGGGGGGCTGTCGGCGAAGCCGAGCCAGCCGTTCTCGACGTGCACGCCGCGCCACCCGGCGGCGTCGGCGCCGGCCTCGAGCAGCGGGGTGATGCCGTCACCCTCGAGCACGGTCGACAGGTCCATCACCACGTGGAACTGTGCCGTGTCCGCGCGGACCAGCGCGTTCCTGGCCTCCGCCCAGCCGGCGGTGCGCTCCACGTGGAGCTCGCTGACCCGCTCGTGCTGGGCCAGCTCATGGACGACGGCGCCGGCGTCGGTGTCGCCGATCTCCAGGAGCACGACCTGCAGGTCCTGCGGGCCGTGCTCCAGCAGTGCGCTCACTGCCGTCCGGAGGTCCTCAGGCCAGCCCTCGACGAGCAGAGCGACGGTGCAGTGGTGGGTGTCCGGCTCCTGCGAGCGGTCCGGCAGGTCCCCGACCTGCTGCAGGACCGGGTACGGCGGCAGTGCACTGAGCACCTGACCCTCGGCCGTGTCCTTGACCCCCCAGCCCAGCGCGTTGATCTCGGCACGCAAGCCGTCACTCGCGGCGTAGTCCTTGTCGGCGCGGGCCTGCGCCCGTCGGTCGGCCAGCTGCTGCACATCCACGGGAGCGGTCACCCATCGAGCCTAGGTGGGGCCTCGTCGGCATTCCCGGCCAGGGAGGTGTTCGGGGCCAGGGAGGTGTTCGGGGCCAGCCGGGCGCGAAGCACCTTCCGGTCGGTCTTCATGACGCTGGTCAGCGGGATCGCGTCAATGACGCGCACCTCACGGGGGTACTTGTGGGTGCCCAGACGCTCCTTGGCGAAGGCGACCAGCTCCTCCGGCGTGGCAGGAGCGCCGAGCTGGACGAAGGCGACGACCTCCTCCCCCAGCCTCGGGTCGGGGAAGCCGACGACGGCCGCCCCGATCACCGCCGGGTGGGCGAGCAGCACGTCCTCCACGTCGCGGGGGTAGACGTTGAAGCCACCTCGGATGATGAGGTCCTTGATCCGGTCGACGATGTAGAGCCAGCCACCGGCGTCGAGGTGCCCGACGTCTCCGGTGTGCAGCCAGCCGTCCCGCACGGCAAAGGCGGTCGACTCCGGGCTGTTCCAGTAGCCCTGCATGACGGTCGCCCCGCCGACGCAGATCTCGCCGTCCTCGCCGGAGGCGGCGTCGCTGCCGTCCGGGCGCTCGATCCGGACCGTCACCCCCGGCACCGGCTTGCCGACGGAGCCGAGCTTACGCTCGTCGGCCGGTTGCGAGCTGATGAGCGCGCTCGACTCCGTACAGCCGTAGCCCTCGCGGATCTCAGCGCCCGGGATCCTCCGCTCGAACTCCGCTGCCACGTCGGCGGCCAAGGGCGCCGCTCCGCTCCCGACCCGCTCCATACAGCTCAGGTCGTGGTCCTCCAGCGGCTGCGTCAACAGCATCGAGATCATCGACGGGACCAGCGCCGTCCCCTGGATGCGGTGCTCCTCGACGAGCGCCACCCAGCCCGCGGGGTCGAACCACCGCATGAGGTACGACGTCCCGGGCTCGTGCGCGTGCAGGCCGGCCACGGTCACCAGCAGGCCGTAGGCGTGCGCCAGGGGCAAGGGCAACAGGGTGCTTGTGCGCCCCGGGCTGGCCGACAGGTCCGCTGCCGCCTTCCCCGCGGCGTCCAGCCCGGCGTGCGTCAGCGCAACGCCCTTGGACCGGCCCGTCGTACCACCGGTGTAGAGCAGCGCGGCCAGGTCCGTGCCCGCGCGCTCGACCAACGGCAGCTCGCCGTGGCTCTCCAGGTCCGCCCAGGGGATGCCACCCTCACCACCGACGACGACCACCGGCAGCGTCGGCGCGCTGGCCTGGACCTTGGGCAGGAACTCGGGCGTCGTCACGACGGCGACCGCGCCCGAGTCCTCGACGACGTGCCGCAGCTCGTCCTCGGTCAGCAAGAACAGCACCGGCGTGGGTACGGCGCCCGCCCGCCACAGTGCGCTGTAGGCGATGCCGACCTCGGGGCAGTTGGCCATGACGATCACGACCCGGTCGCCCGGCTCGACGCCGAGGTCGACGAAGCCCCTGGCCGCCGCCCGGGCCCGCTGGGCCAGCTCGCCCGAGGTGTACCAGCGTCCCTCGAAGAACAGCGTGGGCCAGTCCCCGAACCGCTCCAGCAGCAGCTCCGCGCGTCGACCGAGCGAGACGGACGGGATGATCGACGTCACGGAACCTCCTGAGACGAGCACAGGTGATCTGCCTATCACGCGCGTCCGATGGCCGTCCTGAGTCAGCTCAGGCGGACGACCGCCTTGGCGGCCATGAGCACCTTCTCGCCGCCGACGGTGGCGGTCAGGGCGACCGTCACGGTCCCGTCGTCATGCTTGGCTTCGACGACACCCGCGACGGTCAGTGTCGTGCCGGTGTCGTCGTCCTCCACCACCACCGGCCTCGAGAAGCGCACGCCGTAGGACACGACCCGTCCGGGGTCACCGACCCAGTCGGTCACGACCCGCCCAGCCGTCGCCATCGTGAGCATCCCGTGCGCGATCACGTTGGGCAGGCCGACGGCCTTCGCGGTGCGCTCGTTCCAGTGGATGACGTTGAAGTCGCCACTGGCCCCGGCGTAGCGGACAAGGTCTGCCCGGGTGAGGGCGAAGTCCTGGGCCGCCAGCTCGGTCCCCACCTCGACGTCGGCGTAACCGGGCATCTCAGGCCTGCTTCGGGGCAGCGGTGCCGCGGCTGACGAGGGTGTTGGTCACGGTGGCCACCGGCTCGCCGTTGCTCGTGACCTCGACGACCAGAGTCAGCAGCTCGTTGCGCCCGACGGCACGGATGTCCTGGATCCGGGCGACGGTGTTGAGGACGTCGCCGGCCATGACCGGCCGGTGGAACGCGAACGACTGCTCGCCGTGAACGACCATGGCGTAGTTCAGCCCGAGCTCGGGGTCCCGGATGAAGCCGCCAAGGCTGCCACCTGTGCTCGCCACGATGAGGAACGTCGGCGGCGCCACCACGTCGGCGTAGCCCAGGGCCTGCGCGGCTGCTCGGTCGTGGCAGGCGGGGTTGTCGTCGCCGATCGCCGTCGCGAAGCGCCGGATATCCCCACGTGTCACTTCCAGCGGCTCGCCGAGGGGGGCTTCGTGGCCGATGAAGTCACGGTTCAGGGACATGCGCGGGGTCCTCTCGCTCTGTGGGCGGACGCTAGCCCACCGGCCGGCCCGCTGGCACCCCCCGGGTAGGACGAAGGCCGGCCTCCTGCACGGAAGACCGGCCGATCGCGACGGAAGCAGGGACAGCGACTAGCGCGTCTCGCGGTGCCCGGTGTGGGTGCGGCAGGTGGGGCAGAACTTCTTCAGGTCGAGCCGGTCAGGGTCGTTCCGCCGGTTCTTCTTGGTGATGTAGTTGCGGTGCTTGCACTCCTGGCAGGCGAGCGTGATCTTCGGACGGACGTCGGTCGCGGCCATGCGGCGGTGCCTGCGCTTTCAGGAGTTCGGGAGCGGTTCAGGGTCAGGAGTTCGGGTCGAGCACCCGCGTGAGTGCCGAGGCTACCGGAAAGCGGTAGTGGGGTAGCGATGACCGGACTTGAACCGGTGACACAGCGATTATGAGTCGCTTGCTCTGCCAGCTGAGCTACACCGCCCGGGTCGTGCGCCATCTCGTCGTGCTGATCTGCGTGCCGGTTCTGGGGGGAACCGCGGAGCCCCTTTACGGAATCGAACCGTAGACCTTCTCCTTACCATGGAGACGCTCTGCCGACTGAGCTAAAGGGGCGACGAACCGGGAACAGCCTACACGTCCTGCCCTCCGGGCTGCGGCGGGTTGTGACCGTCCGGTGCCTGCCAGGGCCCACCGGCATGGCTGTTGTCGTCGCGTCGGTCATCTCGGCCGCTGCCGGGCTCACGCTGGCGGCGACCGGCGCCGGAGCGGCGGCCCTCGTCGCGCAGGTTGTCATCCAGGCAGGTGCCGGGCACTGCTGCTGGCCGTGGCCCGCCCGGCCCTGTTGCGGGTAGCGCTGCACCGCCAGGAGATCACGCAGCTGTGGACGGCAGGAAAGGAGCTGCTCGTGGGGCAGGTCTTCGCAACTGCCTCGGGCAACGTCGACAACATCGTGGTCAGTGCCCTTGCCGGACAGGCAGCCCTGGGTGGCTACGGCTTCGCCTTCAACCTCACGACGCTGCCGTTCTTCCTGGTCGGGCTGGCCGTCGGGCGGGTCACCCTGCCGATCTACGCGGCGCTGCGAGCCCGGCTCGAACCGGTCAAGCCGACGTTCCTCACCGCCGTCGAGGTGACCGCCTGGCTGGCGGCACTTCCGCTGGGGTTCCTGGCTGTCGCCGGTCCCGACGCCCTGGTTGTCATCTTCGGCCACAAGTGGGACCTGGTCAGTGGCGCACTGCGACTGCTCGCCCTGCACGGCTGGCTGCGTACTGTCGAGAGCACCTCCGGATCGGTCCTGATCGCCTTCGGCCAGGCCGGCGTGATCCGCCGTGTCCACCAGTGGCAGCTCGCTGGTGTGCTCGTGCCGCTGGTGCTTGCGGACGGGCCGCTCGGGGCGGCGGTCGCCGTCTCGACAGCGATCGCCTTCGGTACGTCGTACAGCCTTCGCAAGGCGGCCCACCAGACCGGCTCACCGTTGCGCCCTCTGTTCGCCCGGCTGGCGGAGGCTGCCGTTGCGGCGGCTTCCGGCGGCGCAGCAGGGCTGGTCGTCCTCGACCTCGTCGGGGGCGGCACCGGCCTTGCCATGGGCCTGCTTGCCGCCGTCGTGACCTGGCTGGTCCTCTACCTGCTGCTGCGGCGCGGGTCGGCCCTCCGGGGCCTGCGCATGCTGCGCGGACGCAACGAAACCGGCCGCTGAGGTGGCCGCCGCCCGTCTGCACCGTCATGCCGGCGCCACTACGGCCCTCGACCCGGGCGGGTCGAAGGCCGTAGATCACGCCTGTGGCGGGTGAAGGGTTTGAACCTTCGTAGGCTAAGCCGGCGGATTTACAGTCCGCTCCCATTGACCACTCGGGCAACCCGCCTGGGTACGGGCAGACAATAGCAACCCCCGACCTCACCCTGAACCGCATTGGAGCCTCTCGTGGCCGACCCGTCCTTCGACATCGTGAGCAAGGTCGACCGGCAGGAGGTCGACAACGCCCTCAACCAGACCGCGAAGGAGGCCTCGACCCGCTACGACTTCAAGGGCACCGGCGCGGAGATCGCCTGGAGCGGTGAGGACATCGTGCTCAAGGCGGGCGCTGAGGAGCGCGTCAAGGCCCTCCTTGACGTCTTCAAGGAGAAGCTCATCCGGCGTCAGATCAGCCTCAAGACCCTCGACGCCGGCGAGGCGATGCAGTCGGGCAAGGAGTACCGCATTGTCGCCAAGGTCGCCGAAGGGATCAGCCAGGACAACGCCAAGAAGGTCGCGAAGGTCATCCGCGACGAGGGTCCCAAGGGCGTCCAGCCGCAGATCCAGGGCGACCAGCTGCGCGTCTCGGCGAAGAAGAAGGACGACCTGCAGGCCGTGATCGCGCTGCTCAAGGGCCACGAGTTCGACTTCGCGCTGCAGTTCACCAACTACCGCTGACCCGAGGGCTCGGCGCCGGTGGCGGCGACCGAGTCGATCAGGATGTCATGGTTGCCGACCTGGGCGAGCTCGTGCGCAAGCACGGCTCTCAGCGATCGAGTGCGGGCGGCACCGGAACCCCCACGAGCCACGTGCGCAGGTCGGCCCGCTCGTGGACGAGGTCGGTTGCAGCGGTCGTCGCGTGCTCGAACGACGGTGACCAGAACAGCGCGTCGAACGGGCACACCTCAATGCAGATCCCGCACCACATGCACAGCCCGAAGTCGATCGCGAAACGGTCCAGCACGTGCAGCACCCGGGGCCGCCCGCGCTCGGTGCGGGCGGGCAGGGTCTGCTTGTGCGAGTCGATCTCGATACACCAGTCGGGGCACTCCCGGGCGCAGAGCATGCACACGGTGCAGTTCTCCTCGAGCAGCGCGATGATCCCGCGCGAGCGGGGCGGCAGCTCGGCCGGGGCTCCCGCCCGCAGGGCGGCAAGGCCCCGCTGGTAGGCCGAACCGCCCGTCACCTGGGAGGTCCCCAGCCGGTGGGAACCCCCGGGGGCACCGCACGACGACGGCTCCCTCGGCCGGTCCGGTCGGCGGTCAGCTCGGCCGCAAGGTCGGCATCGCTTTCTCCCGGCTCTTTGGCTCCTGGCCAGCGTTTCGCGACGCGGGACGCCAGCACGAAGTCCTTGCGCAGTGGATGCCCGTCGAAGCCCTCGGACAGCAGCAGGTGCGCCGTGGCGTGCCCGTCGAAGGTGATCCCGAACAGCTCGGCGGCGGCCCGCTCGTGCCAGCCGGCGCCTGCGAAGACCTCCGTCAGGGTCGGCACGCGAGCGTCCTCACGTGGGCACCGAGTACGCAGGACCACGCCCTTGCGGGCAGCCGGGTCCCACAGCCGCAGGACGACCTCGAAGCCCTCGGCCTCGAGGTCAACAGCGGTGAGCACGTCAAAGAACGCGTAGCCCAGGTCGCGCACGTCGGTGACCACGGCGGCCCAACCGGCCCGGTCGACCTCGGCGACGACCACGCCGTATGAGGTGCTCGGCTCGTGACCCAGCACCTCGGCGAGCGTCACGGCTGATCCCTCAACACGCTGTCCTTGATCAGGCTGTCCTTGATCAGGTGAAGCGCCTCCAGGACCGTCTCGGGCCGCGGCGGGCAGCCAGGGACGTAGACGTCCACGGGCAGCAGCTGGTCGACCCCCTTGGTGACGCAGTAGCTGTCCCAGTAGGGGCCGCCGGTGTTGGCGCAGGCCCCGAACGACACGACCCAACGGGGCTCCGGCATCCGCTGGTAGGCGGCAAGCACGGCGGGGATGGTCACGTCGGTAAGGGTGCCGCTGATGACGAGGACGTTGGCCTGCTCGACCGGGCACAGGGTGGCTCCGAGGTCGGCCAGCACCTCAGGACCCAGGGTCGCCGTCACGAACTCGACGGCGCAGCAGGCCAGGCCCAGGTCGTACAGGGACAGCCGCAGTGCCGGGCCCGGGTCAAGGCCCACCTGACGGGAAGGACCGCCCGTCAACCCGTGCGAGCCAGCACGAAGTCGGTCAGGGCCAGGAACGCCTCACGGGTCGACCCCTGGGGCAGCTCGGTCGCGACGGCGCGGGCCCGGTCGACGTAGGACTGGAGCACCTCGCGCGCCTGGGCCATCGCCGGGTGCGCGCGAAGCTGGCGCAGCGCCTCCGCCAGGGGCGCGTCACCGGACAGGTCGCTGGCGAGCAGCCGTGTGAGCAGCCTGCTCGCAGGGTCCTCGCCCGCCTGGACGAGCAGCACAGGCAAGGTGGCGACGCCCTCCCGCAGGTCGGTGCCGGGCGTCTTGCCGGACTGCTCGGAGTCCGACAGGACGTCGATCAGGTCATCAGAGAGCTGGAAGGCGACACCGAAGACCTCACCGAACTCCGCGACCAGGTCGACAGTCGCACCGTCCACCCCGGCCATGAGCGCCCCGAGCCGGGCCGATGTCGCAAGCAGCGACGCGGTCTTGTCGCCGAGTACCTGCAAGTGGTGGGCCACCGGGTCCTGACCGGCCGCAGCCCCTGCGGTCTCGGCGATCTGGCCCTCGACGAGGCGGGCGAAGGTCCGCGACTGCAGCTGGGTCGCCTCGGTCCCGAGCCCGGCAGTCAGGTCCGAGGCCCGCGCGAACAGGTAGTCGCCGGTGAGGATCGCGACCGTGTTGGTCCACCGGGTGTTGGCGCTCACGGCCCCCCGACGAACGGGCGCCTCGTCCATCACGTCATCGTGGTACAGCGTCGCCAGATGGGTGAGCTCGACGACGACGGCGGCGTCGATGACCTGCGCGCGCTCGCTGTCGCCGAGCTGCGCGGCCAACAGCACAAGCAATGGACGTACCCGCTTGCCGCCGGCCTCGACCAGGTGCGCTGCCGCCTGGGTGAGGAGCGGGTGGCTGCTGCGCACGACCTCCCGCAGGCGGGCCTCGACCTGATCAAGGCTGGCGTTGACTGCGGCCTGCAGCTGCGGGTCCACGCTGCCCAGCAGGCCAGCCGACGACGTCTTCACCGGAGAAAGAACCCTGCCTTGTCAGCCAGGTCCAGGACCGGCTGCGGTACGACGCCGAGGACGGCGGTGAAGGCGATCCCCAAGGCGATGGTCACCGCGGTGTAGGCGCTGGGAACCGCGACCGTCGGACCGTCGACCGAGGGCTCCTGGAAGAACATCAGGACCACGACGCGGGCGTAGAAGAAGGCGGTGACGGCGCTGGCTATCACACCGACGACCACGAGCGCGGTCGCACCGCCCTGGCTGGCAGCGCGGAAGACCGCGAACTTGGCCATGAAGCCGCTGGTCAGCGGGATTCCGGCCAGCGCGAACAGCAGGAACGCAAACGACCCGGCAACCAGCGGGCTGCGCTTGCCGAGGCCCGCCCACTGGGCCAGGTGGGTCGCCTCGCCGGAGCTGTCCCGGACCAGGCTCACGATGGCGAACGACGCGAGCGTCGTCAGGCCATAGGTCAGCAGGTAGAACAGCGTGCCCGACAGGCCCTGCCGGTTCAGCGCGATGACGCCGACCAGGATGAAGCCGGTGTGGGCCACCGAGGAGTAGGCGAGCATCCGCTTCACGTCGGTCTGGGTGACGGCCAGCACGGCTCCGACGACCATCGTCAAGATCGCGACCGCCCACATCATCGGCCGCCAATCCCACTTGGCCGTGCCGAAGGCGACATAGAAGACGCGCATCAGGGCGCCGAAGGCGGCGACCTTCGTGCAGGCGGCCATCAGGGCGGTGACCGGCGTGGGACTGCCCTGATAGACGTCCGGCGTCCAGGCCTGGAACGGCACCGCCCCGACCTTGAAGAGCAGGCCGACACCGAGCATCGCGATCCCGAGGAACAGCAGGCTGTCGCTCTTGCCGGTCTGCGAGGTCGCGGTGAAGATGTCGCCCAGGTCGACGGATCCGGCGTAGCCGTAGAGCAGCGCGACGCCGTACAGGAAGAAGGCGGAGGCGAAGGCGCCCAGCAAGAAGTACTTCAGCGCGGCCTCTTGTGAGAGCAGGCGGCGACGGCGGGCGAGACCGGCCATCAGGTAGAGCGGCAGCGACAGGACCTCAAGGGCCACGAACATCAGCAGCAGATTGTTGCTGGCCGGGAACAGCAGCATGCCGCCGAGGGCGAACATCGCCAGCGGGTAGACCTCGGTCTGCACCCGGGTGCTCTCGGCCAACGCCAGGTCCTCGCGCGAGCCGGGCAGGTTGGCGGCCTGGCTGACCACGTGGCCGCCGCTCGCGTCGAGTCTGGTCTCCGACAGCAGCAGGATGCTGCCGATGCCCAGCACGCACAGGGTGCCCTGCAGGAACAGCGTCGGCCCGTCGATGACGACGGCGGACTCCACGACCAGACGGCTGGTGTTCTCGTTCGCGAGGTAGATGACCTGGCCGAGCGCGGCGGCGAGTCCGACGACCGCGACCGCGACCTGGGTCACGCGCCGGTGCGCCGCCGGGACAAAGCCTTCGACGAGCACGCCGAGGGTGGCGGCGCCGAAGACGAGGAGCATCGGCAGCAGCGGGAGGTAGGCGATCGACGGCGCCTGGATGTCGGTGGGCATCGTCGCTCTCTACTTGCTCTCGGCGGCCGTGGCCACGTCGGTCGGTGCCGGGTCGTGCGCACCGACGTCCTGCATGGTGACCTTCACGGCCGGGTTGACGATGTCGGTCACCGGCTTGGGGTAGAAGCCCAGGAACAGCATCAGGGCGATGAGCGGCGCGAGTGCTGCGACCTCGCGGACGTTGAGGTCCTTCATGGTGGCGTGGACCGCGCTCAGCGGCCCCTGCATCGTGCGCTGGTAGGTCAGCAGGATGTAGAGCGCAGCCAGGACGATGCCGACGGTCGCGATGATCGTGGCGACCGGGTAGCGCTGGAAACTGCCGACCAGCACGAGGAACTCGCTCACGAACGTCGACAGACCTGGCAGGGCGAGGGCGCTGAGTCCGCTGACGAAGAACAGTGCCCCGAGCTTCGGAGCGGCCTTGGCGATGCCGGAGTAGTCGCCGACCAGCCGGCTCTTGCCGCGGTTGATCAGGAAGCCGATGACCATAAACAGCGCGCCGGTCGAGAGCCCGTGGTTGACCATGTAGAGCACCGCACCGGTGCCGGCCTGCGTCGTGAACGCGAAGCAGCCGAGGCCGATGTAGCCGAAGTGGGCGACCGAGGTGTAGGACACCAGCCGCTTCATGTCCTTCTGTCCCATCGCGAGCAATGCGCCGTAGATGATGCCGATGACCGACAGCGCGATCACGTACGGCGCGAACTCCCGCGCCGCCCAGGGAAACAGCGGCAGGCAGTACCGCAGGAAGCCGAAGGTCCCCACCTTGTCGAGGATGCCGACGAGCAGGATGGCGTTGCCGGTCGGGGCCTCGGCGCCGGCGTCGGGCAACCAGGTGTGGAACGGGAACAGTGGTGCCTTGATGGCGAACGCGATGAAGAAGCCGAGGAACAGCCAGCCCTGCGTGGCGTGGCTCAGCTCGAGCTTCGTCAGCGCCTCGAAGCTGAACGTGCCGGTGCCGACCTTGGCCGACTCGACGTACAGCCCGATGACAGCGGCCAGCATCAGCAGGCCACCGAAAAGGCTGTACAGCAGGAACTTCACGGCGGCGTACGACCGTTTCGGGCCGCCGTAGGACCCGATGAGGAAGTACATCGGGATGAGCATGGCTTCAAAGAAGACGTAGAACAAGAACACATCGGTAGCCGCGAAGACGCCGATCATCATCGTCTCGAGCACGAGCAGCAGCGCGAAGAACGACTTGACGCTCTTGCGGCTGGCCGCCGGGGCGTCCGCGCCATCAGAAAGGCTCTCGACGTCGTCCCAGCTGGCGAGCAGTACGACGGGCACGAGGACCGCGATCAGCGCGATCAGCACCAACGCGATGCCGTCGACGCCGACCGCGTAGTGCACGCCAAAGGTCCGGATCCAGTCGTAGGACTGGGCAAACTGGAAGCGGTCACCGCTGCTCGCGTCGAACTGCGCGCACATCACGATCGTCAGGACAAGGACGACCAGAGAGGTCCCCAGCGCCACCTGCTTGGTGAGCAGGTCCCTGCCGGTGGGCAGGAGCGAGATGAGCAGGGCCCCGACGAGCGGGACGACCCCGAGGATCGTGAGCCACGGCGTCACTGGCCCAACCTCACAGCGAGCAGGGCGCCGGCGACGAGCAAGGCTCCTCCGAACATGGACAGGGCGTAGGACCTCACGAAGCCGGTTTGCAGCCGGCGCAGTCGACCTGATCCGCCGCCGATCCCGGCGGCGAGAGCACTCACGGCGCCGTCGATCCCGCGGTTGTCCACGAAGACCAGGAAGCGCGTGAGGTACTGACCGGGTCGCATTAGCAGCGACTCGTTGAGGGCGTCGAAGTAGAGGTTCTTGCGGGCAGCGACGGTGAAGGGCGTGACCGCGACCGGCGGCGTCAACGGGACCGCCTTGGTGCCGTAGGCGACCCACGCGTAGACCGCGCCGAGCGCCACGACGGCGAGGGTGACGAGGCTGACGAGGGTGGCGTTGACCTCGCGGTGGACGACCTCCTCCCCCAGGACCGGCCGCAGCCAGTCCTGTAGCCCATGGGTGGGGCCGAGCAGAAGGCCCGAGAAGGCGGCGCCGACCGCGAGGACCACCATCGGCCCCAGCATCGTCCAGGGCGACTCGTGCGGGTGCTGACCGTCAGTCCAGCGCCGCTCGCCGAAGAAGGTCATGACCATCAGGCGGGTCATGTAGAAGGCGGTGATGCCGGCGCCGAGCAGCGCGACGATCCCGAGGATCGTGCCGCGGGTCCCGCCCATGGCGAACGCCGACTCGATGATCTTGTCCTTGGAGAAGAACCCCGCAAACGGTGGTACGCCGAGGATCGCGAGCCAGCCGACCGTGAAGCAGCCGAACGTCCACGGCATCGCCTTGCGCAGCCCGCCGAAGCGCCGCATGTCGACCTGGTCACCCATGCCGTGCATGACCGAGCCGGCAGACAGGAACATGCAGGCCTTGAAGAAGCCGTGGGTCAGCAGGTGCAGGATCGCGAAGGCGCCCGCACCGGGGATGCCGACGGCCAGGAACATGTAGCCGATCTGGCTCACCGTCGAGTAGGCCAGCACCTTCTTGATGTCGTCGTAGGCGCAGCCGATCAGGCAGCCGATGACCAGGGTGACCGCGCCGATGATCGTGACGACGGTCTGCGCGTCGGGGCTGGCGCTGAAGACCGGCGTCGAGCGCGCGATCAGATAGACGCCGGCGGTGACCATCGTTGCCGCGTGGATCAGGGCAGAGACCGGGGTCGGGCCCTCCATGGCGTCCGGGAGCCAGGTCTGCAGTGGGAACTGGCCGGACTTGCCGCAGGCACCGAGCAGCAGCAGCAGGCCGATCGCGGTGGCCGTGCCGCCGTGCACCCCACTGCCGAACACGCCCTGGAAGCTGGTCGTGCCGAGCCGCGTGAACATCACCATGATGGCGAGGGACAGGCCGACGTCACCGACGCGGTTGGCGATGAACGCCTTCTTCGCGGCCGTGGCCGCCTCCGGCTTCCAGTACCAGAACGCGATCAGCAGATAGGACGCGAGGCCCACGCCCTCCCACCCGACGTACAGGGCGAGGAAGCTGTTGCCCAGCACCAGGATGAGCATCGCGGCGATGAACAGGTTCAGGTACGCGAAGAAGGTGTGCTTTCGCTCGTCGTGCTCCATGTAGCCGAGCGAGTAGACGTGGATGAGGAGGCCGACACCGGTGATGAGCAGCACGAACGTCATCGACAGCGGGTCGAGCAGCAGTCCCGCGTCGACCTGGAAGCCGGCCACCGGGATCCAGCTGAACAGGTGCAGGTCGACCGACCGCTCGCCAAGGCCCTTGAGCGAGAAGAAACAGACCAGGGCGTAGACGAAGGCGCTGCCGACCAGACCGGTCGCGAGGTAGGGACCCCACTTGGCGCTTGCCCTGCCCGACAGCAGCAGCACCACAGCCCCGGCCGCGGGCAGCACGACCAGCAGCCAGAGCGCTGACAGCGCCCCCGTCGCGGGGACGTAGGTGACCTTTTGCGCGGACAGCACCGCCACGTCGGCCATTCTCGAGATCAACATTGTCCTTAGTACTTGAGCAGGTTGGCGTCGTCGACCGAGGCCGACCGGCGGGTGCGGAAGATGCTCATGATGATCGCGAGACCGACGACGACTTCCGAGGCAGCCACGACCATGACGAAGAAGGCCATGATCTGGCCGTCCAGCGTGCCCTTTTCGCGGCTGAATGTGACCAGCGTCAGGTTGACCGAGTTGAGCATCAGCTCGACGCTCATGAACACCAGGATCGCGTTGCGTCGCAGCAACACCCCGAGGGCACCGATGACGAACAGCAGCGCAGCGACGTACAGGTAGTGGTCGGGGCTCACGTGGAGACCCCCTGGTCCGAGGGCTGGGGCGGCAGCAGCTCCAGGGTCGGCGCGAGGCTGCCGGGGGCGATCGTGCCGTCGGGCAGCAGGGCGCCCCGGGCGATCGAGTCACCGGCTGCGAAGACGCCGGGGCCGGGCAGCGGGAAGGGGTGGTCGCTGGCGAACCGGGCCCGCGAGAGGTCCTTCTGGCTGAGGCGGGGGACGAGCCGCTCCTTGTGCGCCAGCACCATTGCTCCGAGCGCCGCAGTGATGAGCAGCGCGCTGGTGATCTCGAAGGCGAACACGTACTTGGTGAACAGCAGCCGGGCGATGCCCAGCACGTTGCCTTCGGTGTTAGCAGCGTCGAGGCCGACGTTCTGACTCGCCACCGCGCCACCGATGGTGCCGATGAGCAGGCCGGCGAAGCCGACGCCCACGATCAACGCCGCGACCCGCTGACCGCGCAACGTCTCAACGAGCGAGTCGCTGCTGTCGACCCCGACGAGCATGATCACAAACAGGAACAGCATGAGGATCGCACCGGTGTAGACGATGACTTGAACGGCCGCGAGGAAGGGTGCGTCCTGCAGCGCGTACATCCCGGCCAGGCTCAGCATGACGGCGGCGAGGAACAGTGCGCAGTGCACGGCGTTCTTCGCGATGACCATGGCCAGGGCGGCGAGGATGGCGATCGGCGCGAGGATCCAGAAGCCCACCTGCTCGCCGGAGCTCGAGGCTGCGAGCAGCGTTGTTGTCACTTCGCGCCCCTCACGTAGTAGTCGGTGTCGGTCGTGCCCAGGCGCATCGGATGTGGCGGCTGCTCCATGCCCGCCAGCAGCGGTGCGAGCAGCTGCTCCTTGGTGAAGATCAGCGAGGCGCGGCTGTCGTCGGCCAGCTCGTACTCGTTGGTCATGGTGAGCGAGCGGGTCGGGCAGGCCTCGATGCACAGCCCGCAGAAGATGCAGCGCAGGTAGTTGATCTGGTAGACCGCCGCGTAGCGCTCCCCGGGGGATATCCGGTGCTCTTCGGTGTTGGTCGCGCCCTCGACGTAGATCGCGTCCGCGGGGCAGGCCCACGCGCACAGCTCGCAGCCGATGCACTTCTCCAGGCCGTCGGGGTGCCGGTTAAGCACGTGGCGGCCGTGGAAGCGCGGTGGGACGGGGCGGACGTACTCGGGGTACTCCTCTGTTGTCGTCTTCTTGAACATCGTCACGAAGGTGACACCGAAGCCCTTGACGGGGTCGAGCAGGCTAGCCATGGGGCGCCTCTTCCGGGTCGACGTGGGCAGGGGTCACGGCCGGCACTGAACCGACGAGCGCGCCCTGCAGCGACCGCGGGGTCGGCGGGACCACCAGGTCCAGCGGCGGCAGCGGGAAGCCGCCGTCCTCGACCGGCACGAGCCCGAACTGCGCGTCGAGGTCGTCCTGGTCGACCGGCTTCTTGGACGGCCAGAGGAACAGCAGCACCAACATCACGGCCAGCGCGATGGCGATGTAGGTGAACCGGTCGCGGGTGCTCGACACCTCGGTGCTGAGGGTGCGGATCGCCGCGACGAGCATGATCCAGACCAGGCTCACCGGAATCAGCAGTTTCCAGCCGAGCTTCATGAACTGGTCGTATCGCAGCCGGGGCAGTGTGCCGCGCAGCCAGATGAAGAAGAAGATGAAGCCGACGACCTTGATGAGGAACCACACGATCGGGAAGTAGCCCGAGTTGAAGAACTCGATCCGCCCGATGAAGGGCGGTGGCCGCCAGCCGCCGAGGAACATCGTGGTGGCAAGCGCCGACACGGTGATGACGTTGATGTACTCGGCGAGGAAGAACATCGCGAACTTCAGGCTGCTGTACTCGGTGTGGAAGCCACCGACGAGCTCTGACTCGGCCTCGGGCAGGTCGAAGGGGGCGCGGTTGGTCTCACCGACCATGGCCACGACGTAGATGACGAACGACACCGGCAAGGTCAGCGCGAACCAGCGGTCGTGCTGGGCCGCGACAATCTCACTTGTCGACAGCGATCCGGCGTACAGGAAGACCGCGACGAACGACAGGCCCATCGCGACCTCGTAGGAGATCACCTGAGCGGCCGAGCGCAGCGCCCCGAGCAGCGGGTAGGTCGATCCGCTGGACCAGCCAGCCAGCACGATCCCGAAAACCCCGACGCTCGAGCAGGCCAGGATGAACAGCACGCCGATCGGCATGTCGGTGAGCTGCAGCGCGGTCTCGTGGCCGGCGAAGTTGACCTTCGGACCGAAGGGGATGACCGAGAAGGCGAGGAAGGCGGGCACGGCGGAGACGATCGGCGCCAGGATGTAGACCGGCTTGTCGGCCAGCGCCGGGATGATCTCTTCCTTCAGCGCCAGCTTGAGGCCGTCGGCCAGGGACTGCAGGTAGCCGCGCGGACCCACCCGGTTGGGGCCGGTGCGCTGCTGCATCCACGAGACGACCTTGCGCTCGAAGACGATCGTGAACAGCGTCAGCAGCACCAGTAGCACGAAGACGAACAGCGCCTTGACGATCGTCACCCAGAACGGCTCGTGGCCGAAGGAGGTGACGGGCAGCTGGGTGGAGTCGGTCCCTGGCAGAGCGAGAGCGATCACTGCTCAGCTCCCGGGGAGAGGGTCACGACGCTGCCATGGGCGGCAGCGAGGTCGGTGCGGACGTGGGCTCCGGCGGTGCGGGTCGGGACCCACACCACGTCGTCGGGCAGGTCGGCGACGACCAGCGGCAAGGTGAGGCTGCCACGTTCGGTGCTGACCGTCACGGGGTCACCCGCCCTCACGCCGAGTCCAGCGGCCGTCGTAGCCGACAGGTGCACCCGCGGGGCGCGGGCGGTGCCGGCCAGGTGCGGCTCGCCGTCCTGCAGCGAACCGTCGTCCAGCAGCCAGTGCCAGGTCGCGAGCCGGACCGGCGCGGCGGCTGGGGCCGCGGGTTCGTTGACCGCGACATCGTCGGGAGCCGGATCGTTGCTCTCGGCCGGGGCCTCGGGCACGTGCGCGGTCGGCGCCGCCGGCCGGGAGGCGGTAACTCCGAGCCGCCCGATCTCCGCGCGTACGGCGGACAGGTCGGCCAGCCCGAGGGCCTGGTCCATCTCCTCGGCGAGGACCTGCAGGACACGGAAGTCCGGCAGGGCACCGCTGGTGGTGAGGACCGCCTCGAAGGGACGGGCGCGGCCCTCCCAGTCGAGGAAGGTACCGGCCTTCTCGACGGCCGCGGCGACGGGCAGCACCACGTCAGCGCGGTCGGTGACCGGCGAGCGGCGCAGCTCGAGGCTGACGACGAACTCGGCAGCCTCGAGCGCGTCGAGGGCGAGCAACGGGTCGGGGCAGTCGGCGGGGTCGAGAGCGCCGACCAGCAGACCCTTGAGCTGCTTGGCCTTGGTGGCCGTCAGGATCGCGGTGAGGTCCTTGCCGGGATGCTCCGGGACGGGGCCCCACAGGGCCTCCACGGCGGCGCGGTCGGACAGGGGGCGGCCACCCGGGAGCAGCGTGGGCAGCGCCCCGACATCGACCGCTCCCCGCTCGCCCGCCCGGCGAGGGATCCAGGCCAGCTTTGCGCCGCTGCGCGCGGCGAGGTCAGCGGCGGCCGAGAGCGCGCCTGGGACGCACGCGAGCCGCTCGCCGACGACGAGGACGGACCCGGGGGCGCGGAGCAGCGCGGCGTCGAAGGCGACGAGGGCTGCGGTTTCCTCACCGGGAGCGGTCTGCACGAGCGTCACGGAGGTCTTGACCGAGCCGGGGCTACGGAAGGCCGCGATCGAGAAGACCTTGGTGCCGTGCTTGCGGACCGCCTTGCGCAGCCGCAGGAAGACGATGGGAGATTCCTCCTCCGGCTCGAAGCCGGCGAGCAGGACCGCCGGGGCGGCTTCGAGGTCGGCGTAGGTCGTCTCGAGGTAACGCCCGGCGACGCAAGAGGCCAGGAAGGCGAGCTCCTCGTCGGAGCCGGGGCGTACCCGGGCGTCGATGTCGTTGGTCTGCAACGCGACGCGGGCGAACTTGCTCCACGCGTAGGCGTCCTCGACGGTCAGGCGGCCACCGGGCAGGACACCGACACCACCCTCGTCGCGGGCAAGGGCCAGACCGCGGGCGGCGCGGGACAGCGCCTCGGTCCAGGACGCGGGGCGCAGCGCGCCGTCCTCGCGGATGAGGGGGGTCGTGAGGCGGTCGGGCTGCGTGGCATAGGTGAACGCCCAGCGGCCCTTGTCGCAGTTCCACTCCTCGTTGACCTCAGGGTCGTTGCCGGCCATCCGGCGCAGGACCTTGCCACGACGGTGGTCGGTACGCAGAGCGCAGCCGGCGGCGCAGTGCTCGCACGTCATCGGTGTCGAGACAAGGTCGAACGGCCGGGCCCGGAAGCGGTACGCCGCACCGGTGAGCGCACCGACCGGGCAGATCTGCACGGTGTTGCCGGAGAAGTAGGACTCGAACGGCGAGTCGGCGTAGATCGCGACCTGCTGCAGCGCACCGCGCTCGAACAGCTCGATGAACGGGTCACCGGCGACCTGCTGGCTGAACCGGGTGCAGCGGGCGCACAGCACGCAGCGCTCCCGGTCGAGCAGGACCTGGCTGCTGATCGCGATCGGCTTGGGGAAGGTGCGCTTGACGTCGTGGAAGCGGCTCTCGCCAGGCCCGTTGCTCATCGCCTGGTTTTGCAGGGGGCACTCGCCGCCCTTGTCGCAGACCGGGCAGTCGAGCGGGTGATTGATGAGCAGCATCTCGAGCGTGCCGCGCTGGGCCTTCTCGGCGATCGCCGAGGTGAGCTGGGTCTTGACGACCATGCCTTCGGTGACCGTGACGGTGCACGAGGCGATCGGCTTGCGCTGGCCTTCGACCTCGACGATGCACTGGCGACAGGCACCGACCGGGTCGAGCAGCGGGTGGTCGCAGAAGCGTGGGATCGAGATGCCGACGAGCTCTGCCGCCCGGATGACGAGGGTGCCCTTGGGGACCGCAACCTCGAAGCCGTCGATCGTGAGCGTGACGAGGTCGGTCACGACGGCTACATCCTGCGTGGCCGTCATGCCGGGACACCTGAGAAGACGGTGCTGGCCACCGGGTCGAACGGGCAGCCTCCCGAGGTCAGGTGCTGGGTGAACTCCTCGCGGAAGTACTTCACCCCGCTCACGATCGGGCTCACCGCGCCGTCGGCGAGGGCACAGAACGCCCGGCCGAAGATGTTGTCGCAGGTGTCGAGCAGCGTGACGATGTCCGCCTCGGTGCCGGTGCCGTTCTCGAGCCGCTCGAGAATCTGCACCATCCAGTAGGTGCCCTCGCGGCATGGGGTGCACTTGCCGCACGACTCGTGGGCGTAGAACTCCGTCCAGCGCAAGATCGCGCGGAGGACGCAGGTCGTGTCGTCGAAGCACTGCAGGGCCTTGGTGCCCAACATCGAACCGGCGGCCATGACGCCTTCATAGTCCAGGGGCACGTCGAGGTGATCGGCCGTCAGCAACGGCGTCGAGGAGCCACCGGGGGTCCAGAACTTCAGCGTCCGACCCGCGCGCATGCCGCCGGTGAGGTCGAGCAGCTGGCGCAGCGTGATGCCGAGCGGCGCCTCGTACTGCCCCGGCTTGTTCACGTGACCCGACAGCGAGTAGAGCGTGTAGCCCTTGCTCTTCTCAGTACCCATGGAGGAGAACCACTGCGCGCCACCGAGCACGATCGACGGGACGGACGCGATCGACTCGACGTTGTTGACGACGGTCGGGCAGGCGTACAACCCATGCGTGGCAGGGAAAGGCGGGCGCAGCCGTGGCTGGCCGCGGTAGCCCTCGAGGCTGTCGAGCAGCGCCGTCTCCTCACCGCAGATGTAGGCGCCGGCACCGGCGTGCACAACCACGTCGAGCGAGTAGCCGCTGCCGTGGATGTCGGTCCCGAGGTGCCCTGCGGCGTAGGCCTGGGCCACGGCCTCCTGCACCCGACGGATGACGTGCACGATCTCGCCGCGGACATAGATGAACGCATGGCTCGCCCGGATCGCGTACGACGCGATGATCACACCCTCCACAAGTGCGTGCGGGTTGGCCATCATGAACGGGGTGTCCTTGCAGGTCCCCGGCTCGGACTCGTCGGCGTTGACCACCAGGTAGTGCGGCTTGGCGCCCTGCCCCTCCGGACCCTGCGGGATGAAGCCCCACTTCATGCCCGTGGGGAAGCCGGCACCGCCGCGGCCGCGCAGGCCGGAGTCCTTGACCATCGCGATCAGGTCGTCCGGCGCCATCGCGAGCGCCTTGGTCAGCGCCTCGTAGCCGCGGTTGCGGGTGTAGCCCTCGATCGTGAACGAGTCGGACTCGTCCCAGTGCGCGCTCAGCACGGGTGTGAATACCACGTCAGCTCTCCGTCTCAGGTGCATCAGCAGGAGTGGGGTACGCCGGAGCGACGTCGCCGCGCTCCTTCGCGAGGGCCAGGCCCACGAGGGTCGGCGTACCGGCAGTGGGACCTTGCTGGCCGAGGCCGTCGTTGAAGCCGGCGAGCACCCGGGAGATCTGTGTGAAGGTCGAGAGCGTCGACGGGCCGCGGGTCGGCGCGGGCGGGTTGCCTGCCTGGAGGGCGTCGACGAGGGCGCGCGCGGACTGCGGCGTCTGGTTGTCGTAGAACTCCCAGTTGACCATCATCACCGGCGCGTAATCGCACGCCGCGTTGCACTCGAGATGCTCGAGGCTGATCGTGCCGTCGGCGCTGGTCTCGTTGTGCGTCAGGCCGGTGTGCTCCTTGAGCGTCGCGAAGATCGCGTCGCCGCCGAGCACCGCGCACAGCGTGTTGGTGCACACCCCGACGTGGTAGGTGCCAGCCGGCTTACGCCGGTACATCGTGTAGAACGTCGCCACCGCAGCCACCTCGGCCTTGGTGAGCTCGAGCTCCTCGGCGCACAGCGCAATGCCGGCGGGGGAGACGTAGCCCTGCACGGACTGCACGAGGTGCAGCATCGGCAGCAGCGCTGACCGCGACCGCGGGTAGCGGGCGATGATCTCGCGCACCTCGGTGCGGGTCTGTTCGGTCAGGGCCGGGATCCCGTCCGGGACCACGGTGGTCTCGGGAAGACCCAGGACCACCGGGCTGGAGGTGTCTGCCACTACCTGTCCACTCCACCCATCACGGGGTCGATCGAGGCCACTGCGGCGATGGAGTCCGCGATGAGGGACCCCTCGCACATGGCGGCAGTTGCCTGCAGGTTGACAAAGCTCGCGTCGCGTACGTGGACACGGAAGGGCCGTGTGCCGCCGTCGCTGACCGCGTGCACGCCGAGCTCGCCGCGGGGCGACTCGATGGACACGTAGACCTGTCCGGCCGGGACCCGGAAGCCCTCGGTGACGAGCTTGAAGTGGTGGATCAGGGCCTCCATGGACGTGCCCATGATCTTTTTCACGTAGTCCAGGGAGTTGCCCAGGCCGTCGCTGCCCAGCGCGAGCTGCGCGGGCCAGGCAATTTTTTTGTCCTCGACCATGACCGGTCCGGGCTGCGTCTGCACGCGGTCCACGGCCTGCTCGATGATCTTCATCGACTCCTTCATCTCGGCCAGCCGCACCAGGTACCGGCCGTAGCCGTCCGCTGTCGTCTGGGTCGGGACATCGAAGTCGTAGGTCTCGTAGCCGCAGTACGGCTGGGTCTTGCGCAGGTCCCACGCGAGGCCGGCCGAGCGCAGGATGGGGCCGGTGATACCGAGCGCCAGGCAGCCCTGCACGTCGAGGTAGGCGACGTTCTGCAGGCGCTGCTGCCAGATCGGCTGCCCGGTCAGGAGCTTCTCGGTGTCGGGTAGGCGCTCCTCGAGCGCTTTGAGCAGCTCGCGGACCTTCTCGATGGCGCCGGGCGGGAGGTCCTGAGCCACACCACCAGGGCGGACGAAGGCGTGATTCATGCGCAGGCCGGTGATCATCTCGAGGACGTCGAGGCAGAGCTCACGCTCGCGGAAGCCAAAGATCATCGCACTCAGCGCGCCGAGCTCCATGCCGCCCGTCGCCAGCCACACCAGGTGTGAGGCGATCCGGTTGAGCTCCATGCAAAGCACCCGGATCGTGGTGGCGCGCGGCGGCGGCTCGATGCCCAGCAGCTTCTCCACCGCCAGTGTGTACGCCGCGTTGTTAATGTGAGCGGACACATAGTCCATGCGGTCAGTGAGCGTGACCGCCTTCATATAGGTGTTGTACTCGATTGTTTTTTCAATGCCTGTGTGGACATACCCGATGTGCGGTGTCGCGCGCGCGATTATCTCGCCATCGAGTTCCAGCACCA
>JANXUE010000097.1 GCA_025352005.1 Frankiales bacterium
CCCTCGCTGGCGGTCGCGGTACGACGCCTGCATGACACTGGCAAGTCCGGGTGGTTCGTCCTGATCGGGCTTGTCCCGTTCGTCGGTGGCATCGTGATGCTCGTTTTCACCGTCATGGACAGCACCCCGGGTGACAACCAGTACGGCCCGAACCCGAAGGGGATCGGCTCCGGCCTCCCGCCCATGGGTTACGGAATGCCCCCGGCCTAAGACCACAGCAACGACAAAGGCCGGTCCTCCCGCGCACGGGGGACCGGCCTCTTGTCGTACCGGGGTCAGGAGGCCTTCGCGACCGTGACCTTCGTGAGGGTGATCGCCAGCTTGGGCTTGCCGTCGCCGGGCGAACCCGTGCCCGCGACGCCGCCGGCCGCGACCTTGGTGACCACGTCGAGGCCCTTCGTGATCCTGCCGAACGGGGTGTAGCTCGCAGGCAGCTTGGTGTTCTTGTAGACCAGGAAGTACTGGCTGCCGTTGGTGCCGGGCCCACCGTTGGCCATCGCGAGGGTGCCAGCCGGGTAGGTCGCACCCTTGAGGTTCTCATCCGGGAACTGATAACCCGGGCCGCCGCTGCCGGTGCCGGTCGGGTCGCCGCACTGCAGGACGAAGATGCCGCTGGTCACCAGGCGATGGCAGGGGGTGCCGTCGAAGTACTTCTGCTGCGCGAGGAAGGCGAAGCTGTTGACTGTGCACGGCGCCTTGCTGGTGAACAGGGTCACGTCGATCTCGCCGCGGGTGGTCGCGAGGACCGCCTTCTGGCTGCCGGTGGTGAGGACGTTCTGGGCCGGCGGGAGGCCGTCCAGCGGCTTGGTCGAAGGGACCTGGGACCTGGTGTACGAGCACGACCCGCTACCACCGAGGTTGCCGAATGTCGACGTGCTGCTGGTCGGCTGGGTCGTGACGGTCTGCTTGTTCTTCCCACCCCCGCTGGTCGCTAGTGTCACGCCCACGATCAGTGCGACAACGGCAAGTGCGGAGGCACCGATGAGCAGGGAACGGCGCTGCTTGCGCCGATGTGCCTCGTTGGCTGTCCGGCGTGCGGCTTGTCGCTCGGCGCGCATCCGGGCGAGCTCTCGCTCGCGCTTGTTGCTGGCCACGCATGTCCTCCAGGTTGGGTGTGCACGATTCTAGGGAGTGCCGCCGAGGGTGTGGGCGAGCGCCTGCCGGGCGACCCGCACGGACGTCAGGGTGAGGGGCTGCCTTGCGGTCCCGTCGGACGGCAGGTCGGAGCCCGCGGCGACCACCGCGTCGAGCACCGGCAGTCCCTGGGTGATGGTGCCCAGTGGCGTAAAGGTCGGCGGCAGCGGTGAGTCTTGAGCCACCAGGAAGAATGCCGAGCCGCTGGTGCCAGGCCCTCGGTTGACCAGCGCGATGGTTCCTCGCGGGTACGTCGCCCCCGTCAGCGCCTCGGACCCGATCGTGTAGCCAGGCGTGTCGTCCGACCCGCACTCGAGCAGGTGCAGGTCGGTGGCAAGGCGGGTGCAGCGGGTCCCGTCGAAGAAGCCGTGTCCTGCCAGGAAGGCGAAGCTGCTCACCGAGCAGGGCGCCGCGGTTGCGTCGAGGGACAGCGTGAGCGTCCCCTGGTCAGTCGCCAGGGTTGCGGCGACCGCCCCCGTCGGCAGGACCGCGCTGGTCGGGAGGCCGGGCAAGGCCCTAGTCGCGGTCCCGTGCCGCGGGTAGCTGCAGGCCGTCGGCCGGGGTGCGGCGATCGCGGGCGGGGTGGCTTCCCTCGTGCTGCTGCTGCGGATCACGAGCGTCACTGAAGCGGCTACCAGCGTGCCCGCGACGGCAGCGGCCAGCGCCAGTTCGACCTGCCTTCGCCGGCGGCGGACCCGTCTTGCCTCACCGACCCGGCCGGCCTGCCGCTTCGCGCGTAACCGGGCCAGCTGGCGCTCGAGGCTGCCGGTCACGAAGTCCTCAGGGGGCAGGGGTGGCAAGGGGCCAGTCAGGTGGAGCCTAGGGAATCTCGGTCGTGGGGAGGGCGACCGCGCCGGTAAGGTCATCCGCGCTGACCCATCCGTCCCGCGGCCGCTCCGCGAGGCACGTTCCGAAGGAGTGACGAGCGTGTTCGTCCGTGGGTTCCCGGCGCAGGCCTTCGACACCAACTGCTGGGTCGTCGCCCCCGCTGCCGGCGAGCAATGCGTCGTCATCGACCCGGGGATCGGCGTGCAGGAGCAGCTCGACGCCCTGCTGCGCGAGCACAAGCTGCAGCCGGTCGCGGTCCTGCTGACCCACGGCCACCTGGACCACACCTTTTCCGTGACGCCGGTCTGCGGCGCCCGCGGCATCCCCGCCTGGATCCACCCCGAGGACCGGGGCCTGTTGGCAGACCCGATGAGGGGGCTCTCGCTGGAGACCCGGACCGCGTTCGGCGGCCGGCTCGAGTGGACCGAGCCCTCCGACGTCGCACTGCTCGACCCGGCCGTCCCGCTGTCGCTGGCCGGGCTGGACTTCGCTGTCGACTTTGCCCCTGGCCACACGCCCGGGTCGGTCGTGTTCGAGACCGGTCTGGACGGCGACGACGCGCTGTTCTCCGGCGACGTGCTGTTCGAGGGTTCGATCGGCCGCTGCGACCTGCCCGGCGGGTCGTGGGAGGCGATGCAGGAGTCCCTGTCTCGCGTCATCTTGCCGCGTCGCGACGAGCTCGTCGTCCACACCGGCCACGGCCGCTCCACCACGATCGGCCGCGAGCGGGCCGCCAACCCCTACCTGCGGGAGCTCGTTGCACCGCCGCCCTCCCGGGGGCTGTGATGGCCTTCCAGTCACCCAAGGGCACCTACGACATCCTGCCGGGCAGCCCGTTCCTGGCCGTCCGCGACGGCCTGCTCGCACCGTCGGTCCGGGCCGGCTACGCCTACGTCGAAGCGCCCGTCTTCGAGGACACCGAGCTGTTCTCGCGCGGCGTCGGGGCCTCCACCGACGTCGTCACCAAGGAGATGTTCACCTTCCCCGAACGCGGGCTGACGCTCCGGCCCGAGGGCACCGCAGGTGTGGTCCGCGCCGTGGTCGAGCACGGACTGCAGCGCGGTCAGCTCCCCGTCAAGCTGCGGTACGCCGGTCCGATGTTCCGCGCCGAACGTCCACAGGCAGGCCGTTTCCGGCAGTTCCAGCAAGTCGGGATCGAGGCCCTTGGCGTCACCGACCCCGCGCTCGACGCGGAGGTCGTGGCCCTCGCCGCGGACGCCTTCACCGGTCTGGGCCTGACCGGGGTGCGGCTGCTGCTGACCTCCCTCGGCGACCCCGCCTGCCGACCGGCGTACCGGGAGGAGCTGGGGGCGTTCCTGGCTGGTCTCGACCTCGACGACGCGACCCGCGCGCGGGCCGCCCTCAATCCGCTGCGGGTGCTCGATGACAAGCGGCCCGAGGTGCAGGCGTTGCTCGTCGACGCGCCCCTGATGGTCGACCGGCTGTGCCCCCAGTGCACCGCCCACCATGAGGGCGTCCTCGAGGGCCTGGCCGCCCTCGGGGTCGCCTTCGAGCCAGCCCCTCGGTTGGTCCGCGGCCTTGATTACTACATGCGCACGACCTTCGAGTTCGTCCATGACGGGCTGGGCGCGCAGTCGGCTGTGGGCGGTGGCGGTCGCTACGACGGGCTGTCCGAGGCGATTGGTGGCCCCCCGCTGCCAGGGATCGGCTGGGCCCTAGGCATCGAGCGGACCGTGCTGGCCTTGGAAGCCGAGGGTGTGTCGGTTGCCCCCGAGGCGGGGCCGGCGGTCTTCGTGGTGCCTCTCGGCGCGGCCGCGAAGGCCTGGGCCGTCGCGTTCGTCGGGGCGCTCCGCACGGCCGGCGTTGCCACCGACCTCGCCTACGGCGACCGCGGGCTCAAGGGCGCGATGAAGGCCGCCGACCGCTCGGGCGCCCGCTGGGCCGTCGTCGTCGGCGACCGCGACCTCGAGGCCGACGTGGCACAGCTCAAGGACCTCACGAGCGGTGAGCAGACCGCCGTACCTCTCTCAGAACTGCTGGAGCAGCTTTTATGATGCGCACCCACGAGGCCGGGACGCTCCGGGAGGAGCAAGCCGGTCAGACCGTCACCCTCGCCGGCTGGGTCGGCTCGCGCCGCGACCACGGCGGTGTGGCGTTCCTGGACCTGCGCGACCGCAGTGGCGTCGTGCAGGTCGTCCTGCACGGGGACGTCGACTTCCGGGTCGAGTCCTGCCTGCTCGTGACCGGCACGGTCCAGCTCCGGCCGGCCGGAAACGCCAACGCCGCCGTCGCGACCGGGGCCGTCGAGGTCGCCGTCACGACCCTGGAGGTGCTGTCGCCTTCGGCGGCACTGCCGTTCCAGCTCGACGACGAAGTGGGGGAGGAGGCGCGGCTCAAACACCGCTACCTCGACCTGCGCCGCCCGAAGCCCGCCGCGATCTTGAAGCTGCGCTCCGACGTCAACCATGCCGCCCGGTCGATCCTGCATGACCGCGGGTTCCTCGAGATCGAGACGCCGACCCTGACGCGGAGCACTCCGGAGGGGGCCCGCGACTTCCTGGTGCCGGCCCGCCTCCAGCCCGGCTCCTGGTACGCCCTTCCCCAGTCACCGCAGCTGTTCAAGCAGCTGCTCATGGTCGCCGGTGCGGAGAAGTACTTCCAGATCGCCCGCTGCTACCGCGACGAGGAC
>JANXUE010000119.1 GCA_025352005.1 Frankiales bacterium
ACCTGCGCCACGAGCCCCTGCCCGCCCACGTCAAGCCCTGAGCCTGCGTGCCCCCCGCGGCCCTTGTGCGACATCTGCACCGGACTCGCCGGCGTGGCGTGGTGCAGAGGTCACAGGACTCGCCGGAGCGACGGGCTCAGACCTCGGTCCAGGCGCGGGCGAGCAGGTCGCGGGTCTCGGGCAGCAGCTGGGGCAGCACCTTGGTGTGCCCGACAACAGGCATGAAGTTGGTGTCCCCACCCCAGCGCGGTACGACGTGCTGGTGCAGGTGCGCCGCGATGCCGGCGCCGGCGACGGTGCCGAGGTTCATACCGACGTTGAAGCCGTGCGCCCCCGACAGGTGCCGGAGGGCCCGGATCGCATGCTGTGTCAGGGCGGCGATCTCGGTCGCCTCAGCCGGTGTCAACTCGTCGTAGTCCCTGATGTGCCGGTACGGCACCAGCATGAGATGCCCTGAGTTGTAGGGGAACAGGTTCAGCACGGCGTACGCGTCGGTTCCGCGGAAGACGACCAGGCCCTCCTCGTCGCCCATCGCGGGGATGTCACAGAACGGGCACCCGTCACCGGTGGCCTCGCCCTTGATGTAGGCCATCCGGTGCGGCGTGTAGAGCCGCTCGAAGCGGTCCCTGAGCCCGGCGCCGCGTTGTTCGTCAGGCACGGGAAAGAACCGCCTCCACGATGCGGGCCACCGCGTCAGCCACCGGGATGCCGTTGTCCTGGGTGCCGTCGCGGAAGCGGAACGACACCGCTCCTGCCTCGACGTCCTCACCACCGGCAATGAGCATGAAGGGGACCTTGAGCTTCTGGGCGTTGCGGATCTTTTTCTGCATGCGGTCGTCGGAGTCATCGACCTCAACCCGGACGCCGGACGCCTTCAGCTGGGCCGCGACCTCCCAGAGATAGCCGTCGTAGTCGGAGTGCACGGGGATCATGACGACCTGCACCGGGGACAGCCAGGCCGGGAACGCGCCGGCGTAGTGCTCGGTGAGCACGCCGATGAAACGCTCGATGGAGCCGAACTTGGCGGCGTGGATCATGACGGGTTGCTGGCGGGAGCCGTCGGCAGCCTGGTACTCGAGCTCGAAGCCGCGAGGCTGGTTGAAGTCGTACTGCACCGTCGACATCTGCCAGGTGCGCCCGATCGCGTCGCGCGCCTGCACAGAGATCTTGGGGCCGTAGAACGCCGCCCCGCCGGGGTCGGGGACCAGCTCGAGCCCGGTGTCGCGAGCGCACTGCTCCAGCACGGCGGTCGCGGTCACCCAGTCCTCGTTGGTGCCGACAAACTTGTCCGGCTTGGAGTCGTCACGGGTCGACAGCTCGAGGTAGAAGTCGTCGAGACCGAAGTCCTTGAGCAGTCCCAGAATGAAGGTCAGCAGGTGCTTGACCTCGTCGGGGGCCTGCTCCTTGGTGCAGTAGGAGTGCGAGTCGTCCTGTGCAAACCCTCGGACGCGGGTGAGGCCGTGGATGACTCCGGACGGCTCGTTGCGGTAGACCGACCCGAACTCGAAGTACCGCAGCGGCAGCTCGCGGTAGGACCGTCCGCGGGACCGGTAGATCAGGTTGTGCATCGGGCAGTTCATGGCCTTGAGGTAGTAGTCGCTGCCCTCCATCACCATCGGCGGGAACATGCCGTCCGCGAAGTACGGCAGGTGCCCGGAGGTGTGGAACAGCCCCTCCTTGGCGATGTGCGGGGTTCCGACGTAGTCGAACCCCTCCTCGAGGTGCCGACGGCGGACGTAGTCCTCCATCTCCCGTTTGATGACGCCGCCCTTGGGGTGGAACACGACCAACCCGGAGCCGATCTCGTCCGGGAAGCTGAAAAGATCCAGCTCGACGCCGAGCCGGCGGTGGTCGCGCTTCTCGGCCTCCTCGATCAGCCGCAGGTGTTCCTTGAGGTCGTCCTTCGAGGCCCACGCCGTGCCGTAGATCCGCTGTAGCTGCTCGTTGGCCTGATCGCCACGCCAGTACGCCGCGGCGGACCGCATGATCTTGAAGGCGGGGATGTCGCGGGTGGTCGGCAGGTGGGGGCCGCGGCACAGGTCGGACCAGACGGTCTCGGTGCCGACGAGGTTGTCGTAGATCGTCAGCTCGGTACCGCCGACCTCGACGGACTCCTCCGGGGCCGACCCCTTGAGCGCGATCAGCTCGAGCTTGAACTTCTCGTGGCCGAGCTCGGCCTTTGCGTCCCTCTCGGACACGACCCGACGGCTGAAGCGCTGGCGCTGCCGGGTGATGTCACTCATCTTCTTCTCGATCAGCGACAGGTCCTCCGGGGTGAAGGGCTGGGCCGGCAGGAAGTCGTAGTAGAAGCCGTCCTTGATGGGAGGCCCGATGCCGAGCAGGGTGCCAGGGAACAGCTCCTGTACCGCTTGCGCCAGCACGTGCGCGGCCGAGTGCCGCAGCACCGCGAGCCCGTCCGGCGACGCGTACGGCACCTGCTCGACGACCGCGTCCTGCGCCACCACCGACGTGAGGTCGACCAGCACCCCGTCCACCCGCGCCACGGCGCTGTCCTTGGCACCCGCGGCTGTCAGGACCTCCTGGGCCGTCAGCCCGGCCGCCGTCGCCCGGGTACTGACCGCAGGCGCATGGACAGGCAGTTCGGACACAGCGGCCTCCAGGAGTGGGAACCCTCCGAGCCTAGTGGCGGACCGGGGTCGTGCTTCCGGCCCGCTCGCCGAGGGGCGCTCACGCACCCCTCGACGGGCCAGGGTCAGGCCGACTCGCTCACGTCAGTGACGCGTCCAAGGTGATCTCGACGCCGGTGAGCGCCTTCGAGATCGGGCAGGTGGCCTTGGCCTCCTCGGCGACCTTGGCGAAGCCGGCGGCGTCGAGGCCCTCGACCTCGCCGAC
>JANXUE010000009.1 GCA_025352005.1 Frankiales bacterium
GGCCATCGAGGAAACGCCGCTGCACCATGTCTGGCGTCCGCCTGCTCGATGGCTCGACGCAGTGCATCTTGGTCACAAGGTAGGACCGGGCGGGCAAAGACCTGTCGACCGTCGAGCAGCGGCAACTGTCGGACGAGGCCATATGGGAAGCCCGGTGGTGCGCCGACCTCCGGCGCGACCACGGCCACCACCATCCGTACACTCCGACCCCCACGTGGTTGGCTCTCGCATTGAGGATGGACGTCCCCCTCACCTTTGAGGTGAGACAGCGTCAGATCGCATGAGGGGACGTGACTCGGTCTCGGAGCCGGCTGCGACTCATGGCCTCGACCGCATTCACTAGGCCGACGCGCACCCCATTTGCTCGAGCTCGTCGCAACAGCGGGCCACACACCGAATGACCGCACCCGCAGCCAACTGCTGCTCGTGTTCCCTGACGAATTGGTGCGTCACGTCGAGCAACTCGCGCCGCGTTGTTGCGCTGTCCACGGATGACCCCTTCTGGTGATATCACGATGTACGCCGCCCAAGACACCTACCAGGGTCGAAAGTCCCGGCGCGCGAAACGGAAGGAATCTCCCACCTCAACCTCGAGGTCAGTGCGTGGGGACCACGGCGACCGGGCAGGTGGCGTGGTGCAGGACTGCTTGGCTGACGGATCCCAGCAGCGTGCCGACAAGGGCGTGACGCCCCCGACTTCCCACGACGAGCAGCTGCGCCGACGAGGACCATGCCGTCAAAGCAGCGGCCGGGTGGTCACGGATCACGGCGCTGTGCACCTCGACGTCCGGGTACTTCTCGCTCCAGCCGGCCAGCGCTTCGGACAACCACAGCTCGGCACGCTTCGGGACGGCGGGCTCGGCCCGCCACAGCATGGTGGCGAGCAGGTCGGGGTGCCAGACCAGAAGGGCCCTCAAGGGGACTCGATGACGGCTTGCGTGGTCGAACGCGAAGGTCAGCAGCAGCTCGGACTCCGCTGTGCCATCCACCCCGACGACGACGCAGGGATGCTCGCTGGCAAGCGCTGCTGGTCCGCCGAGGACGACGACCGGACATGCCGATCGGGCGGCCACTCCAGCGCTCACCGACCCCAGGACGCTTGCTCCCACAGCCGACCGGTGGCGTGACCCCAGGACCAACAAGGACCCGCGGTGCGACTCCTCGGTGAGCACCGGTACGGGGTTGCCGTGGATCGCCTCACCCTGAACGAGCACGCTCGGATCAGAGGCTGCCGCGTATTTGAGCGCCGTCGCAACCACGTCCTTGGCGACGCTGTGGGAGTGCACCGACTCAGGCTCGGGCAGTCCGGACCACATCAGCATCGGGTCGTACTCCGCCGTCCTCGGGTAGGCGCAGACCACCCGGACCGGTGCGTTGTGGGTCGCTGCGTCGGCGAGCGCCCACATGAGCGCGGCATCTGCGCCAGCGGAGGCGTCGATCCCTACGACAATCGGTCGTTCGGCAATCATCAGATGCTCCTCGTTGAGTTGCTTTTGGCGTGCCTTGCTGTCATGGGGACGGACGCTCCTTCGCGAGCGGCCTTGGCATCCAGTGCAGGATGTTGGTGCACTCCAGGTGCGGTGGCGCCCAGCCCGCCCAGCCCGCCCGGGCTGCGCAGTCCAGCAGGCGGAGGTCCGCCCCGTGTGGATGCGCGGAACTGACCGTCCGGCCCGAGGCGACGAGCAGCGCCCGGTTCACCCCGAGGACGCTCATCCCGATGCGGTCGACGAAGGTGATTCGACAGGTCCAGCACGACGTCCTGCTCGCCCGGGTTATCGAGGAGTGCTGAGAAGCGTTCGGTGAGGATTCTGGCGGTGGAGGCTTCGAGCCAACCGATGAGGTGCACGCGCACTGTTCCGTACGGGGCGTCGGTCACCGCAACGGCGAACGCGGGTCCGTCGCCAGGGGCGGCGCTGGTCACGGATCGGTCCGTGGCGTGCAGGGTGCAACTCACGTCATAAGTGTCGCGGGCGCGGGTACGGCCTGACAGTGCCGAAAGTCCTTGCCCGAGAGTCTGGGCTCGATACTGGAGCGACCGTGGGCTGGTTTGTTGCCGGCCATCGCGAGCTCGGTTTCCCTGTCCGCTGCTCCTAGCAGTTGTACCTGTTGCAGCTCGCCCGCAGCCCATGCGACCAGATGGGCGACTCGTTCGTGAGCATCGTGTGGACGGCAGCCACGGTGCTGGGCGTGGAGTCGTCGGTCGCTTGGACGCTTGCAGCGTTCCCCGGGATGAGGGCGCAGGGCGGGCCGCATCAGTGTGATCAAGGCGGCCGACGGTCACTTCTGGGCCGACGGCGCGGTCAACGGACACGACGTTCATTTTCTGGTCGACACCGGCGCGA
>JANXUE010000018.1 GCA_025352005.1 Frankiales bacterium
GGTCTGCCGGCCGGGCCAAGGAGATCGCCGACCTGTACGGCGTACGGACCGCCGCCCCGGCCGAGGCGGTCGCCCAGGCTGACGTGGTCCTGCTCGCCGTGAAGCCGCAGGACATGCGGACCGCGTTGCGCGATCTGGCCCCAGGGATCCGTGCCGACACCCTGGTCGTCAGCATGGCCGCGGGCATCACGACGGCCCTGCTCGAGGAGGAGCTGCCCCCAGGCACGCACGTCGTCCGGGTCATGACCAACACGCCCGTCTTCGTCGACGAGGCGATGTCGGCCA
Organism: Frankiales bacterium; assembly: GCA_025352005.1. GTDB lineage: Bacteria > Actinomycetota > Actinomycetes > Mycobacteriales > SCTD01 > RYN-111. The sequence goes on from JANXUE010000018.1 coordinate 286, forward strand.
TCTCCCCTGGCAGCCACGCCACCGAGGAGCACCTCGCCCTCGTGGAGGACCTGCTCCGTCCGGTGGGCCGGGTCATTCGTGTCCCGGAGTCCCAACAGGACGCCGTGACGGCCCTGTCGGGTTCGGGTCCGGCGTACTTCTTCTACCTCGTCGAGGCGATGATCGACGCCGGCATCCTGCTCGGCCTGCCGCGCGCGGTCGCCGCCGAGCTGATCGTGCAGACCGCTGTCGGCTCGGCCAAGATGCTGAAGGAGAGCAACGAGCATCCTGTCGTCCTGCGCGAGGCCGTCATGTCTCCAGCCGGTACGACGATCTCTGCCATCCGCGTCATGGAGGACCACGGTGTCCGAGCCGCCATGCTTGCCGCCCTGGAAGCCGCACGGGACCGTTCGCGCGAGCTTGCCGGCGGTTGATTTCGTGCCCTTCTGTGACTTCTGCACCGAACGCGCTCGGCGGGTCTGGTGCAGAGGTCACACAAGGGCCGACGCCGGGGGGTTGCGGCACGGGTTCTGTGGGGCACATTAACGGGGTGAGCATCAGCACCCTCGTCGTCTGGGACGACGCCTTCACCAGCTACGACTTCGGGCCGAGCCACCCGCTGCGGCCGCTCCGGCTCGAGCTTACGATGTCGCTGGCCCGCCAGCTCGGTGTGCTCGACGGGGTCGAGGTCCGAGCCCCACGGCCGGCCACGGACGACCTGCTCGAGCTGGTCCACGACCCGCTCTACGTCGCCTCGGTACGCCGGGCTCCCGACGACCTGCTCGGCCGGCTGTCCCTGCGGTGGGGTCTGGGGACCGGCGACACCCCGGTGTTCCCGCAGATGCACGAGGCGTCCGCCATGGTCACGGGGGCATCGGTCGACGCGGCGCGGGCGGTCTGGGAGGGCACCCACCAACATGCCGTCAACCTGTCGGGTGGCCTGCACCACGCGATGCGCGACCGCGCCTCCGGCTTTTGCGTGTACGACGACCCAGCCGTCGCCATCGCCTGGCTGTTGGCTGCGGGGGCCCAGCGGGTCGCCTACGTCGACGTCGACGTGCACCACGGCGACGGCGTACAGGCCGCGTTTTACGACGACCCGCGTGTCCTCACCGTCTCGGTGCACGAGAGCGGCCGGACCCTGTTCCCTGGCACCGGCTTCGCAGACGAGACCGGCACCGGCTCAGGAGTAGGTACGTCGGTCAACCTGGCCCTTCCCGCAGGTGCCGGTGACGCCGACTGGCTGCGGGCCTTCCACGCGGTCGTTCCGCCGGTGCTCCGGGCGTTCCGGCCGCAGGTTCTCATCACCCAGCACGGCTGCGACACGCATGCGTTGGACCCGCTGGCCAACCTCCAGATGAGCATCGACGGTCAGCGTGTTGCCTACCGGGCGCTGCACGCACTTGCCCACGAGGTGTGCGAAGGCCGCTGGGTCGCGCTCGGCGGCGGCGGTTACGAGCCGGTGCAGGTCGTCCCGCGAGCCTGGACGCACCTGCTGGCGGAGGCCGCCGGGACGAGTGTCGACGGGGCAACGCCCGACGACTGGCGCGACCAGGCTGCCGAGCGCGGCGGCGAGCTGCCGCCCACCTCCTTGACCGACGGGGCGACGGGAGCCTGGAGGCCCTGGGTGCCACCGGGGGAGCCGGACGACTTCGGCGGGAGCCTCGATGCTCCCCTTGATCCCCCGCCAAGCCGGCTCGCCCAGGCTGTCGACGCCGCCGTCGTCGCGACCCGGAACGCCAGCTTCGGGCACCTGGGACTGGATCCCGCCGCGGCAGGCCTCTAGGGAGTTGTCGGAGGCGCGCCGCGGTTGGGCCGAACGGGTGACTATCTGCGTCCCACCCGTCCCGATAAGATCACCATGCACGTGCGTGTCCAGTGCCCTCGGTGGGGAAGCCGGGAGCCGCGCCCGGTGTCCAGCGGCTGGTGTGCCGAACAGGTGTGTGTGCCCATGAGCGAGAGCCAGGACCGACCGACCAAGCTGTCGGAGATGCGCTTTCTCACTGTCGCCGAGGTGGCTGCCGTGATGCGCGTGTCGCGGATGACCGTCTACCGCCTCGTGCACGCCGGCGAGCTCGCCAGCGTGCGGGTCGGCCGGTCGTTCCGGGTGCCGGAGCAGGCCGTCCACGACTACCTGCGCGGCGCCTACACCGAAGCTGGCTAGGGGCAGGCGGTAGCGGCGGCTGGGGAGCTGGCACAGGCGCGACCCGCACTACCCGTAGAGTGAGCTTTTCCGTAGACGATCTGAGCAGGGGTACGACGTGGGTTCCGTCATCAAGAAGCGCCGCAAGCGGATGGCCAAGAAGAAGCACCGCAAGCTGCTGAAGAAGACCCGCGTCCAGCGTCGTAACAAGAAGTAGCACGAAGTAGCCTTGCCGAGGCGGTCCACAACGAGGTGGTTCGTCTGCAAGGGAGGCGCCCTGTGTTCCTGACGTTCCTGTCCGACCTGGGTCTGGAGGATGCGTCGCTCGGCGTGTGCAAGGGCGTCATCGCCCGCATCGCCCCCGACGTGACGGTCCTGGACATCCTCCACCTCGTGCACGTCCAGGACGTTGAGCACGGCGCCGGGGTGCTGGCGAGCGCCCTGCCCTACCTCCCTGCTCCGGCTGTGCACCTGGCGCTCGTCGACCCGTTCCGCACGGTCCCCGCTCGTGGCATCGCGGTGCGGACCGCCGACGGCTCCACCTTCGTCGCGCCTGACAACGGGCTCACCAGCCAGGCGTGGCAGGCCGCTGGCGGCGCCGTCGAAGCGCATGTGCTGGACAACCCGTCACTGTGGATGCCCGACGCGGCCCGCACTTTCCGGGCCCGCGACGTGTTCTCCCCCGTTGCGGCCCGGCTTGCTGCGGGCCTGCCCCTTGAGCAGGTCGGTACGGCGGTCTCCGTGGCCGACCTCGAGCGACTCGAGCTGCGCCCGCCCTCCGTCGACGACGACCACGTGCACGCCGAGGTCGAGCAGGTCGACCACTTCGGCAATCTGACCCTCAACGTGCAGCGCCACCACCTCGAGGCGGCCGGCATCCTGCTCGGTGACGACGTCGAGCTGCGCTGCGGCGGCAAGTCGCAGCGGGTCCGCTTCACCGTCACCTACGGCGAGGTCCCCCCTGGCCGGGTAGCCCTGTGCGAGGACTCGTTCCGCACCATCACGGTCGCGGTCAACCAGGGCAGCGCCGCGAAGGTCCTCCGGGCCCGCAGAGCCGACCCGGTCGTGATCGCCCGGGTCCACGCTGTGCCGCAGGTCGCGGCTGGCCCGGTGCGTGTCTATGACGAGGCGCCCTCCACCGCTACCGCGTAGGCCCTCCGCCCGGTCACGTCCCGGTAGAGTTGGATTTCCGCACATGACAGGAGCGACCGCTGAAGCCACGCGTCGTGCTCGTCACCGGGGTGAGCCGCTACCTAGGGACCCGGCTTGCGGCGACGCTGGCGGCCGATCCTTCGATCGAGCGGGTCATCGGGGTTGACACGGTGCCGCCCCGGCCGGAGGCCGCGGTGCAACTTGGGCGGACCGAGTTCGTCCGGGCTGACATCCGCAACCCGCTCATCGCGAAAGTCATCGCGCAGGCCGAGGTCGACATGGTCGTCCACATGAACGTCATCGCGACGCCCCTGGGCGCCGGCGGGCGGACCGCCATGAAGGAGATCAACGTCATCGGGACGATGCAGCTGCTGGCCGCGTGCCAGAAGGCGCCGTCCATGCGCAAGCTCGTCGTCAAGAGCACCACCGCCGTCTACGGCAGCAGCCCTCGTGATCCGGCACTGTTCACCGAGGACAGCGAGCCCAAGTCGCTGCCGAAGTCCGGCTACGCCAAGGACGCCGTCGAGGTCGAGGGCTACGTCCGCGGCTTCGGTCGCCGCCGCCCCGACGTGACGTTGTCGTTGCTGCGCTTCACGAACTTCATCGGGCCCGTGATCGAGACGCCGTTGACCCGCTACCTCTCGCTGCCGGTGGTCCCGACGGTGCTCGGCTTCGACCCGCGGATCCAGCTCTGCCACGAGGACGACGGCATCGAGGTCCTGCGGCGCTGCTCCGTCGAGGAGCATCCGGGGATCTTCAATGTCGGTGGCGAGGGTGTCCTGTTGCTCTCCCAAGCGGTACGGCGGGTCGGTCGCCTGTCCTTCTCCGTTCCCTCGCCGCTGGTGTCGATCGTGGGTCGAGGCTTCCGCCGGGCCGGCCTGGTCGACTTCTCCCCCGAGCAGATGCGCTTCCTCGAGCACGGCCGGGTCGCCGACACGGCGCGCCTGCGCGCCGAGCTCGGCTGGGCGCCGCGCTCGACGGCGGACGCGATGCAGAGCTTCGTCGAACGCTCCCCGCGGATCCTCCACCCGGAGACCGTTCTCGCCGCCGAGGAGCGCCTCCTGCGCGTGCTCGCGCGCCGTCGTACCGTGCCCGGATCGTCCGCCTCGACCTCTGCGAAGGAGCCGGTCCGTGCCTGAGGCCAGGGTCATCCAGCTGCGCGCCACGCCCACCGAACCGGAGCCGGACACGCGTCGCGCGGCTCAGGCCGAGCAGCCCATACCCTCGCCGCCGCCCCTGGGCCCCCCGGAGGTCCCGGCCGGGGCGTGGGAGCAGAAGCTCGCCGGTGGCCTGGCCTTCCTACGGCGTCGGCTCACCGGCGACTACGAGGTCGACGACTTCGGCTTCGACCATGACCTCACCGAGCACGTCTTCCTGCCGCCGCTGCGACCGCTCTACGACAAGTGGTTCAGGGTCGAGACCCGCGGTCTGGACAATGTCCCCGACGTCGGTGGCGCGCTGATCGTCGCCAACCACAGCGGCACGATCCCCTTGGATGCGCTGATGACGACCCTCGCGCTGCACGACCACCACCCCGCGCGTCGGAGTCTGCGGCTGCTCGGCGCAGACCTTGTTTTCACCATGCCGATCGTCGCGCCGATCGCGCGCAAGGCCGGCAACACCCTCGCGTGCAACGCCGACGCCGAGCGGCTGCTGTCCACCGACGAGGTGGTCGGGGTCTTCCCGGAGGGCTTCAAAGGGATCGGCAAGCCGTTCGCCGAGCGGTACAAGCTGCAGCGGTTCGGTCGCGGAGGCTTCGTGTCGGCCGCGCTGCGCACCGGCAAGCCGATCATCCCGGTGTCGATCGTGGGGGCCGAGGAGATCTACCCGCTGATCGGCAACAGCAGGACGCTCTCGCGGCTGCTCGGCCTGCCCTACGTGCCGATCACCCCCTTCTTCCCCCTGCTCGGGCCGCTGGGCGTCGTGCCGCTGCCGTCGAAGTGGATCATCGAGTTCGGCGAGCCGATCGAGACCGCTCACCTCGGCGGTGCCGCTGCCGCGGAAGACCCGATGCTGGTCTTCAACCTCACCGACCAGGTGCGCGAGACGATCCAGTCGACGCTGTACACACTGCTCATGCAGCGCCGTTCGGTCTTCTTCTAAAGGCTCGTCGTCCCGTTGGCCATGGCCCACTAGGCTGCCTTCGTGGTCAGAATGCGCAGGAAGTCCGAGGGTGACGGCGTGAGCGCCGTGCTCGCCGGTGCGGCCTCAGCCGCGGCGGCCGCCGCCGAGGTCGAAGCCTCGCTGGCAATCGGCGCCGACCCGACGGCCGCCGCTTTCTTCGACGTTGACAACACCATGATCCGCGGCGCCTCGATCTACTTCTTCGGCAAGGGCATGGCCGGCCGTGGCCTGGTCACGACCGGCGACCTGCTCCGCTTCGGCTGGCAGCAGCTGCGCTTCCGGATCCGCGGCAAGGAGGACCTCGCGGCGGTCGCCGAGGCTCGCGAGAAGGCGCTGTCGCTGGTGGCCGGCAAGGCCGTGGCGGACATCATTGCCTACGGCGAGGAGATCTACGACGAGCTCATGGCGCAGCGGATCTGGTCCGGAACCCGGGCCCTCGCCCAGACCCATCTCGATGCCGGCCAGCAGGTGTTCCTGGTCACTGCCACCCCTGTCGAGCTCGCCCGCATCATCGCCAAGCGACTCGGCCTCACCGGCGCCCTGGGCACGGTGGCGGAAATCGAGAACGGGCTCTACACCGGTCGGCTGGTCGGCGAGCCGCTGCATGGTCCGTCCAAGGCAGAGGCCGTCAAGGCCCTTGCCGAGCGCGAGGGCCTCGACCTGTCGTTGTGCACGGCGTACTCCGACTCCGTCAACGACGTCCCCATGCTGTCGGCCGTCGGCAACGCCGTGGCGATCAACCCTGACACCGGTCTGCGAGCCGCCGCCCGGGAGAACGGCTGGGAGGTCCGGGACTTCCGCACCGGCCGCAAGGCCGCGAAGGTCGGGGTGCCGGCCACGGCCGGCACGGGGATGCTCGTCGGTGGGGTCATGGCTGGCCTGGCCCTACGTCGTCGTAAGGTCGCCCGCAGGCGCCCGCTGGCCCAAGCTACCCGCTTCCTGCGCTGACCCCCCGCGGGGTTACTTGCGGCCGGGGGTCCAGTCCATGCCCCAGTTGTAGGCCCGGTCGAGCACATCCTGGGCGCCGTCGAGGTAGTTGACCTCACGGCGCACCGTCAAGTCCCCGCCGTTGTTCTCGATCAGCGCGACCGCGCACATCCGAGAGCGACCGGCCGCCTCGTCGAGCTTGACCTCGATCGGGGCTCCGGTCGCCGGGGTGAGCGTCACGATGCCGTGCGCCTGGTCGAAGGCCGACGCCCCTTCGTAGATGCACGCGAAGACGAGCACCCGCCGGATCTGCGCGGCGTGGGCGAGGTTGATGAACAGGTTCTCGCCGCCCACGTTGGTACCCGAGCGATCGTCGCCGTCCAGGAAGATGTACGGCGGTGCATCGAGCTGACCGAACTGGCCGCCCAGCGCCTGGATGACGCCCTTGCGACCGTCGGCCAGCTCATACAGGCAACCGAGGTCGAGGTCGATGCCCGGCTGGGCGGCACCGGCCATCCGCTTGAGGAAGCCCTTGGGCTGTTCGCCGTCCGTGGGACGTGCCTGCCAGTTGAGGTTGACGTGCAGGCGGCCGGTTGCACTGCCCTGCTTGGTGAGCGAGACCGTGGGTGCCGACTTGGTGAGCGTCACCTTGCTCAGCGAGAGGGGAACGTCAGCGGCAGGAACAGGCGCGCCGGGAACAGGATTGCCAGCGGGCGGCTCGGGTGTGGCGCCGCCCCGCTTGGTGTAGTCGATGGCCATCAGGAACAGCCCCGACTCAGACGTTGACGCCGTAGTCGCGGGCGATGCCCGCGAGGCCTGACGCGTAGCCCTGGCCGACGGCCCGAAACTTCCACTCGGCACCGCTGCGGTACAGCTCGCCGAACAGCATCGCGGTCTCCGTCGACGCGTCCTCGGTGAGGTCGTAGCGGGCGAGCTCCGTGCCGCCTGCCTGGTTGACGATCCTGATGAAGGCGTTGCGGACCTGGCCGAAGCTCTGCCCTCTGCTCTCGGCCTCGTAGATCGAGACCGGGAAGACGATCTTGTCGACCTCGGCGGGGACGGTCGCGAGGTTGACCTTGATCGACTCGTCGTCGCCCTCGCCCTCACCGGTCAGGTTGTCGCCGGTGTGCTCGACCGAGCCGTCGGGGGAGGTCTTGTTGTTGAAGAAGACGAAGTGGCTGTCGGAGACGACCTTGCCGTCGGCCTTGACCATGATGGCGCTCGCGTCGAGGTCGAAGTCGGTGCCGGTGGTGGTGCGGGCGTCCCAGCCGAGTCCGACGAGGACGGCGGTCAGGCCGGGGGCCTCCTTGGACAGGGAGACGTTGCCGCCCTTGCTGAGGCTGACTGACACGATGGGTCCTCTCGTTGGCGTCCGGGCTGCGTCCGGTTGAGACTGACCTTAACCACAGCGGCCATGCAGCGGGGACGGGGAGCGCCCCGATGTGGGCGAACAGCCGTCACACCGGCCGTTCTTCGAGGATGCGCCACACCTCAGGGCAGCGGCCGGATCGTCGCCAGGGGCGGGATCGGCGGCAGCGGCGGGGGCCGGATCGTCGGTGCGCTGGTGCGCTGGTGCGCAGCGGCACGGGGGCTGTCGGCAGGGAGCGTGGCGACGGTGAGCGTGGCGACGGTGAGCGTGGCGCCGTCGGGGCAGGCGTCGCGATCGGGCCACCCGGCCGAACGGTCCTGTTCTGGCCGTTCGGGGTGCCGGTGGGCCCTCCCGTCAGCGTTGGACCACCGCCAGGTGGGACGCACTCACGACCGCACCTGCCGACAGACAGCAGCTGTCCTGCGTCGCTGCCGACGACGGTGACCAACTGCAGTGCCCGCTCGGCAAAGGCGCGTGAGCCGGTGGGGAGGTCGGGCGGCACGGCGACCAGGCGGGCCTTTTGCAGCGTGGAGAAGGCCGTCAGGATCCGCAGCGGCTCCGGCTTGCTGGACGCGCGGTAGGCCCGCTGGAGCAGGGCCTGTCCGGCACGGGTCTCGCTGGAGAAATCGGCGAGGGTGCGGTTGATCGCGTTCCGGGCCGGCGCCCCGAACGCGCCGGCGGCAAACGGACCCGTCGTACCGGCGCCGAGCGAGAGCTCGCCGTCGCCATGGGCCAGGCTCTGGACCTCGCGCAGGCGGGTGGCCGCGCCTGCTGCTCGGCGCCCAGCTGCCGCACCGCCTCCAGAAGCACCTTGTTCTGCATGGCCGCGAGGACCTCGCCCTCGGGCCCTGGTGTCGTGACGGTCGCCGCGCCGCTCACCATGGACACGTCGTCGGAGGTGAGCTCCAAGCGGTATCGGCCGCTCTTGTAGCGGTCAGCGATCAGGTTGCGGGCGATCGTCACGAACCAGGCGCCCACGTCGCGACCCTGCCAGGTGAAGGAGCAGATCCGGCGCAGGGCCCTCAGGAAGGTCTCGCTGGTGAGGTCCTCGGCGAGCTGCGCGCTCGCGACCCGGTAGGCGATGTAGCGGTAGACCTGGTCGACCTAGAGGTCATAGAGCTCGCCGAACGCCTCCGCGTCGCCCTGCTGGGCGCGCTGCACGAGCCCGAGCGACACAGCGGTGTCACCCTCGGGGGCGGGCCCGGTACCGGCCGGCGCCGCACCCCTGGCCGCGCCGGTGGGTGCGACGGCGGCTCGAAGGGCCGACAGGCCCTGCGAGGAGGTTGGGCGGCTCACGAAGCTCTGGCCCTCATGGTTGGCGGCACGTCTACCGGCCGCGGGTCACCGCGAGGGTAAGACGGACCAGCTCCCGCTCGAGCCTCGGCAGGCCCTCGACCTTGCCCAGGCACAGGGCGGCGCCCGCCTCCTCGGCCTGTCGCTCGACCTCGGCGTCGACGTAGGCGGTGTAGAGGACGACCAGCTGTCCCGGGCGGGCGGCCCGCAGCCGCCGGGTCGCTTCGACGCCGTCGATCCCCGGCATCCGCAGGTCCATCACGACCACGTGGGGGTCGGTCTGCTGGGCCAGGTCGACGGCTGCGTCGCCGGAGTCCGCCGTACCGACGACGTGGAAGCCATCGAGCCGGAGCATGTCTGCGACGAGGGTCCGCACGTGCTCGGTGTCGTCGACCACGAGCACCCGCACGCTGCTTTGCGGGGTTGCGCGCTGTCCGGACGGCCGCTCGTCCATGCCGCCCTCCGTCGTGCCCGTGTTTGCCCGCTGAGCCGCCGTAGGTGCCAGATTGCGACCCGCACGTCCTACCCTGCCCCTTATGGTCGCCTCCGGTCCACTCCTACGAGGGCGGCGTCCGCGCACGACACCACGCCAGAGGGCGGCGGCGGCGTCCCGCCGGCGCCGCCGACATCGCTCGCGGATCGTGGCACGGGTGCTGCTGGTAGGGCTGCTGGCTGTGCTCGTGGGGACCGGGACCTTCGTCGGTGGCCTGCTTTCTGCCCCGATCGACTTCGCCCTCGCGCCCCCGCCCACCGCGGCGGTCCTGGTCGCCGCGGACGGGCGGCAGTTCGCGACGATCCTGCCCCCGGAGCGCCGGGAGGTCGTCAAGGCCGAGGACATTCCGCAGGTCATGCGCAACGCGATCATCTCCGCCGAGGATGAGCGCTTTCTCAAGCACAACGGCGTCGACCCGCTGGCCACGATCCGGGCGATCTTCCGGGACCTCACCGGTGGCGTCTCGCAGGGCGGCTCGACGCTGACGCAGCAGTACGTGAAGAACGCCTACGTCGGCAACGAGCGGACCGCTCTGCGCAAGGTCCGCGAGGCCGCGCTCGCCGTACGCCTCGAGCAGAAGTTCTCCAAGCAGGAGATCCTGACCGACTACCTCAACGCCCTCTACCTCGGTAACGGCCTGTACGGCGTGCAGGCCGCCTCGAAGTACTACTTCGGGGTCCCGGTGAAGGACCTCGACCTCAACGAGAAGACCGGCAAGCGGGAGCCCGAGCTGGCCGTGGCGCGGGCGTCCATCATGGCCGGCATCGCGCCCGCGCCCTCGAGCTGGAACCCGGTCAAGGACTTCGCGACGGCCCGCGTTCGGCAGCAGTACACGCTGAACCGGATGGTCGTCGGCGGCTACCTCACGCCCCAGCAGGCGAGCGACGCCTTCCAGATCGACGTCAGGCCCCTGCGCGTGTCGCCGCCGGAGCTGCCGACCGTCGCGCCCGAGTTCGCCGACTACGTCAAGTCCAAGATCACGTCCACTGCGGGGTACGACGAGGACGTGTTCTTCCGCGGCGGCCTCCGGGTGAGAACCACGCTGGACCTTGACCTGCAGATGGCGTTCAACCAGGCCATCAAGGACGTCCTGCCCGACACCGGTGACCCGCAGGCCGCCATCGTCGCCGTCGACTACCGAAACGGTGATGTCAAGGCCATGGCCACCCGTCGTACCGTCCCCAACCTGGTTGACGGGAGCGGCAAGGTCGTGCGCAAGGGGGTCAGCGGCTACCGGCAGAAGCTCGGGTTTAACCTGGCCACCAACGCCCAACGGCAGAGCGGCTCGACGATCAAGCCGTTCACCCTCGCGCAGGCGCTGAAGGAGGGGCTGACGCTCAACACGACGCGCTACGCCGCGAACTGCGTCGACATCGTGAATCCCGGCGGCACCCCCAACCCTTACCACCTGTGCAACGCCGACAAGGCCGAGGCGGGAACCTTCACCCTCAAGCGGGCGCTGGCCGACTCGGTCAACACCGTCTACGGCCCGCTGGCCAAGGAGGTCGGCCGCACCAAGGTCGCCGACCTCGCCAAGGCAGCCGGGCTGGTCGGCAAGATCGACCCCGGCCCACCGTCGTTTGGCGTCGGCGGGTCGGTGGAGGTCACCCCCCTGTCGGAGGCGGTCGCCTACTCCACCTTTGCCGACGGGGGCGTCTACATCAGCCCACGGACCTTCACCGAGATCCGCACCGGCGCGGTCGGAACCGACCCCGGGCAGGTCCTGCAGCGGTCCGCCCCGAGCCCCTCCCGCCGGGTCCTCACCGCCGCTGTGGCCGGGTCGGTCGTGGAGGCCCTCACCTCCGTCGTGACCAGCGGCACGGGTACGGCGGTCCAACAGGCGTCCACCGTCTTCGGCAAGACCGGCACCACCAACGACTCCACCGACGCGTGGTTCACCGGCTGCATCCCCGACGAGCACCTGTGCATCGCGTCCTGGATGGGCAACGAGTACAGCAACTGCTCCGTCGGCAACGGCTCCGAGCACCTGCGGGTCGACGGGTCCTGTGGTGGCATGAAGAACCTGCACGGCGTCCCCCAGGTCTTCGGCGGGACGCTGCCCGCTGCAATCTTCGCGCGGGCCCAGGTGCTCTATCGCCAGATCAAGGCAGACCAGGCAGCGAAGGCGTCAGGGTTGACCGTGCCCACACCGACCCCCTCGGCGGTCGTCGTCCCCACCCCGCGGCCTTCGACGCCGCGGCCCACCCCGGCTGGGACGCCCACCCCGATCGTGACCCCCTCCAGGACGACCGCTCCGAAGCCCACCAGGCCCGCCACCCCCACCCCCAAGGTCGGGTAGCCGGGGAGGGCGTCCGCGCGCTGGGAGGCCCGTGCTGTGCGATGCTGCCCCGGTCTGCTCCTCCCGGAGCCTGAGTTGAGGGATCCCGTGACCGCCCGCACTGCCGGCAACCTCGCCGACCTCGTCGCTGACGCGGCCGCTGCCACCCCTGACAAGGCGGCTCTGCTGTTCGACCAGCAGGTCATGACGTGGGCCGACCTGGACGCGCAGGTGTCGGCCGCCGCGCGGGGGTTGCTCGCCCTCGGCCTGGCCACTGGGGACCGTGTCGCAGTCCACCTGGGTAACACCCCGGAGTTCGTGGTCGTCTACTTCGGCGCCCTCCGGGCCGGCCTCGTGGCGCTACCTGTCAACAACGGCTACACCGCGGCAGAGCTCACCCACGTCTTCGCCGACAGCGGCACTGCCGCCGTCGTCACTGGAGCCACCACGGCCGCTTTGGTCGAGGGCCTCCCCGCGGCTCCGGCCCGCGTGGTGGTCGTGGGCAGCCCGTCGTACGAGGGGCTGGTGGCCGGTAGCGGGCCGTTCGAGAGCGTGGGCGGCGGCGAGGACCTGGCCGTCGTGCTCTACACGAGCGGCACCAGCGGCCGGCCCAAGGGCGCGATGCTCACCCACCGGGCACTGCTGTCCAACCTCGAGCAGGGCGCGCGGATCGATCCTCCTGTCGTGTCCCACGACGACGTCATGCTTCTCGTGCTGCCGCTGTTTCACGTCTACGGCCTCAACGCGGCCCTCGGCGCCGTGGCCTGGCACGGCGCGACCGGCGTGCTCGCCGAGCGCTTCGACCCGGTGGAGACACTCGAGCTGCTGCGCCGGGATGGCGTCACCAACGTCGTCGGCGCCCCGCCCATGTACGTCGCCTGGTCGATGCTCCCCGACGTGGGCGACGCCTTCACCTCCGTCCGGCTGGCCCTGTCCGGTGCCGCGCCCCTTCCGCCGGACGTCCTGCAGCGGGTGCTCGACGTCACCGGCCAGCACGTCTTCGAGGGCTACGGCCTGACCGAGACCGCACCGGTACTCACCACCACCTTGATGAGCGAGGTCGCCAAGCCGGGCTCGATCGGTCGGCCGGTGCCCGGCGTCGAGCTGCGACTGTTGGATGAGAAGGGCCGTCCGGTCGAGGAGGGCGACCCTGGCGAGATCGTCGTACGCGGCGCCAACCTGTTCTCCGGCTACTGGCCCGACGGCGCGGACGGCCCCGACGCCGACGGCTGGTTCGCCACCGGTGATGTTGCGGTCCTCGACGACGACGGGGACCTGCACCTGGTCGACCGGCGCCGCGATTTGATCCTCGTCAGCGGATTCAATGTCTATCCCCGGGAGGTCGAGGAGGTCCTCGCCCAGCTCGAGGGTGTCGCGGAGGTGGCCGTGATCGGGATCGCCCACCCCTACACCGGGGAGTCGGTGAAGGCTCTCGTCGTGGTGGCGCCCGGCGCCTCCCTCACCGCGGACGAGGTCATCGCCTTCTGCGCGACCCGCCTGGCTCGCTTCAAGTGCCCCGCGGCCGTCGAGTTCGTGCCGGAGCTCCCGCACTCGGCCACGGGCAAGGTCTCCAAGGGACGTCTCCGGGAGCTGTCGGCCTGACCGGTCGGGGCGAGCACCGGGTGAGCACCGGGTGAGCGCCGGGTTAGCGTGATCCGATGCTCCGACGACGGCCCCCCCGTACGGCCGGTACGACGGGTCCGCATGCGCTGGCGTTCGTGACCCGACAGGGCTGCTCGATGTGCGCCGAGGCACAGCCACTGGTGACCCGGCTCGCGGCCGAGGCAGGGGCAACCCTGACCGTGCTGGACGTCGACGCCGACCCGGCGCTGCAGCAGTGGAGCGACCATGTCCCGGTCGTACTGCTCGACGGCGCACTGCACAGCCGCTGGTGGGTCGAGGAGAAGGCCCTTCGGGCTGCCCTGCGCGCGCCGGTGTGACCACCCTCACTGACTTTGTGCGCGCGTTCACAAGCGCGTAACCTGGCGCAGTCGGCGTACTCCAAGCGCCCCAGATGGCCTCCCGAGGCCCGTTCGCAGGAGCGCCCAGGTGGACCCGAGCAGGCTCGCGACCGGGGCTCTGCGCGCCCCAGGACGGCGCCGTGCCAACGTCCCCGAGGCCACCGTTGCCCGGCTCCCGCTCTACCTGCGGGCCCTGCACGTCCTCGCTGAGGACGGCCACCAGACGGTCAGCTCCGAGGCGCTGGCCGAGGCTGCCGGTGTCGGCAGCGCCAAGCTCCGCAAAGACTTGAGCCACCTCGGTTCCTACGGCACCCGCGGTGTCGGATATGACGTGACCAACCTGGTTGAGCAGATTTCCGCCGAGCTCGGGCTGGAGCACCGCTGCTCGATCGTGCTGGTCGGGGTCGGCAACCTCGGTCGAGCCCTCGCAGGCTATGGCGGCTTCGCCTCGCGCGGCCTGGCGATCGACGCCCTGCTGGACGCGGACCAAGGCCGGGTCGGTGAGGTCATCGCCGGGCTCACCGTGCAGCACGTCGAGCATCTCCCGCAGGTCGTGAGCACCGGCAGCATCGGGGTCATCGCGACCCCTGCCCTGGCCGCCCAGGAGGTGTGCGACCTGCTCGTCGCGGCCGGCGTGACCAGCATTCTGAACTTTGCGCCGATCGTGCTGACGGTCCCCGACGGCGTCGACCTGCGCAAGGTCGACCTGTCGGTCGAGCTGCAGATCCTGAGCTTCCACGAGCACCGCAAGGCAGCCCTGACTGCGGCGGGGGCGTCCGCATGAGCGTCCTTGTCGTCGGCATCTCACACCGCAGCGCGCCGGTGTCCCTGCTCGAGGAGGTCACGCTCGGGCTCGGTGACACGACCGGTGTCCTGGGGGAGCTGACGCCCGGCGCGGTGAGTGAGGCCGTGGTGTTGTCGACCTGCAACCGCGTCGAGGTCTACGCCGACACCGAGGGTTTCCACGCCGGCGTCGACGCCGTCACCGACCTGCTGGCCCGCCGCTCCGGCGTACCGCTGGAGGAGCTGTCCAAGCACCTCTACGTGCACTGGGAGGGCCAGGCCGTCCTGCACCTGTTCCAGGTGGCGTGCGGGCTCGACTCGATGGTTGTCGGTGAGTCGCAGATCCTGGGTCAGCTCCGCCGGGCCTACGGCGCGTCCAGCGACAGCGCGGGCCGGGTCCTGCACGAGCTGTTCCAGACGGCGCTGCGCGTCGGCAAGCGGGCGCACTCCGAGACCGGACTCGACGAGGCCGGGCAGTCCCTGGTCAGTGTCGGCCTTGCCCACGCGGTCCGGGCCGTGGGTGAGCTCGAGGGCCGCAGCGTCCTGGTGGTCGGCGCCGGCTCGATGGGCGCGCTCGCCGGGGCGACCCTGCGGCGGGCGAGCGTCGGTGACGTCGTGGTGGCCAACCGCACCGCTGTCAACGCGATCCGCCTCGCGATCTCCCTCGACGGTCGTGGCGTGGGCCTGGATGCGCTGCCGCAGGAGCTGCTCCTCGCGGACGTCGTCGTCACGTCCACCGGCGCGACTGGCCTGGTCGTGCACCGCGACGTCGTCGCCGCTGCGATGGCCCAGCGTCCGGAGCGGCCCCTCGTCGTCCTCGACCTGGCGCTGCCCCGCGACGTCGACCCGCTGGTCCGCACGATCCCCGGCGTCACCCTGGTCGACCTGGAGGCGCTGCAGGGCGCCCTCGCCGGTACCGAGGCCGGCGCCGGTGTCGAGGCGGCCCGCGAGATCGTCGCCGAGGAGGTGGGCACCTTCCTCACCTGGCAGAAGGCCAGCCGCGTCGCGCCAACCGTCGTGGCGCTGCGCACCAAGGCTGACGAGGTCGTCGACCTCGAGCTTGCCCGGCTCACCTCCCGGCTGCCCGAGCTCGGCGACCACGAGCGCGCCGAGGTCGAGCAGGCCGTTCGCCGGGTCGTCAAGACCCTGCTCCACACCCCCACAGTGCGCGTGAAGGAGCTCACCGAGGCCCCCGTCGGGCTGTCCTATGCCGACGCGCTGCGCGAGCTGTTCGGCCTCGACCGGGCGGCCCCCGCAGCTGTCACCGCAGCCCCCCTCACCCTTGAAGATGACGACTCGTGAGGCTCGGTACCCGTGCCTCCGCTTTGGCCCTCGCGCAGTCGGGGCTCGTCGCCGACGCGCTGCGGGCCCTCGGTCACGAGGTGGAGATCGTTCACATCACGACCCACGGCGACACGTCCACGGCCGCCATCACCTCCCTCGGTACGACGGGGGTTTTCGTCACCGCCCTGCGCGACGCGCTGCTGTCCGGTGAGGTCGACCTCGCCGTGCACTCCTACAAGGACCTTCCCACCGCGCCGGCCGACGGCCTGGTGATCGCCGCCGTCCCCCCGCGGGCGGACGCCCGGGACGCGCTGATCGCCCGGGACGGCCTGACCCTCGGAGAGCTCCCGGCCGGGGCGCGGATCGGCACCGGGTCGCCGCGTCGCACGGCGCAGCTGCTCGCCCTGGGCATGGGACATGAGATCGTGCCGGTCCGGGGCAACGTCGACACCCGGATCGCGAGGGTCACCAGCGGTGCGCTCGACGCGGTGGTGCTCGCCCGCGCCGGCCTCGTCCGGCTCGGCCGCACCGGGGAGATCACCGAGACCCTCGACCCACTGCAGGTGCTTCCCGCGCCGGCGCAGGGCGCGCTGGCGATCGAGTGCCGCGCCGACTCAGACCTGGTCGCCGTGCTCAAGGCTCTGGACGACCCGGACAGCCGGCTGGCCGTCGAGGCCGAGCGCAGCCTGCTCGCAGCGCTCGAGGCCGGCTGCTCCGCACCGGTCGGGGCGATGGCCGAGATCGTCGATGACGACGACGGCCCAGCCGTGTTCCTGCGCGGCCTGGTGGCCGCGCTCGACGGAAGTGACCTGGTCCGCCTCTCGGCGACCGGTCCGACGCACGACGCGACCGGGGTGGGACGGCGGCTCGCTGCCGAGCTGCTCGACCTCGGCGCGGCAGAGCTGATGGGTCCCGACAGCCGGGGCCCCATGATGGGAGAGACACCATGAGCGCCACCCGCCCCCGCCGCCCCGCCGGCCAGGTCGCCCTGGTGGGCGCCGGTACCGGTGACCCGGGGCTGCTCGCGATGCGTGCCGCCGAGCTGCTCGCGGCGGCCGACCTCGTGATTGCCGACGAGACGATCAGCGACGCGGTCCTCGCTCTGGCCGGCCCCTCGGCCGAGGTGCAGCGGGTCCCAAGCGGTGCCCCCCAGGGCGCAGCGCTGGTCGCCGCAGCCAAGGACGGCAAGCTCGTCGTGCGGCTGCTTCCAGGCGACCCGTTCGTCACCGACGTCGGTGCCCGCGAGGCCGAGGCGGTCGTCAAGGGCAGGCAACGGCTGGAGGTCGTGCCCGGCCTGCCGGCGCCGGTCGCCGTACCCGCTTTCGCGGGGGTGGCCGTAGGGATGCCCCGAACCGTCGCGCACGTCGAGGATGGCCTCGACTGGGCCGGGATCGCCGGCGCCCCAGGGCATCTGGTGCTGACCTGCGACGCGAGCGAGGTCGCCAAGGCCGCGTCGGCCCTGGTCGAGCACGGCCGTCGGGCCTCCAGCGCGGTGTCGGTCACCGCAGCCGGTACGACGAGTCAGCAGCGCACCGTCCTGTCCACCCTGGACATGGTCGAGGCCGATGCCGGTGACCTGCAGGGCGAGGTCGTCGTGGTCGTCGGCGACGCTGTGAAGAAGGCTGACAAGCTCGGCTGGTTCGAGAACCGCGCCCTCTACGGCTGGCGCGTGCTCGTCCCCCGCACCCGTGACCAGGCTGGGGTGCTGTCCACCGCTCTGCGCGCCTACGGCGCGATCCCGGTCGAGGTCCCCACCATCGCCGTCGAGCCGCCGCGCACCCCCGCTCCGATGGAGCGGGCCATCAAGGGTCTCGTCACGGGCCGTTACCTGTGGGTCGCCTTCACCTCCACCAACGCCGTCAAGGCGGTCCGCGAGAAGCTCGAGGACTTCGGCCTCGACGCCCGTGCCTTCGCCGGGGTCAAGGTCGCCGCCGTCGGCGAGGCGACCGCCGCAGCCCTCGTCGAGTTCGGCCTCAAGCCCG
Source organism: Frankiales bacterium (assembly GCA_025352005.1). Classification (GTDB taxonomy): domain Bacteria; phylum Actinomycetota; class Actinomycetes; order Mycobacteriales; family SCTD01; genus RYN-111. Next base: position 18,054 of record JANXUE010000018.1, read on the forward strand.
AGCTGGTGCCCACCGAGGAGCAGAGCTCCGAGGGCCTGCTGAAGGCCTGGGCGCCCTACGACGACGTCTTCGACCCGATCGACAGGGTCTTCCTGCCGCGGGCCGACATCGCGACCGACTCCCTGGTCGCGGGCCTGAAGGACCTCGGTTGGCAGGTCGACGACGTCACCGCCTACCGCACGGTCCGGGCGGCCCCGCCGCCCGCCGAGACCCGTGAGGCCCTCAAGGGTGGTGGGTTTGACGCGGTGCTGTTCACCTCGTCCTCGACCGTCCGCAACCTGGTCGGTATCGCCGGCAAACCGCACGACACAACGGTGCTCGCGGCCATCGGCCCGCAGACCAAGGCCACAGCAGAGGAGCTCGGGCTGAGGGTCGACGTCCTGGCCGACAAGCCCGACGTGACGACCCTCGTGGAAGGCCTCGCGGCGTACGCCCTGGCCCTGCGGGCTGCCGGCGAGCTCCCGCCTGCCGCGCGTCGCCGCAAGGGCGCGAAGAAAGCGGCGCCGCGGGCTCGGCGATGACCACCGCGAGTGGCCGTCCGGTCGGGCCGGTGGGCGGCTTTCCGGCGGCACGCCCCCGGCGACTGCGTCGCAGCCCCGCCCTTCGCCGGCTGGTGGCCGACGTGCGCGTCAGCCCGTCCGACCTGGTGCTGCCGGTCTTCGTCAAGGAGGGCCTGGACGCACCGGCGCCGATCACCTCGATGCCCGGGGTGGTCCAGCACTCCCGGGACTCGCTCCGCAAGGCCGCCGCTGAGGCTGCCTCAGCGGGGGTGGGTGGGCTCATCCTGTTCGGCATCCCGGCCAGCAAGGACGCCCGCGGCTCGCAGGCCGATGACCCGACGGGGGTCGTGCAGAGCGCCCTGGCGGACGTCGTCGCCGAGGTCGGGGATGCCCTCGTCGTGATGAGCGACCTGTGCCTGGACGAGTACACCGACCACGGCCACTGCGGGCTGCTCACTGCCGAGGGTGAGGTCGACAACGACGCGACCCTCGAGCGCTACGCGAGCATCGCGCTGGCCCAGGCCCGTGCCGGGTCCCAGGTCATCGCGCCCAGCGGGATGATGGACGGGCAGGTTGCGGCAATCCGTGGAGCCCTTGACGCGCAAGGGTTCTCGGCCCTGCCGATCTTGTCTTACTCCACCAAGTACGCCTCCGCCTTCTACGGCCCGTTCCGGGAGGCAGCCGAGTGCGCACCGCAGTTCGGTGACCGGGCTGCCTACCAGCAGGATGGCTCGCGCTCGGCCGCGGAGGGCGTGCGGGAGGCCCTGCTCGACATCGCCGAGGGCGCGGACGCGGTGATGGTCAAGCCCGCCCTGGCCTACCTCGACGTGCTGCGCGCAGTCGCCGACGCCGTCGACGTACCCGTTGCCGCCTACCAGGTGAGCGGGGAGTACGCGATGGTCGAGGCGGCTGCGGCGCAGGGCTGGGTGGACCGGCAGCGGATCATCATCGAGCAGCTCGTCGGCATCCGCCGGGCGGGCGCGTCGATGATCTTCACCTACTGGGCCACCGAGGCCGCCGCCTGGCTGCGCTGACCCCAATGCTGGTTGGATGGCGGGCATGACCGCAACCCCCTACCCGTACGACGTGCCCGTGTCGCAGGCGCTGTTCGACCGGGCCACGGCGGTGATCCCCGGAGGCGTCAACTCGCCCGTGCGGGCCTTCCGGGCCGTCGGCGGGACACCCCGGTTCATGGTCAGCGGCACCGGTCCCTACCTCACCGATGCCGACGGCCGCGAGTACGTCGACCTGGTCTGCAGCTGGGGGCCGATGATCCTGGGGCACGCCCACCCGGCGGTGGTCGAGGCCCTGCAGACGGCAGCCACCAAAGGCACGTCGTACGGCACGCCCTGTCCCGGTGAGGTGGAGCTGGCCGAGCAGATCGTCGGCCGCGTCGGCCCCGTCGAGCAGGTGCGGCTGGTCAACAGCGGCACCGAGGCGACGATGAGTGCCGTCCGGCTGGCCCGCGGCTTCACCGGTCGCAGCAAGGTCGTGAAGTTCGCCGGGTGCTACCACGGCCACGTCGACGCGCTGCTCGCCGCCGCCGGCTCCGGGCTGGTGACGTTCGGCCTGCCGGACACCCCCGGCGTGACGGGCGCCAGCGCGGCCGACACGATCGTGCTGCCCTACAACGACCTGGCCGCGCTGACCACCGCCTTCGAGACCTACGGCAGCGAGATCGCCTGCGTGATCACTGAAGCGGCTGCCGCCAACATGGGCGTCGTCCCCCCGCAACCCGGCTTCAGCCAGGGCCTGCAGACGCTGTGCACCCGCTTCGGGGCGCTGCTCATCAGCGATGAGGTGATGACGGGCTTCCGGGTCTCCCGAGGCGGCTGGTATGGCATCGAGGGCGTCGCGGCCGACTTGTTCACCTTCGGAAAAGTCATGGGCGGTGGCCTCCCTGCGGCTGCGTTCGGCGGTCGGGCCGACGTGATGGGCCACCTCGCGCCGGCCGGGCCGGTCTACCAGGCGGGCACGCTGAGCGGCAACCCGCTTGCCGTGGCCGCCGGGCTCGCGACCCTGCGGCACTGCACCGACGAGGTCTATGCGGCCGTCGACGCGACGGCGGCGACCGTCGCCCGACTGGCCAGCGAGGCGCTCGCCAAGGAGGGTGTGGCGCACCGGGTCAACACGGCCGGCTCGCTCTTCAGCATCTTCTTCTGCGACCACGAGGTCGTCGACTACGCGACGGCCACGCAGCAGGAAACCCTGCGCTATAAGGCTTTCTTCCACGCCATGCTGTCCGAAGGGGTCTACCTCCCACCCTCGGCCTACGAGGCGTGGTTCGTCTCCGCCGCGCACGATGACCGAGCGCTCGACCGGGTCGCGGCTGCGCTTCCCAAGGCTGCCGCCGCAGCCGCCCGGGGGTCGGTATGAGGACGACGGTGCACCTGCTGCGCCACGGTGAGGTCCACAACCCAGACAAGGTGCTTTACGGCCGGCTGCCGCACTTTCGGCTCAGCGACGACGGCCGGCAAATGGCGGTCGACGCCGCCGAGGCGCTGCGCGGGTGCGACGTCAGCGAGGTGTGCGCCTCCCCCCTGCAGCGGGCGCAGGAGACGGCAGCGCCCATCGGCGCGGTGTTCGGGCTCACGACGACGACCGACGACCGGCTGATCGAGAGCACGAACGTCTTCGAGGGAAAGCGCGTCGGCGTCGGTGATGGCGTTCTGCAGACCCCATCGAGCTGGCGTCACCTCTACGACCCGTTCACGCCCTCCTGGGGCGAGCCGTACCTGCAGATCGCCCGACGGATGCTGCACGCCGCCGAAGACGTCCGTGACCGCAACCTGGGTCACGAGGCGGTCTGCGTCAGCCACCAGCTGCCGATCTGGACGGTCCGCCGCTACGTCGAGGGCCGGCGGCTGTGGCACCACCCGGGGATCCGGCAGTGTGGTCTCGCGTCCTTGACCTCCCTGACCTGGGAGGACGAGGAGCTGGTGTTCGTCACCTACTCCGAGCCGGCCGGCGAGGGCTCCCGTCGCGCGGGCAAGGGCGCCTGACCCCAGTAGGCAGCCGAGGGCTGCGTCGACGACACTGGACAGGCCCATCCGCCGCCAGAACAGGTCCCTCCCGTGCAACGCTCGCTGCTCCCCGCCGCCGTGGCGTGCCTGCTGGCTGCTGCCTGCACCGGTCGCGCGGGTACGGCGAACGGCAGCACCAGCGGACCGCAGCAGAACAGCGTAGGCGCCCTCGCGTCGGGCGTGTTCAAGGTCGGTGACCGACGGCCCGCGCCGTCGCTGTCCGGCCGGACGCTCGACGGCGGGCAGCTCGACCTGGACTCCCTGCGCGGCAAGGTCGTTGTCGTCAACTTCTGGGCGCAGTGGTGCAACCCGTGCCGGGCCGAGGCGGCCAACCTCAACGCGGTCTACGCCGCGACCAGGGCCAGTGGGGTGGCGTTCGTCGGCATCGACATCAAGGACGACGATGTCGCTGCCAAGGCGTTCCAGCGCAGCAGGCATACGCCCTACCCCTCGATCGTGGATCCCGATGGCCTGCTGCTGCTGAAGTTCCGCGGCAAGGCCCCCCAGCAGCCCCCCACGACGCTGATCCTCGACCGGCAGGGCCGGGTGGCCGCGCTATACCCGGGAGCGCTGACCGAGGCCGAGCTGAGCGCACCGGTGCAGGCGCTGGCCCGCGAGCAGGCGTGAACTGTGAACTTTCGGTGAACCGGCCGTGAGCGTTGCCGACAGCTTCGTGTCGACCGTGACCGACGGTCCGGTGCTGGTGGCTCTGCCGGTGGCGGCCGCTGCGGGGTTGGTGAGCTTCCTGAGCCCGTGCGTGCTGCCGCTGGTGCC
>JANXUE010000184.1 GCA_025352005.1 Frankiales bacterium
ACATCGAACGGCCGTCACCCTGCTTGGACGGCAGCAGGATCGATGCCTCCAGCAGCGGCAGTCGCTCGCGGGGGACTACGACGTGCACACCTTTCGAGGGCTGGACGACGGCTGCGCGACCAGGCTCCTCGAAGCCCTGCAGCCGGTCGACCCAGACGCCGGTCGCGTTGACCACGTGCCGGGCCCGGATCGTCGCCGAGGCGTCGCCGAGCCGGTCCTCGACCGAGGCGCCGACGACCCGACCGCCTTCGGACAGCAGACCGGTCACCTCGGCGTGGGTGATGGCGAGGGCGCCGAACCGGCGTGCCGCCTGGACGACAGCCAGCACCAGCCGGGCGTCGTCGGTGGCACAGTCGCCGTAGAGGTAGGAGTAGGCCAGTCCGCTGTCGGCCATCGCGGGGGCGAGTGCGATCGCCTCCTGCGCGGAGACCTTCTGGTGGCGTCGGGTGGTGCCACCACGGCCGGCCAGGGAGGCCAGGGCGAAGACGTCGTACGTCGTGAGACCGAGGGCGAGCAGGTGTCGCTTGGCCGTGTCGGGCCAGACCGGGTAGAGGAAGTCCATCGGGCGGACCAGATGCGGGGCAAGCTTGAGCAGCAACTGGCGTTCCATGACCCCCTCTCGGACCAGCCCGAACTCGTAGTTCTCCAGATAGCGCAGCCCGCCGTGGACCAGCTTGGAGGACTTGCTCGACGTGCCACTGGCCAGGTCTCCCATGTCGAGCACGGCGACCCGGAGCCCCCGCGACGCCGCGTCGAGGGCGACGCCGGCGCCCGTGGCGCCCATGCCGACGACAAGGACGTCGAGCTCCTCGTGCGCGGCAGCGTCAAGCTCGGCGCGACGAGTCAGGACGGAAAAGGCCGGGTTACCCACGAGTAACAGCCTAGTCGGACAGAGCGGTCTCGACCGCTTGGAGCAGTCTTTCCAAGGAGCTCTCCAGCCCCCAGCGGTCGCTCAGCTCCAGCAGCGCCGCTGGCGAGAGCGGGACGCGAGCAAGAGCGTCGTCGTAGTCGGGCAGCGGCAGGTCGCACACCACTTTGGTCACAGCGGGCGCGACGGCCAGGTAGTCGCGGGCGGCCTCGAGCTTGGCCCGCGCGCCGGCCGGGAAGCCGTCGTCCGACCCGGTGTCGAGCGCCGCGACGATGGCCTCGACCGTGCCGAAGCGGCTGACCAGCGCCGCCGCGGTCTTCTCACCGACGCCCTTGACCCCTGGCAGTCCATCGGAGGGGTCACCGCGCAGCACCGCGAACTCCGCGTAATGGGTCCCCGGGATGCCATGCTTGGCGGCTACCGCGCCCTCGTCGTACGGCTTCATCTTCTCCACCGCGTAGAGCACCCGCACCGGACCGTCGTCACGCACCAGCTGCAGCAGATCGCGGTCGCCGGTGACGATGTCGACCGCGCCGGTCTCGCGGGTCGCAAGGGTCCCGATGACGTCGTCGGCCTCGTAGCCCTGCGCCCCGGCCACCGGGATCCCCAGCGCCGCCAGCACCCTGAGCAGCACCTCCACCTGAGGCCCCAGGGCCTCGGGCTCCGCCTCGCCACCGCCCTCGAGGGTTCGGTGAAGCTTGTACGACGCAACGGCCGCCACCCGGAAGGCCGGCCGCCAGTCCAGATCGACGGTCGCCACCAGCCGGGAGGGACGAGTGTCCCTCACGACCCGCGCGACGATGTCCAGGAACCCACGGATCGCGTTGACCGGCTCACCTTGGGGGGAACGGACACTGTCCGGGACGCCGTGGAACGCCCGATACCAGAGGGCGGGGGAGTCAAGGAGCATCAGCTGTCCGGGCACACGGCCAGCCTCCCACGCCCCCGCTCGGTAGCCTTGCAGGACGTCTTCGTGCAAAGGAGGGTTCCGATGCCCACCGCCCGGCCCGTCGTCCGCAGCCTTCCGACCGCCGAGGCCGAAGCGCTACTCGAGCTGACCCGGGACCTGGTCGAGCACGAGGTCGCACCGCTGGCCGAGCCGATGGAGGCACGGGAGGAGTTCCCGCGCGAGCTATTTCGGACCGTCGGCAAGGCCGGCCTGCTCGGCCTGGCCTATCCGGAGGAGTACGGCGGTGGGGGACAGCCGTACGAGGTCTACCTGCAGGTGCTGGAGGAGCTCGGCCGGGGCTGGGCCGGCTTCGCGGTCGGCGTCAGCGTCCACACCCTGGCGTGCTTTCCGGTTGCCCAGTGGGGCTCGGACGCGCAGCGAGCGGTTCCTGCCGGACATGCTCGCCGGTGACCTGCTGGGCGCCTACTGCCTGTCCGAGGCGGGCAGTGGCTCCGACGCCGCGGCCCTCGTCACCCGGGCGACCCTCGACGGCACCGACTACGTCGTCGACGGTGCGAAGGCCTGGGTCACCCACGGTGGACACGCCGACTTCTACAATCTGATGGTCCGGACCGGCTCACCTGGAGCGGACGGAGCCGGCCCCCACGGCATCTCCTGTCTGCTCGCGGCTTCGGACACACCCGGCCTGCTGCCGCAGCCGCCCGAGAAGAAGATGGGCATGCGGTCCGCCCACACCGCGACGATCGTCCTGGACGGGGCACGCGTCCCCGCCGACCGGCTGATCGCCGGCGAGGGCGAGGGCTTCCGGATTGCGATGAGCGCTCTCGACGGCGGCCGGCTCGGGATCGCCGCGGTCGCCGTCGGGCTCGCCCAGGCAGCCCTGGACCTGGCCGTGTCCTACGCCACCGAGCGCCGACAGTTCGGGAGCACGATCGCGTCGTTCCAGGGGATGGAGTTCCTGCTCGCCGACCTCGCCACTCAGGTCGAGGCGGCGCGCGCCCTCTACCTGTCGGCGGCCCGCCTCCACGACGCCGGCAAGCCCTATGGTCCGCAGGCCTCGATGGCGAAGCTGTTCGCGACCGACACCTGCATGCGGGTCACCACCGACGCGATCCAGGTCCTCGGCGGCGCCGGCTACGTCGAGGACTACCCGGCCGAGCGTTACTTCCGGGAGGCCAAGGTGATGCAGATCTTCGAGGGCACCAACCAGGTGCAGCGGATCGTCATCGGTCGCTCGCTGACCCGGTCATGAACGCCTCGTGAGCGTCTCCGGCGACTACGACACGGTGGACCGCCAGCTGCTGCGGCTGCTGGTCGACGACGGCCGGCGTTCCTACACCGACCTCGCCAAGGACACCGGCCTGTCCACCTCGGCTGTCCATCAGCGGGTACGTCGCCTCGAACAGCGCGGCGCCATCCTGGGCTACGGCGCGCAGGTCGACCCGATCGTGGCCGGGTCGCCTCTTGCGGCCTTCGTGTCGATCACTCCCATCGACCCGGCCGCCCCGGACGACGCCCCCGAACGGCTCGCCCACATCCCGCAGATCGAGGCCTGCCACAGCGTCGCCGGTGTCGAGAGCTACATCCTCAAGGTCCGCGTCGGCGCCCCCGGCGACCTCGAGTCCCTGCTGCAGGAGATCCGCGCCGCAGCCGGCGTCTCGACCCGGACGACGGTGGTGCTGAGCACCCCCTGGGAGGGCCGCTCCACCCTCGTCGAGGAGTAGCGCGGCGCACCCGACCACGTTCGGCACTCAGGCGCGGCCCAGGACGCGGTCCACGGCAATCTCCAGCACCACGCGCTGCGGGTTGACGGCGGGCTGCCGGTAGCGCTCGGCATACCGACGTACGGCTTCGGCGACGCGGGCCGGGTCGTCGGAGACCGACACGACTCCTTCCAGCGAGAGCCAGTGCGGGCCGGCCACCTGGGCAACGACGGCCCGTCCACCGAGGCGAGCGTGGGCGACCTTGCGGGAGGTCCCGTTGGTGATGACCCGGGCCAGCTGCGCCCCGTCGTCCCAGGTGAAGCCGACCGCGACCACGTGTGGGGAACCGTCAGCGCGCAAGGTCGTCAAGGTCGCCAGATGTCGGTCACGCAGGAACGACAGCACCGCGTCGGGCAGAGCCCATGGGTCGAAGGACACCTGACCAGCGTGCCAGCAAGCGGCCGATGACGTGCGACGGGGCCGTGCGCCGGGGACGTGCGAGGTGCGCGCAGGCGTGTCCGTCGTACCCCTGCAAAGCCAGGTGTGACAGCGTTCCACACGTGTCGTCGCTCCAGCAGTCCCTGGCCGCAGGTCCCGGCTGGCCAGGGACTCTCGCGTACGCAGGGCCGCTTGCCGGGGTCCGCGTCCTGGACCTTTCACGGGTCCTTGCCGGCCCCTACTGCTGCATGGTGCTGGCCGACCTCGGTGCCGACGTCGTCAAGGTCGAGCGGCCCGGCATCGGCGATGACACCCGCCACTGGGGACCGCCGTTCCACGGTGATGACGCGACCTACTTCTTCGCCGTCAACCGCGACCGCCGTTCCGTGGCACTCGACCTCACGACCCCGTCGGGACGGGCCGTCGTCGCCCGGCTGGCCGAGACCGCCGACGTCGTCGTGGAGAACTTCCTGCCCCGCCACCTTGCGAAGCTGGGGCTGGATCGCCTCCGGGACGAAGGATCTGGCGTCTGGGTATCGGTCCGCGGCGCCGGCGGAGACGGCCCCGACGGCGACAAGCCCGGCTACGACGTCATGGCACAGGCCCGCTCGGGCCTGATGTCGGTCACCGGCACCACAGAGCCGACGAAGGTCGGGGTGGCCATCGCCGACGTCGTGACCGGCCTGTACGCCGCGGTCGGGGCCGTCGCCGGACTCGTGGCCCGTAAGCCCCTGAAGGTCGAGGTCGGCCTGCTCGAGGCGGCCGTGTCGATGTTGGTCAACCAGGCCAGCAACGCGCTCATCGGGGGAGTGGTGCCGAGGCCCACAGGCAACGCCCACCCCAACATCGTCCCCTACGGGCCGCTGCACTGCGCGGACACCGCCCTTGTCCTCGGAGCCGGCAACGACACACAGTTCGTCAACCTCTGCCAGGCCCTCGGCGTGACGGCCGTTGACTCCTGGCGGACCAACGCTGGTCGGGTCGCCGACCGGGTCGCCGTCACCGCCGCCCTCGAGAGCGCCTTGTCGGCGAAGACGGCACGGGAGTGGGTCGAGATCCTCATGAGCCACGGCGTGCCGTGCGCACCTGTACAGAACCTCGGGCAGCTCCCGTCGGACCCACAGCTCCTCGCGACCGGGCAGCTCCAAACGATGCCGCACCCGAAGGGAGACGTGACCGTCGTCGGGTCGCCGTACCGGCTGGACGGGATCCGTCCGCGGGTGCACGACGCCCCACCGCTTTTGGGCCAGCACACCACCGAAGTCCTTGCCCAGCTGGGACTGTCACCCACACAAGTCAAGGAGATCGTCGATGCCGACAGGCGGTGAGGTCCTCGTGGTCGGGCTGCGGGAGCTGGGTGTCGAAGTGGCCTTCGGGCTGCCTGGCGTCCACAACCTGGCCGCGTGGAAGGGGTTTCCCGACAGCGGTGTTCGCCTGGTCGGCGTGCGGCACGAGCAGACCGCCGGCTACGCCGCCGACGGCTACGCGCGGGCCACGGGGCGGCTCGGCGTCGCACTGACGACGACCGGTCCAGGAGCTTCCAACATCGTCACGGCGGTAGGGGAGGCGTGGTCGTGCCACTCGCCGCTGCTGGTCATCGCCACCGACATCCCCACGACAGCAAGGATTCCCGGAGCCTTCCGCGGAGTCCTGCACGAGACGACCGACCAGGCGTCGTTCTTCCGACCTGTCACCAAGGCGCAAGTTCGGGTCGAGCGGGTCGAGGACCTTCATGACGTCGTCGTCAGTGCCGGTCGGCTCGCGATGGTCCACCCCCGGCGCCCGGTCTATGTCGAGATCCCCACCGATCTGCTCAGCGCAAGCGTCCCGGTGCCTAGGCCTCAGCTGCCGCCCGCACCGACCCATGGCCTCCGGCCCGACCAACACGCGTTCCCCCAGCCGTTCGCGCGCCCGCTCGTGTGGGCCGGCGGCGGGGCGACCGCCTCCGGTGCGGGTCGGCTGGTCGAGGACCTGTGCGTCCGGCTGGGCGCACCCCTGCTCACCTCCTACGGCGGTCGGGGGCTGCTCCCGCCGGACCACCCGCACCTGGTGCCGCTCCCGCCGCACGTCCGCGAAGCCGGTGACCTGTGGGACGCCGCGGACCTCGTCGTGGTCATCGGCAGTGACCTCGACGGTATGAACACCCAGGGCTTTCGCCAGCCGCGTCCACCGTGGGTGGTGACCGTCGACCTCAACCGTCCGGTCAACCTTGAGCCCGACGTGCATCTGCCCCTCGACGCCGTCGCGGGTCTGTCGGTCTTGCTCGAACAGCTTCCGGCTGTCCCGCGCACCCCGTGGTTCACCCGACCGGCCGGCCGCGAGCTGTACGCCGGACCTGAGACCGCGTTCCTGGATGCCTTCGAGTCAGGCCTCACCGACGACACCGTCGTCGTCGCGGACATGTGCATCCCCGGCTACTGGTACGCCGGGTTCGGCCGCGTCGCCCGCCCGCGCGGCCTGGCTTATCCGGTCGGCTGGGGCACCCTCGGCTTCGGCTTCCCAGCCGGCCTCGGCGCGGCTCTATCCGGCCGGCCGGCCGTCTCGCTGGTAGGGGACGGCGGGTTCCTGTTCGCCTGCGGCGACCTCGCGACCGCTGCCCAGGAGCAGCTGCCGCTCACCACGGTCCTGGTCGACGACGGTGGCTACGGCATGCTCGCCTATGACTTCATCAAGCACGGCGACACAGCCCTGGGCTGCGACCTCGAGCCACCGGACTTCGTCGCCCTGGCCCGCGCCTTCCGGATCGCCGCCCGGGAGGTGTCCGTTGCTGAGCTCGGATCGGCTGTGGCGCAGGGGATCGCCAGTGGCAAGCCCTCGTTGTTGGTCGTCAAGGCGGCGTACACGCCGCCACCCAACACCAGCCCCCGCTGGTACCGCGCCGGTCCCTGACCCGTCGTTGGTGCTTGCAGGTCAGAGGCGGAAGCCGAGATCGGCCACCGACTCCTCGGTGTCCATCTGGGCCTTCTGCAGCTTGCCGGCATAGTCCCAGTTCATCGACTGCCAGCGGGTGAACTGGTCCAGCACCCACACCCCACTCTGCCGGGAGCCGTTGCCGCTCTTGCCGTTACCACCGAAGGGCAGGTGCGCCTCGGCGCCGGAGGTCGAGTTGTTGACCGACAGCATCCCGGCACTGACCCGCGACCTAAACCGGAAGGCCGTCTTGGCGTCGCTGGTGTAGATCGCCGACGACAGGCCGTAACCGTGGCTGTTGGCAAGATCGACCGCCTCGTCGAAGCTCGAGAAGCGCATCACCGGCACGAGCGGCCCAAAGGTCTCGTTCTGGTAGAGCGCGTCGTCCTTGGTCACGCCGGTGACGACCGTCGGGTGGGCGAAGACCCCGGCGTCGGGGTCGCCGACGAAGCCGGCTCGGGGGTTGGCCGCGGTGATCCGCCCGGTCCCGGTCGAGCCGTGGACGGTGTGGTGCGGCTGGATCTCGCCGAGCCATTTCTGGAAGCCGGTGAAGAAACGCTCCGACAGCATCGGACCGTAGAGCACGTCGCCTGTCGGGTCGCCCACCACGGCGCTCTCGACGAGGCCGACGAACTTCTGCACGAAGGCGTCGTAGACGTCGTCGTGGACGATGGCGACACCGAGCGAGGTACAGCGCTGACCCGCCGTGCCGAATCCGCTGAACAGCGCACCCTCAGCAGCGAGGTCGAGGTCGGCGTCGGCCATGACGACGAGCGGGTTCTTGCCTCCGAGCTCCAGGCAAGGGTTCTGCAGATGCTTGCCGCACAGGGCACCGATCTGCGCGCCCACCTCGGAGGACCCGGTAAAGCCGACCTTGTTGACCAAGCCCTGCTCGAGAGCCAGCGACAGCCCCTCGAAGGTGGTGGGGCCGTCGGCGTGGACCGTGTTGAGGACACCGGCGGGCAGGCCGCCCGCGACGAAGATCCGAGTCAGCGCGTCGCCGAGCGCAGCGGCGTAGTCGGCCGGCTTCCACACCACGGTGTTGCCACAGAGCAGGGCCGGCACGAGGTACCAGGAGGGCACCGCCACGGGGAAGTTGCCGGCCGTGATGATGCCCGCCACGCCCACCGGCACACGGAAGGTGAACAGCTGCTTGTCGCGCATCTCCGACGGAACGGTCTGGCCGTAGAGCCGGCGGCCCTCACCGAGGAAGAAGTCGCAGGTGTCGACGATCTCCTGGACCTCACCGAGAGCCTCCGCGCGCGGCTTGCCGACCTCCCGGACGATCAGGTCCGCCAGCACCGAGGCGTTGGCCTCGACCAGACGGCCGATCTGGGCGATGACGCGCCCGCGGACGGGCGCGGGAGTGTCGGCCCAGGCCGGTTGCGCCGCGCGGGCGGAGGCAAAGGCGTCAACGAGCTGCGCTGCCGAGGCCAGAGAGACCTCGGCGACGACATCGGTGAGCTGGGCAGGGTTGAGGGAGGTGAAGGTGCCCGCCTCGCCGGGCACCGATGCACCGGCGACAAAGGACTGGACGGTGCTGGTCACGAGGTTTTCTCCAAGCGGGTCAGGACGCGGTCTAGGGCGGCGACGCCGGCCTCGAGCTCGGCCTCGGTGACGGTCAGTGCGGGACGGAAGCGGATGCTGCGGGTGCCGCACCCCAGCAGCAGGACCTTCTCGTCGTCGCGCAACATGGCGAGCGCGGCGTCGCGAGATCCCTTTCCGGGCAGCGAGAACGCACACATCAGACCACGACCACGGACGTCGGTGACCATCTCGTGGCGGTCGGCGAGCCCCCGAAGCAGGGTCATCAGGTGGTCTCCGGCGACGGCCGCGCGCGCGATCAGGCCGTCTGCCTCGATCACCTCGAGGATGCGTCGCGCACGGACCATGTCGACGAGCGAGCCACCCCAGGTGGAGTTGATGCGCGACGACGTGTGGAAGACGTTGTCGGGGACGTCGTCGACCCGACCACCGGCCATCACGCCACAGACCTGGGTCTTCTTGCCAAAGGCGACGACGTCGGGCTGGACGCCGAGCTGCTGGAATGCCCACGCCGTGCCGGTCATGCCGCAGCCGGTCTGCACCTCGTCGAGGACGAACAGCGCGTCGTGCTCATGACAAAGGGC
>JANXUE010000193.1 GCA_025352005.1 Frankiales bacterium
ACCCGCTTGAGGCCAGCGACCTTCTTCAGGCCGGCCATGTCGATTTCGTTGTCGAAGTGGCCGATGTTCCCGACGATGGCGCAGTCCTTCATCTTCGCCATGTGGTCGACGGTGATGACGTCGAGGTTGCCCGTGCAGGTGATGAAGACGTCAGCCGTCTTGATCACATCTTCGATGCGCACCACCTGGTAGCCCTCCATGGTGGCCTGCAGCGCGTTGATCGGGTCGATCTCGGTGACGACCACGCGCGCGCCCTGCCCCTTGAGCGCCTGCGCGCAGCCCTTGCCGACGTCGCCGTAGCCGAGGACGACGCAGGCCTTGCCGGAGAGCATCACGTCGGTGGCGCGGTTGAGGCCGTCGATCAGCGAGTGGCGGCAGCCGTAGAGGTTGTCGAACTTGCTCTTGGTTACCGAATCGTTGACGTTGATGGCCGGGAACAGCAGCGTGCCGGCCGTCGCGAACTCGTAAAGCCGCATGACGCCGGTCGTGGTCTCCTCGGTGACGCCCTTGATGCCCGCGGCGATCTTGGTGAAGCGCTGTGGGTCCGCGGCCAGCGAGCGGCGCAGGGTGTCGAGGATGACGGTGTACTCCTCGGAGTCGTTCTCGTCCGCGCTGGGCACGACGCCCGCGGCCTCGAACTGAACGCCCTTGTGCACGAGCAGCGTCACGTCGCCGCCGTCGTCGAGGATCATGTTGGGGCCACCGCCGTCGGGCCAGGACACGACCTGCTCGGTGCACCACCAGTATTCGGGAAGGGTCTCGCCCTTCCACGCGAAGACCGGGACACCGGCGGGGGCGTCGACGGTACCCGTCGGGCCCACGGCGACGGCGGCCGCGGCGTGGTCCTGGGTGCTGAAGATGTTGCAGGAGACCCAGCGCACTTCGGCGCCAAGGTCGACCAGCGTCTCGATGAGCACCGCGGTCTGGATCTTCATGTGCAGCGAGCCGGTGATGCGCGCGCCGGTGAGCGGCTTGGAGGCGCCAAACTCCGTGCGCATCGACATCAGGCCGGGCATCTCGTGCTCGGCGAGGCGGATCTCCTTGCGCCCGAACTCGGCGAGGGAGAGGTCAGCGACCTTGAAGTCCTGGGTGGACATGGGGTTCCTTAACTTGTCGGGTCCTGGTGAGGACTCATACGGAATTGGTTACAGGTTGAGCAGGTGCTGGTGCTTGTCCTGCTCGAAGGCGAGCCAGCGCTCATCTGCTGCAGGGAGGTCGGGGGGCTCGGGCGCGGTGGGGATCTCGTCAAACCAGCCGTCCAGGGCGCTGGCCAGCTCGTTCTCGCGACGCAGCCGCAAGGCGAACCCGACGTCGCCGAGCTCGACGCCGTGGGTTTCCAGCAGGGCCCGTAGGGAGCGCAGCCGCTGGAGCTGGGCCGGACCGTACAGCCGGTAGCCGGCGGCGGACCTAGCCGGCTCGACCAGGCCCTGCTGCTCGACGTAACGCAGCATCCGCGGCGACCACCCCGTGGCCGTCGCTGCTTCGTTGATCGTGAGCGCCATGACCACAACTCTAACAGGCTTGTGTCAGGGCCGCATCCCTGAACGGGTTATCTCTGACACAGTCCTGTCAGGGCTGGGCTGGGCACGGTCCTTGGCTGTACGGGTCCCGGAAATGGGGTAGGCAGCAGGCATGGACATCAACGAGCACTACCGCCGAGTGGCCGACTCCTTCGGCCACATCGTGGCCGGCGTCGGCGACTGGACGGCCACCACCCCTTGCGAACAGTGGGACGCCCGGGCCTTGACCACACACGTCGTCGACACCCACCGGCGCGTCCTCGGCCGCCTGCCAGGGAACCCCCCGGAGCCCCCGGTCCTCGCCGCCGACGCGGACCTCGCTCACGCCTGGGCGGCCGTCCGCACCAGCCTTGAAACCGCTCTGGCTTCGGACGAGGCCACCGAGGTCGAGAGCTTCGGTGGGCCGGCGCCGTTCGGCCGGGTGGTCGATACGCTGCTGTGCGCCGACACCCTGCTGCACACCTGGGACCTCGCCCGGGCCAGCGACCAGGACGACACCCTCGACCTGGCTTGCGTCGCCAGTGCGCAGTCATTCCTCACGCCGATGGGCGACATGATGCGCATGCCCGGAGGCTTCGGCGCGGCGGTGACGGTCGCCGATGACGCTTCCGCACAGGACCGCCTCGTCGGGTTCAGCGGCCGCAACCCCGCGCCGTCCCTCACCTGAGCCGGCTGCCTGTAGCTGACTGCCCTTGACGGTCTGCCCTCAGGCGCCGTCCCACCCTCCGGCCGGCGGCGCCGGGGGAGCCTGGCGCTTGGCCAAGACAGGTCGGCACCGGGGTCAGGACAAGGCAAGAAGATGGGCCGGGGCGCGGCCAGCCCCGCCCTCGCGGCTGACCAACACCTCGCCAGAAAGGTGCAGGACCCAGCGGTCGGCCGTGTCGAGGTCGGCCACCTCGTAGCGGTCGACGCCGGGCTCCTCACAGGCGGTCCGGGCCCACGCGTGCACCACGGTCCGGGTCGCCGCCACCGGCTCGCAGACCTCCACCAGCGTCACCCTGCGCGAGGACCCCACGGACAGGGCGAGCATTCGGGCGACAGCGAGGTCGAAGGCGGGACTGGTCCCGGCGAAGCCGGCAGCGACGGCCCGGTGCTCGTCATCGCCGCGCACCCACAGCAGCTCCTGCCCTGCCGAACCACCGCGCAGCGCCCAGCCATCCTGCTCGACGAGCAGCCGCAGCACCCTCCCGGACGTGTCGACGGTCAGGTCGACGTTGTCGCCTGCGCTGCGCGTCCCGACGTACCGCCATCCGGCCGGACCGGAGCCACACGAGAAACGCTCGACGTCACCGCCGACGGCGTAGCTGCCCTTCATGCCCGCCAGGTCGACAGGTAGCGGTCCTGCTCCGCGGTGAGGGTGTCGAGGGAGGTGCCGAGCGCCGCCAGCTTGGTCCGCGCGACCTCCCGGTCCAGCGCGGCGGGCACCTCGTGCACCCCCGGCGCGAGCGACGCGCCCACCAGCCACTCCAGTGCCAGCGCCTGTACGGCGAACGACACGTCCATCACCGACGCCGGATGGCCCTCCGCGGCCGCGAGGTTGACCAGTCGCCCCTCGGCGACGAGCAGCAGGCGTCGACCGTCGGCGAGCAGGTGCTCGTCGACGAAGGCCCGCACCCGCTGAGTCTGTACTGACACCTCGGCGAGTGCGACGACGTCGACCTCCACGTCGAAGTGGCCGGAGTTGGCGAGGACCGCCCCGTCCTTCATCACCGCGAAGTGCTCCGCACGCAGCACCCCGCGGTTGCCGGTCGCCGTGATGAACACGTCCCCGGCCGGGGCGGCGGCGGCCATCGGGAGCACCCGGTGCCCGTCCAGGACAGCCTCCAGCGCCCGCGACGGGTCGACCTCGGTGACGACGACGTGCGCCCCGAAACCCCTTGCCCGCTCGGCGATCCCGTGCCCGCACGGCCCGTAGCCGGCGACCACGACGGTCGTCCCGGCGAGCAGCACACCGGTGGCCCGCAGCACCGCGTCCAACGTCGACTGCCCCGTGCCGTGCCGGTTCGCCACCAGCCGCTGCACCGCGGTGTCGTTGACCGCCACCATCGGCAGGCGCAGCGCCCCATCGGCCGCCATCTGCCGCAGCCGCAGGACCCCGGTGGTCGTCTCCTCGATCCCGCCGCGCACGCCGGCCAGCAGCGCGGGGTGGGAATGAAGCAGGTTCACCAGGTCACAGCCGTCGTCCAGCACGTAGTCGGGCCGGGCGTCGAGGACGGCCCTCAGGTGCCCGGCGTACTCCTCGAGGGTGACGCCCTGCCGGGCGAAGACGCCCACGCCCTCTTGGGCAAGGGCGGCCGCCACGTCGTCCTGGGTCGACAGCGGGTTGCTGGCAGCGAGGTGCAGGCTGGCGCCCGCGGCGGTCAACGTGCGGACCAGTGCTGCGGTTTCGGTGGTGACATGCATGCAAGCCGCCAGGACCAGGCCGTCGAGGGGGCGCTCGTTCGCGAAGCGCCGCCGGAGCAGCCCCAGGACGGGCATCGCGCGCTCGGCCCATGCGATCCGGCGCGCGCCCTGGTCCGACAGGGCCGGGTCGGCGATGTCGTACCCGTTATGGCTGCCATTCACGTGCATGCGGGGCAGACTACGGGCGTGAGCAACTTCGAGATCCACGACTGGGCCCCACTGGTGGAGAGCGGCACGCCCTTCGCCCGCACCCTCGGTTCGCGACTGGTCTCGATCGCCGAGGGTGAGGTGGTCCTGTCCTTCACGACGCCCGAGACCCTGCGCAACCACCTCGGCGGTCCGCACTCCGCGGCGCTGTTCGGTCTGGCCGAGACGGCTGCCGCCGGGGTCGTCCTGTCACTGTTTGAGGACCTCGTCGGAGCCGGTGGGGTGCCGCTCGTCAAGAGCGCCGAGATCAGCTACCTGGCGATCGCCCAGGGCCCGGTCACGGCGACGGCCCGCTTCGCCGGCGACGCCGAAGGGATCCGCGCGTCCTTCGCGAGCCGCGGCATCGCGGTGTTCCCTGTCGACGTGGCCATCCATACGGACGACGGCGCCCACACCGCCCAGATGCGCGCCCAGATGGCCCTCAAGCGGCTCTGACCCGCGGGAGCCGCCCGAGCCAGGCCACGACGGCCGCGTGCGGCACGGTCAGCGCGAGCAACGCGACGAGTACCGCTGACGACAACCCGCCTGTCACCAGCACGAGGGCGACCACTCCGGCGACCGCTACGGCTGTGGGACCTGCCGCACCTTTGACGAGGGCAAGGGAGCGGGCCTTGCCGTCGCCGTACGGCTGCAACGCCGCCAGGCGCACCAGGTGCCTCGAGGCGTGCCAGCCGGCGAACCAGCCGCCGAACACGAGCAGGGCCGGGGCCACCGCCGTGGCAAGGACGACCAGGGCCAGCTCCCCGGCGGTCCACCAGTTGTGGGATCGCACCGCGACGGCGAGGCCCGCAAGCACCAGCAGCGCAGCCACGGCCAGCACCGGGGCCCGCGCCGAGGCGACCAGGCCGGGCAGGTCCGGGTCGAGCGAGGCCAGCAGTGGCCGAGCCTGCGCGGGCCGCAGCAGCAGCGGACCGGCAACAATCCAGGTGCCGACGGCAGCCGCCGGCAGCACAAGGCCGCAGCCACCTCGTAGCCGGTCGAACGCGTACTCGCCCTCGGCGAAGTGAGCCGCGGACAGCACGAGCAGGACGAGAATGGCCGGTGCGGGGTCGGCTATGGCAAGGGCTGCTGCCGCGACGGCGGCGAGGGCATACGCCAGCAGGAAGCTCGCGCGCGGCCGCCCTGCACGCCCCCGGCCCCAGCCGACAGCGAGATGGTCGACCGCTCCGTGGGGTAGCCCGAGGACCCCCGCGACGACAAGCACAACGGGCCCGGCGGCAGCGGCGAGCCGGGGAGCGAACAGGCCGACGAGAGCGATAGCGAGGAGCACAAGCACCGACCCGTACGACGCGAGCCGGGCGACGACGCGGCTGTCCCATGGCGACTGCACCAGCCTCTGATCGAGCACCTGCACAGCCTCGCACCACGCTTGGTCTCGCGCCACAGAGTGTTCGAGTTGCGCTTTGCGTTCTGTGGAGCCAGAGTGCGAGCGCCCCATCCCCTCGTGCTGGTGAAGGCCAGCACCCCTTGAGGAGCGTTCATGCTGCTTGCCTCCGGTGTAAATATCCCTGAGATCAGCTCAGGGCAGTACAACACCGTCTACAACCTGTTCTCCCTCTCCATCGCCGCCCTCGGTTTCACCGGCATCTACCTGCTGCTGAGCCAGCGACGCGTGCTGGAGCGCTACCGCAACGCCCTCGTCGTCAGCGCGATGGTCTGCTTCATCGCGACCTACCATTACTTCCGCATCTTTGAGAACTTCAAGGCCTCCTACGTCACCCCCGACAAGGTCGCGAGCTCCAAGTCGGTCTACATGCTGACCGGCATCGAGTTCAACGAGGCCTACCGGTACGTCGACTGGTTCCTCACCGTCCCGCTTCTGCTCGTCGAGACGATCGCCGTGCTGGCGCTCGCCCGCTCGGTGGCCAAGCCGCTGCTTGCCAAGCTGGTCTTCGCCTCCGCGCTGATGATCGGTCTGGGGTACCCGGGCGAGGTCGCCACCAGCGACGGCACCCGCCTGCTCTGGGGTGCGTTGTCCACGATTCCCTTCATCTACCTGCTTTACGTGCTGTTCGTCGAGGTCAGCAAGTCCCTCGATCGGCAGCCCGCCGAGGTGCGCAGCACCGTCGGCAAGCTCCGGATCATGCTCGTCGGCCTGTGGGGGGTCTACCCGATCGCCTACCTGTTCCCCGTTTTCGGGGGCAGCTTCGCCGGGGCCAGTGGCTTCGTCGCCCGCCAGGCCGGATACTCCTTGGCCGACATCTTTGCCAAGGCGGCCTTCGGTCTGGTCATCTTCAAGATCGCTCGCATCAAGAGCGAGGTCGACGACCCGTCCTACAGCGAGAACCTCTCCGACGCGGCGCCCGTGCCCGCCTGACCTGCGAGCCCGGACGGCGACGGCGAGGAGGAC
>JANXUE010000250.1 GCA_025352005.1 Frankiales bacterium
AGGTGCCGGTCCAGCGCCTGTTGGTCTCCGGGGCGGTCACCGGCGTGATCCTGGGCATCGCCGCCCAGCAGTCGCTGGCCAACGTCGTCGCCGGCCTGGTCATGCTGCTCAACCGACCGTTCCGGGTCGGCCAGGAGATCACCGTGCGCAGTGGCGCCCTCGCCGGCCCGTACTCCGGTCGGGTCCTGTCTATCGGCCTGACCTACGTGCAACTCGACACCGCAGAGGGCATCGTCCTGCTCCCCAACTCTGGGGTCCTCAACTCGGCGGTCGGTCCCCGCAGAGTCGAGTAGACCCGGCGCCGGACAGCTCCCGGGTGCGGGGGGGCGGCCGGTCGGGTAAGCAGGGGCCATGCGCCGCTGGCTGTTCGCCGACCAGCTGGGACCGCACTACCTGCCCGACACCGACCAGCAGGTACTGCTGGTGGAGTCCACGTCGGTGCTGCGCCGGCGGCCCGTGCACCGCCAGAAGGCGCACCTGGTGCTGTCCGCGCTGCGGCACCGGGCCGCCGAGCTGGGCGACCGGGCGCTGTTCCTGCAGACCGACACCTACGCCGAAGCCCTCGACCAGGTGGACGGCCCGCTGGAGGTCGTGCAACCCACCTCCCGGGCCGCGGACGGCTTTGTCCGCGGACGGGGGCTGACCGTCGTACCCGATCTGGGGTTTGCGACCCGGGCCGAGGACTTCGCGGCTTTCGCTGCGGGCAGCAAGCGGCTGCTGTTGGAGGACTTCTACCGCGGACAACGCCGTCGCTTCGACGTGCTGATGGACGGCGTGGAGCCGACCGGTGGGCGGTGGAACTTCGACCACGACAACCGCGAGCCGCCTCCCAAGGAGGGGCTCGACGTCGAGGGTCCCTGGTGGCCGGTCGAGGACGCCGTCGACGCGCAGGTGCGCGAGGACCTCGACCGGTGGGAGGCAGACGGCGTCGTCCGCTTCCTCGGCCAGGACGGGCCTCGCTGGTCGGCGGCAACCCGCGAGGAGGCACTGCAGGCCTTCCAGCACTTCGTCCGGACCCGGCTGGCGGCCTTCGGGCCGCACGAGGACGCGATGCTCGCGCGCGACCCGTGGATGGCCCACAGCGCCCTGTCCCCTGCCCAGAACCTGGGGCTGCTCCACCCCCTGGAGCTGGTTCGTGGCGCCGAAGACGCCTACCGCGCAGGCGGTGTCCCGCTGGCCAGCGCCGAGGGCTACATCAGGCAGATCCTGGGATGGCGGGAGTACATCTGGTCGATGTACTGGCACACCCCGGACGACTACCGGCACCGCAACAGCCTGCAGGCCCGGGAGCCGTTGCCGACCTGGATGTGGGAGCTGGACGCGGAGGCCGTCGAGGCCCGCTGTTTGTCCTCGGTCCTGCGCGACGTCCGCGAGCGGGGGTGGGTCCACCACATTCCTCGTCTGATGGTCCTGGGCAACTATGCGTTGCAGCGCGGCTGGGACCCGGAGGAGCTGACCCGGTGGTTCCAGCAGGCCTTCGTCGACGGCTATGAGTGGGTCATGACGCCCAACGTCGTCGGCATGAGCCAGCACGCCGACGGTGGCGTCCTGGCAACCAAGCCCTACGCCGCCGGGGGGGCCTACCTGAACCGGATGTCGGACTACTGCCGGCCGTGCGTCTACTCTCCAGCGGTCCGGGTGGGGGAGAAGGCGTGCCCGTTCACGGCTGGCTACTGGGCCTTCCTGGACCGGAACGCCGACCGGCTGCGGGGCAACTACCGCATGGCGCAGCCGCTGGCCGGCCTGGCCCGGCTCGCAGACCGGGAGGCGGTCGTCGACCAGGAGCGACGCAGGGGCAGCGCGCCGCCCTGACGCCACGACCAGGAGCGTTCCCCGGGTGCGCGGCGCTGTCAGGACAAGATCGCGGCGAGCAGACCGCCGCCGATGGGCAGCAGGGCAGGCACCAGGCGCTCGTCGTCCCGGACCTGCCTTCCGAGCTCGCGCAGGGCCACCGTCTCGGGGTCGCGGGCTGACGGGTCGGCGACCCGGCCGTCCCCGAGGGCCCCGGCGAACACGACCAGCCCTCCGGGCCGTAGCAGCCGCATGGCCGCCTCCAGGTAGTGCACGTTCTCCGTCGGCAGGGCGTCGCAGAAGACCAGGTCGTAGGCGCCATCGGACAGCCGGGGGAGCACCTCGAGCGCGCGCCCGGCGATCAGCCGCACCCGGCCGGATCCGTATCCGGCCTCGATGAGGGTCTGCTTGGCCAGTCGCTGGTGCTCGGTCTCCGGGTCAACCGTGGTGAGGATGCCGTCCGTGCGCATCCCCCGCAACAGCCACAGCCCGGAGACGCCCGCTCCCGTTCCGAGCTCCACGACGGCCTTGGCACCGCTGGCCGCTGCCAGCAGGCGCAGGGTGGAACCGGTGACGGCGTCCACGCAGGTCACCCCGACCTCTGCGGCCCGAGACCGGGCGGCGGTCAGGGAAGCGTCCTCGAGCACCCAGGAGTCCAGCCAGCGTTGCAGCGCGTTGCCGTCCATGCACGGAACCTACTGCCGTGGGTGCATGCCTCGCGGGAACGGCAGGGCGTAGCGCCGCGTTGCGATGACTGACAGGTAATTCCCAGACTGTGGAGGCAGACTTTTCGCATGAGTTCGGTCGAGCAGGTGCCGTTGACAGAGCAGTGGACTCCACCTACGTGGGATGAGGTCGTGCGTGACCACTCCGCCCGCGTGTACCGGCTGGCCTACCGCCTGACAGGCAACCGACACGACGCGGAGGACCTCACGCAGGAGGTCTTCGTCCGGGTGTTTCGGAGCCTGTCGAGCTACACCCCTGGCACGTTCGAGGGGTGGCTGCACCGCATCACCACCAACCTGTTCCTGGACATGGTCCGCCGCAAGGCACGGATCCGGTTCGACGCTCTGCCCGACGACGCCGAGCGCCTTCCTGGCCGCGAGCTCAGCCCCCAGCAGGCGTACGACGACGCCCACTTCGACGGCGACATCCAGGCAGCCCTGGACGCCCTCCCCCCGGACTTCCGGGCTGCCGTGGTGCTGTGCGACCTCGAGGGACTGCCCTACGACGAGATCGCCGACGCCCTCGGCATCAAGATAGGTACCGTGCGAAGCCGGATCCACCGCGGGCGCTCGCAACTCCGGGCGGCCCTGGCCCACCGGGCGCCCACCCTTCGCACCGGACCGCTGTCGGCTGGGCCGTCCTCGGCGGCGCTGGCATGACGGCTCACCTCGGCGCGGCGGTCACGGCGTTCGTCGACGGCGAGCTCGCTGACGGTGCTCGGGAGGAGGTCCTCGTCCACCTGACTCACTGCGTGCCGTGCCGGGCGGAGGTCGACGCCCTGCGCCGGTTCAAGCAGGTGCTCCGGGCCGAACCCCTCGTCGTGCCGTTCGACCTGTCCGCACGGCTGCTGTCGACGGCAGCGTTCGCGGAGGTCTCGGCCTTCTGTGAGGACCCCGCCAGCCGGCCCGCTGCGCGCCCGGTGCGCTGGGGACACGGTGGGCGCCGTTCGCACTCCCGGCTGCGTCGTACAGCGGTGAGCGGCGCTCTCGTCGCGATGGGGCTCGGTGGTGCGCTCAGCATCGCTGGGCCACCCCCACGCGGTCCGGTCGCGCCTGTCGACCCGGCAAATGCCGGCTTCGTGCTCGACCACGGGGTGACGTCGCACGAGGTGCCCTTCACCGAGCTCGACGTGGTGAACGTGTCGTCGAGCAGCTCGCCGTCAGGGCGCGGTCAACGATGACGGTGCGGTGAGCAGGCTCCGCCTGCTCCTGCTGGTCGCCGGCCTAGGTGCGCTGATGACCAGCGGCCCCGTCTCCGCAGTCGTGGCCCCCGGTCCCGAGGCCGAGGCCCTGCCCGCTGCCGGTCCGGTGAGCCGAGCGCTGGTCATCCTCGAGTCGGCCGCCCTGGCCGCCCGGGTACGTACGTGGAGCGGTACCCAGCACGTCGTCAGCACCCGCTCGGGCGAGCCGCACTTCGCGGTGTTGCAGGTCCAGCACACCCCCGGGCAGGGCAGCACCGTCCAGGTGCTCGCCTCGGAAGGGTCGGCCGTTGCCCCAGACGTGCTCGACCAGAGCCTGCTGTCGCTGCTGGCCTCGCACTACGACCTGCGGGTAGCCGGTACCGGTGCCTGTGCCGGACACCGGGCTCGGGTCGTCGAGGCCCGGCGGCCGGGGCAGAGCGGGCCGAAGGCTCTGGCGGGTCGCTTCTGGATCGACGACGCGACCGGGCTGGTTCTTCGCCGGGACGTCGTGGACGACGGGGGCCGCGTCGTGCGCAGCAGCGCGTTCGTCTCGCTGACGGTGGGGTCCCGCGACGACGTACCCGTCTCCTACTCGGCGGCCACGCCCTCGGCGGGGGTCATGCACGCGACCGGCCAGCACCTGGACGACTCGGAACTGCAGGTCCTGGTGGCCCAGGGCTGGCCGGTCAGCCGCGAGCTCCCCTCCGGCATGGAGTTGTTCGAGGCGCGGATGCACGACCGCGCCTTGGGTGACGTCCTGCAGCTGTCCTACAGCGACGGGCTCTCGACGCTTTCCCTGTTCGTGCAAAAAGGCGAGCTACCGTCCTCGACGTCGGGCACACCGCAGTCCGTCGGTGGCCAGGTCTGGGTCTCGCCCGGGACGACCGAACGAGTCGTGTGGTCAGGAGGCGGACGGACCTGGACGCTGGTGTCTGACGCCCCCGACGCGACGGTCCGGAGCGCGGTCCTTGCGCTCCCCCACGGGCCCGCTCACCAGGACGACGGGATGCTTGCCCGAACCTGGCGGGGCATGTCCAGGGTCGGTGCGTGGTTGAACCCCTTCGAATAGGCGCACACTTGCACCCAACAGCTTCCGGAGGACCTCCCTGTGCCCGACCAGCCCGACCCCTGGTGGTCGCAGTCCGATGTCTACGCGAGCCCGCAGGCCGATCGTCCCCTGTACGGCGCCGCCGCCCCCTCTGCCCCAGACGCACCTGCGCCGGCTGCGCCAGCGTCCTCCTGGCCCGCCCCGGCGGGCGCCCAGGCCTGGGGCTACCCGACCGAGCCGATCGGTCCCAGCCCGGCGCTACCGCAGTCGCGGGGGGGAGCCCGGCTCGCCGCCGCGGTGCTGGCCGCCGCGCTGG
>JANXUE010000258.1 GCA_025352005.1 Frankiales bacterium
ATCCGGTCCCGCCAGGCGCGACCGTCGGGGTCGTACAGCAGACGGGATACCGGGACAGCCCAGGGGCCAGCCGCGCGGGGGACGCGCTCGGGCACATGGGGTCGCAGCCGACCGTCGCCGAGGCCGCTGGGTCGTGCGGCGCGCGGGGGTCGGGAGTGGCGTCCAGGACGGCGCAGGACAGCTCGCTGTCGTGGGTCTAGGAGCGGCGGTTCATGTTGTCCGAACCCACCATCGCCCAGGTGTCGTCGATGACGACGACCTTGGAGTGCACGTAGACCGGAGTACCGACCGGGTTCTCCAGGTCGTAGATCGCGAAGCGGTCCGCTCCGGCTGCGCGGCAGACCTCGATCGCGCGCTCGCGGCCGACAAGGGAGGGCAGCCGGGAGTGTCCCTCCTTGTCGGGATGGCGGGGTACGACGATCACCATCCGCAGCTCCGGGTTGCTCTTCAAGGCACGTACGAGCAGTCGCGCGACGATCGGCGCCCAGAGGTACTGGTCCTCGACGTAGATCAGCGCCCGCGCCCGCGACAGAGCCTTCGCATAGGCGTGGGCGATGCTCCTCTCGCCGAACGGAGCGAAGGGGTAGCGCCGCGACCGGGCCGGGTAGGTCCGGAGCACCTGCACGGCATGCGGGCCTGCCTCGGTCGGGTCGGGGCGTTCGGCCGGCAGCTCGGGGTCGGTGAGGATGCTGGCATGCCGGACCCGGTCGAAGGCCATCCGAAGTGGGCTTGGGAAGTCCAGCAGGGTGCTGCCTTCCCACCTCTCACGGAAGGTCAGCTCCACGTCGTTCACCGCTGGACCCTGTATGGCGACCTGCACGTCGTGCCAGGGCGGGCGCTCACCAAAGGTCGACGTGAAGGGCATGACTTGCGGGTCGCCCAGGTGTCCGCTGTCGTCGGCGCGGCTGAAGGCTAGATCGATGCCACCTACGAAGGCGATGTCGCCTCCACGCTCGGACCGGCACACGACCAGCTTCTGGTGGTGCGAGCCACCGCGACGCGTCCGCGCGTCGAGGGCCACCTCGGCGCCGGCGTCGCGCAAGGACCGGACGACGTCGGCGTTGGCCTCCTCACTTTGCTCGAGCGCCTCCGGGTGGGACCGCCAGACCAGGCCGGTGATGGTCACTCCCCGCTCCGCTGCGGCGACCAGGACCTCCGTGACGGAGGTGCCCTCACCGGCCAGCAGCTTCTCGCCGTCGGTGCGAAAGGACGAGAAGTAGACCTCGTCGCCGTCCGTCAGTCGGGCAAGATGGTCGTAGAGGCAACGGAAGTAGGTCGAGCCGTGAACCAGTGGCTGGACCCGGTTGCCGGTCGTGAAGGCCCTGATGGTGGATGCCGGGTTGCCCCGCTCCTGGGCGGACAGGAACCAGCCGGACAGCGCCTGGCCGGTGGCGGCGGTGTCGACGGTGACGGTGACGGTGTCAGTAGTGACGGTGTCGCTGGTGACGGTGTCGGCCGGGCGGGCGTCGCTCACGAGGTGGCCAGCAACAGCTCGGGGTCGACGCCGACAGCTTCAGGAAGGCCGCCCCTGAAGGCCTCGACCTGCGCCCCGACGGCGATCCCGAACAGCAGCGCGATGGCGGTCAGCTGGCACCACAGCAGCAGGGCCACCACACCGGTCAGCGGACCGTAGACCGCGCCAAAGCTGCTGGAGTTGTGGAGGTAGGTCGCGAGCAGGACCGAGAAGCCCAACCACAACACGAGCGAGAACCCGGACCCGACGAGCAGCCAGTCCCGGCCCGGTTGGGTGCGCCGGGGGGCTCGGGCGACCATCACGGCGAGGGCGCCGAGCAGGAGCAGGACCCCGACCGGCCAGCGCAGCACGAGCACGGTCGTACGACCACTGCCGTAGACGACCTGGACGGCGTCGGCAAGCGCCCCACCGGCGATGACGACGAGAAACCCGAGCAGGGCAGGGACACCACCGATCAGGGCGAGCAGGGCGGCCCGCGCGTACTTCACCGGCCCGGGGTGGTCGCGGCGGATCCCGTAGATCCGGTTGGCCCCGCGTTCGACCTGCCCCATGGCTGTGGTGAGAGCGAGTAGCGCCGTGCCAAGCCCGGCGTACAGGGCGACCTGGCCGCCGTGCCCGCCCGGGGGCTGGGACAGCGACTGGCTGACGGCATCGCTCGATGACCCGGGCGTGAGCGCGAGCAGGGCCCGCCTGAGGGTCTCGCCGAGGTTCGTCGTACCGAGGGTGGTGGACAGACCGACGAAGGCGATCACGAGCGGGATCATCGCGAGGGCGAGCTGCAGGGCCAGGGCACGGGCGTGTGAGAAGCCGTCGCCATAGCGAAAGCGCAGGAAGGACTGGGTGAGCAGTGCCCGCGGACCGGCGTTCTGCATGGTCTGTCGGGCGGTGCGGCCGGTGGTCTGCGACTCCGGCAGGATCGCGGTTTGCGGGACGCGCAGGACCGAGCTCATCGCGGGACCCGTACGACGAGGGCGCCCGGGCTGACGTCGACCGTCAGGTCACGGACCTCCCCGAGCGGTTCGCCGTCGAGCTGGGCCTGGGTGGTGGCGTTCATGTGCACCTCGATCCTCGTCGCGGTGAAGCGGCTCAGCATCTGGTCCTGCTGTGCCGAGCGGGTCAGCAATCGACCGACGAGGCGGGCCCAGTCGCTGAGCCGCCGAGGGGAGAGCAGCACGATGTCGAGGATGCCGTCGTCCGGGACGGCGTCGGGCAGCAGTGACACCCCGCCCTGCAGGTTGCCGACGTTGCCGACGACAAGGCCGCGGACCCGGCGGCGGATCGGCGGGCCGCCGTCCAGGACCACCTCGGCGAGAACAGCGTCGTCGCCAAGGTGCTTCAGGCCGGACAGAACGTAGGCCGGCCAGCCGACGCGCGCCTTCAGCTTCTCGGGGGTGTCGGCCATCATCTCCGCGTCGAAACCGAGCCCGGCCATCACCGCAAAACAGGTCTGCGGCGCGTCGCCGACGCGGACCTGCCCCAGGTCGATCGTGCGGTCACGGCCGGTCAGCGCGACCTCGAGCGCCGCCGCCACGTCGAGCGGCACCGTGAGGTTGCGCGCCAGCAGGTTGCCCGTCCCCAACGGCAAGATCCCCAGTGGTACGCCGGTTCCGTGCAGCCCGCAGCAGACGGCCTGGACCGTGCCGTCGCCACCGGCGGCCAACACCAAGGCGGCGCCGTCCTTCACTGCCTGGCGGGCCAGCCCCTCACCCGCGTCCTCGGGGGTGGTCTCGTAGACCGTCGGTCCGTCCAGCCCGTGCCGGGCGCAGGCCTCGGCCACCTGACGGACGAGGTCGTCGAGGTCGTCGACCTTCGTCGGGTTGGCCACCAGGGCGGTCACGTGGTCACCGGCTCGGTCGGCTGCTGGTGCGTGCGCTTCGCCCTACGGTCCGCACCGTCGTCGAGCAGATAACGGGTGCACAGCCACAGCCATACCCTTCCCAGGAAGAGCCCGGCCAGGACGTCGGTGAGGTGGTGGAAGCCGCGATACATCCGGCAGAAGCCCACCACCAAGGGCACCGTCAGGGCGACAGCAGTGAGGAACACCTGTAGCGGCCGGTTCGTGGTGAGGCGCCAGGCGAGGACGGCCAGGGCGCCGTACAGGCACAGCGACGCTGCGGCGTGACCGGAAGGGAAGCTGGCGATCGGGTCAGCCGTGCCCAGGCGCGGGACGCGCGGCCGGTCTCGGGGAATCCATGTGCTGACCAGAAAGTAGATGGCGCTCTCCAGGCCGACCGCCAAGGCAACGAACAGCGGTGGGCGCACGCGCCGGGTGAGCAGGGCGATCAGCACGACCAGCACGACCAGGGCGACCTGCACGGTCATCGGGTCGGCCAGCGAGCTGCCGGCCTGGGACAGCGCGTTGCGGCTCGCGGTCCGGGCCTGCGCCAGGTCGAGCTCGATCCGGTCGTCGAGGCGTCCGACGGGACCGTCGAGCAGGACCCCGACGAGCAACTTGCCCATGCCGAGCATGACGAGAAGCAGCAGCACCCCTGCGCCGAGCAGGCGACCGAGGTCTTTGGCAAGGGTCATCGCTGGGGTTCCTGACGCTCGGGGGTCGCGGGTTCGAGGCCGTCGGTGACGGGCCGGTCGGGGTGGCCGCGGTCCCGCCGCCAGGCGGTGAAGGCCGCGGTCGTGAGAGCCAGCCAGCCGGCCCCCAGCAGGTAGCCGCCAAGGACGTCGCTGAGGTAGTGGACGCCCAGCCCGAGGCGGGAGTAGCCGACCGCGAGTACCAGCAGGACCCCCAGCCCGATCAGCAGGACCCTGAGCCCGCGACGGACGAACGGCAGGCCGACCAGCAGCAGGGCGCCGGTACCGACGAGGACGCCCAGGGCGTGCCCGGAGGGGAAGCTCGCGCTCAGGGCGTGCGCCACCGGGTGCTCTACGAGGGGCCGCTTGCGGTCGACGGCCAGCTTGACCAGGGCGCTCAGCAGCCCGCCGCCGTAGACGGTCACCAGCAACCAGGTCGCCAGCCGCGGCTGTCGTCTCACGAACAGCACCACTCCCACCACCACCGCGACCAGCTCGAAGTCGGCCGGGCTGACGATGTCGCACAGCGCCCGCATGGCGCGGACATAGGTCGCGTGCTGGTAAGCGAAGCCGTTCAGGTCGCTTGCCACGGAGTGGTCCAGCCGTTGTAGTGGACCCCAGTGGTCCACGACGAGCAGCAGAACCAAGGCAAACGGGACGGCAACCAGCAGACCTCCGACGGCCGACAGGGTGAGCCGCAGACCGCCCCTGGCGTCAGGG
The DNA here is from genome assembly GCA_025352005.1 of Frankiales bacterium. Taxonomy (GTDB): domain Bacteria; phylum Actinomycetota; class Actinomycetes; order Mycobacteriales; family SCTD01; genus RYN-111. The sequence continues at coordinate 4,721 of JANXUE010000258.1, forward strand.
TCCAGCCGGGGCCGGGGAGGTGACACAGACGTCATGCCCCCGTCGTCTCCCCCTCACGTCCTCGCCAACCCCGGTCAGCGGTTGATCCTGCCTCAGGGAAATGTGCTGACCCCCGTCACGTCTGCCACCTGCAGGCTGTACGACGCGTAGAACTGCTCCCGGCCACGCCGCTGCGCTGCCCGGTGGTCGACCTGCGAGCGCCAGGCGTCGTGGCCGGCTCGGTTCGCGAATGTCACCAGGGTGACTCGCTCGCCGTCCTCGGACACGAACACCTTGTGCTCGACGTACCCGGGCATCTGCTCAGCGAGGGAAGACATCAGCGCGGCGGTCTCGTGATAGCCGCTGCTGTCCCCCCGAAGGCGCGAGCGGAAGACGGTGACGACCTGTCCCGGGGCGAACCCGGCCGTGGACTCCATCTCCCCAGCATGCCGAACGGCCGCGCGCCGGTGAGCGCGGGGCCGTTCGGAGGTGGCGGAGGATACGAGATTCGAACTCGTGAGGGGTTGCCCCCAACACGCTTTCCAAGCGTGCGCCATAGGCCAACTAGGCGAATCCTCCGTCGTCGATGCTAGCGGAACCGGGCACCGGTCCGGCGTAGGTCCGGGGACGTCGCAGGCAGCGTCTAGAGTCATCGGTAGACCCCTCGTGCGGCGCCAATCTCGCTGAACTCCCCCAGGGCCGGAAGGCAGCAAGGGCAGGCGGGCTCTGGGTGGGTGTGCGAGGGGTCCTTCGACGTTCTGGGAGGATCCGCAGGTGAGCCTCGCTCTTTATCGCAAGTACCGGCCAGGCAGCTTCTCCGAGGTCAAGGGCCAGGACCACGTCACCGGTCCCCTGCAGCAGGCGCTGCGCAACGGGCGCGTACATCACGCGTACCTGTTCAGCGGGCCCCGCGGGTGCGGGAAGACCTCCAGCGCGCGGATCCTGGCCCGTTCGCTCAACTGCGTCAACGGTCCCACCCCGGACCCGTGTGGCGTGTGCGACAGCTGCATCGCTCTGGCCCCGATGGGACCGGGGTCGCTTGACGTCGTGGAGATCGACGCGGCCTCGCACGGTGGCGTCGACGATGCCCGCGACCTGCGCGAGCGGGCGTTCTACGCGCCGGTTTCGAGTCAGTTCAAGATCTACATCATCGACGAGGCGCACATGGTCTCCCGAGAGGGCTTCAACGCCCTCCTCAAGCTGGTCGAGGAGCCGCCGGACTTTCTTCGCTTCGTGTTCGCCACCACCGAGCCGGAGAAGGTCCTGTCGACCATCCGCTCGCGCACCCACCACTACCCGTTCCGGCTGATGCCCCGCCGCGAGCTCACCGACCTGCTGGCGAGCGTCGTCGCCTCCGAGGGCATCCACGTCGACCCGACCGTGCTGCCGCTGGTCGTCCGCGCGGCCGCCGGCTCGGCCCGGGACGGCCTGTCGATCCTGGACCAGGTCCTCGCCTCCGCCGGCGCCGAGGGCGTCACCCGCGAGGCCGCTGCTGCCCTGCTCGGGGTCACCCCCGACACCCTGCTCGACGACGTCGTCGACGCGTTCGCAGCTCGCGACGGCGCGGCGGTGTTCGCCACCGTCGACCGGGTCATGGAGAACGGTCACGAGCCGCGCCGGTTCGCCGCTGACGTCCTCGAGCGCCTGCGTGACCTGGTCGTGCTCGACGCCGTACCCGAGGCTGGCGACAAGGGCCTGCTCGACTGCCCCCCGGAGCAGCTCGCCCTCATGGCTCGGCAGTCGGCGGCCCTCGGCACCGCCGGGCTGTCCCGCGCGGCGGACCTGTTCCACGCAGGTCTCACCGAGATGCGCGGTACGACGTCTCCGCGGCTCCTGCTGGAGCTGCTCTGCGCCCGGGTGCTGCTCCCGGCTGCCTCCTCTGACGACGCCTCGATGATGAGCCGCCTCGAGCGGCTCGAGCGCCGTCTCGACATCAGTGGCGCCCCGTCTGCTCCCGCTCCTGCGGCTGCCGCTCCAATCCGGACGGCTGCTCCTGGTGCCGGGCCGGCTCCTGCTCGGGTGGAGCGGTCGACTGCTGCTCCCCTGACGGATCCCATGGCCGCTCCTGTGACCCCACCCGCGCCGACCCCTGCGGTGGTCACGGCGCCGGTCCCGGCGGGGTCGGCTGCGCCGGCCGGGGCCTGGCCGACCGCAGCCGTGCCCGGTGGTCCGGCAGCCGGAGCCGACGTGGCGGGTGCCGCTGGCCGGGCTGCCGACACCCCGGCGGCCCCGGCGAGTCCCACTCCTGAGGAGCGGGCGCCGGCAGCGGGTGGGTTGGACGCGCAGGCCGTGCGGTCGGTGTGGGCGGCCGTCATGGAGGCGGTGAAGGACCTCAAGCGGACCGCGTGGGTCGTGCTCATGGACGCTCGGGTCCAGTCGGTCGACGCGACGACGCTGACCCTCGCGTTCACCCGGGTCGGCAACCAGAAGAACTTCACCGCCGGGGCCAACACTGACTTCCTCAACGACGCCCTCGAGAAGGTCCTGGGACGGCGCTTCGAGATCGCCAGCCTCATCTCGGGCGCTACCGCCGAGGGCCCGGGTGGTCCGCCTCAGGGTCAGCCGGCAAGCGTGCAGGGCCCGGCCCCCCGGTATCAGCAACCGGCGGCCCCCCTGGGGACGGAGCCCGAACGGGGGCGGGTGCAGAGCCCGTCGTACGAGGGGTTCGCCCCTGGCGACGAGATCGAGCCGGAGGACCCGGACGTACCGCGGCCCCAGCGTGTCGTGAGCGGGGAGGATGCCGCGCTGGAGCTGTTGAAGGACCAGCTCGGTGGAACGGTCGTCGGGACCGTCGAGTAGCCAGCCGGACCCCTAGAGTTGTGGGCAACGAAGGAGACACCGTGGCCAAGCAAGGGCGCCCCATGGGCGGTGGACAGCCCAACATCCAGCAGCTGATGAAGCAGGCGCAGAAGATGCAGGCGCAGATGCAGGAGGCGCAGGAGAAGCTCGCCACGACCGAGCTCACCGGCACTGCCGGCGGGGGACTGGTCACCGCGACAGTCAGCGGCTCGGGTGAGGTCCTCGGTCTAAAGATCGACGCCAAGGCGGTCGACCCGGACGACGTCGAGAGCCTCGAGGACCTGGTGCTCGCCGCACTGCGCGACGGTCAGCGGCAGGCCACCGAGCTCGGTGAGGCCGCGATGGGTCCGGTCGCCGGTGGCGCTCAGGGCCTGCTCGGCGGCCTTTAGGTGCCGTCCACCGTGATAGGCCCGGGAGGCCGGGATGTATGAGGGCGTGGTCCAGGACCTCATTGACGAGCTGGGGCGCCTGCCCGGCGTCGGTCCCAAGAGCGCCCAGCGAATCGCGTTCCACCTGCTGTCGGCCGACCCGGCGGACGTCAAGCGGCTCGTGCTCGCCCTGACCGAGGTCAAGGACAAGGTCAGGTTCTGCCGGATCTGCGGCAACGTCAGCGAGCAGGACGAGTGCCGCGTGTGTCGCGACCCACGGCGCGACCTCTCGGTCATCTGCGTCGTCGAGGAGAGCAAGGACGTCGTCGCGATCGAGAAGACCCGCGAGTTCCGCGGCCGCTACCACGTCCTGGGCGGTGCGATCTCGCCGATCGAGGGGATCGGTCCGGACGACCTGCGCATCCGAGAACTCATGACGCGCCTGGCCGACGGGACCGTCCTGGAGCTCATTCTCGCCACCGACCCCAACCTTGAAGGTGAGGCGACGGCGTCCTATCTCGCGCGGCTGGTCCAGCCGATGGGCCTCAACGTCACCCGCCTCGCCTCCGGTCTGCCGGTCGGCGGCGACCTGGAGTACGCCGACGAGGTCACCCTCGGACGGGCCTTCGAGGGCAGGCGCTCCGTCAACCTGTGAGGGGCTCGGCGCGATGAGGCGCGGGCGCCCTGTCCTGTGACATCTGCACCGGAAACGCCCGGCGGGTTCGGTGCAGACGTCACAGAAGCTGACCTTGGCGAGGGGCTGCTCCCTGAGCGGAGTGTGCAGACGGCACCCTCGGGCGGACGTGCGATAAACCTGGTGGCCCGCGTGCGAGAGGGTGTCAGGGTGAGCCCACGACCGCTGCTCCCCGCCGACGTACCCCAGGCCCGCGACGTCCAGTGGGCGGCGATGAGCGACCTCAACGCCAGGATGGGGGAAACCGATCCCGAGCTGACGCCGCTGGTTCGGGAGCGGGGGGAGGCCAGGATCGCGCACCTGCAACGAACCGACCCTGCCAGCGCGTGGGTGACCGAGTGGGACGGCCGGGTCACTGGATGCTCGATGGCTCTCGTGCGGGAGGGCATGTGGTTTCTCAGCCTGCTCATGGTCGACCCGACCCATCAGGGCAAGGGCCTGGGCAAGGAGCTACTCGACGCGACCCTGATGACGGCGACGGACCGGTCGTGGATCCTCGCCACGGCCGATCCCGCAGCTCTGCGCCGCTACCAGCGGGCCGGCTTCTCGCTGCACCCGAGCTTCGTCGCGAAGGGCCCGGTCGATCGGGCGCTGCTGCCCAAGGTCGAGGGGGTCTGTCCGGGTGACTTCGCCCGCGATGGCGAACAGCTCGACGAGATCGTCCGCTCCTGCCGCGGGGCCGGCCTGACGCAGGACCTGGAGTTCCTGGCCGAGGGTCCGATGCAGCTGCACCTGGTCGACGGTGAGGGCTTCGTGGTGCTCCGCGACGGGATGCTCGCGTGGCTCGGTGCGACCAACGAGGGCGCCGCGCGTCGGCTGCTGTGGACCGCGATCGCCGAGGCGGGCGAGACGGCGGAGGTCGACTGGCTGGCCGCCGACCAGCAGTGGGGGATTGACGTGTGCCTAGAGGCGCACCTCGCTCTGGGCTGGGACGCCACCCTGTGCTTTCGGGGACAGCCCCCGATCCCGACGTACCTGCCCAACGGTGCCCTCGGCTGATGCCGCTCCTCGAACGCCCCGGCGTAGGTACTAGTAACTCAGGGGGACCCAGGCTCAACTTCTAGGACGTCCGGGGTCAGTGCAGCTAGGCGACGCGTTGGCCTCGGGGCAGGACGCGCGACGGGGTGCGCAGCCGGCGGGCGGTGACCCACAGCGCGCCTGCCCCCAGGGCGACGTCGAAGCCCAGGCCCCAGGGCCAGACCGGTTTGTGGCCCCTCCCGGTCAGCACGGACAGGATGAGGCCATCGGCGTTCGGCTTGGACCGAAGGCGCCGGACGGTCCGGCCAAGGGCGCCGAGCGGGTCGGCCTGACGGAGGTTGATCCGAGAGATCCCACGGGCCTCGTCGGCCAGTCGCACTTTCTTCTCCGCCGCCGTCTCCGGAGGCAGCTGCGGGGCCGCGTCGGCGAGCACCACGAACGGGTTGGGCGCAAGCAGCCACCAGACCCGGTCGGTGCGGGTGCGGCTGCTCGCGAAGCTGCTGACGGTGCAGCCCTGCAGAATGTTGGGGCGGTCCGCCTCCGGGACGCCCTGCTCGATGAGCTGCTGCTCGGTCGGGCAGGTCGTCACCTCGGTGTAGTTCTCCCGCGTCAGCGCGGCGCCGAGCCCGAAGAGCACGAGCGTTCCGATGGTGAGCGCGAAGACGACCAGGTAGGACAGCACGCCCGACGTCGTCGTCCTAGCGAGCAGCGACGACAGGCACAGCGCGAAGGCCGCGACCGTGCCAAGCAGCAGCGCGAGGACGGCGGTGACGGCCAGGACGCGCAGCAGCGGCACTCCCCCGAGAAACATGCAGTAGCCGACGAGCGGCAACGTCACCGCGAGGAACGCCAGCGACGTGCCCCAGGCCGCCACGAACTTCCCCAAGGCGATGTCGCCCGCGGTGAGGCGGGTGACCTGCAGCGTCGCGAGCGTCCCCCGCTCCCGGTCACCGTTGACCGACTGCGCCCCGAGACTCGGTACGACGAGAAGGGCCAGCCCCAGCATGAGCAGCGTGAGGCCCCCGTAGACCACGACGCCCTTGTTCTGCGCGTCACCGGTGTCGATGTTGTCGACGGACAGCTTCAGCAGGGCTGTGACGAGCAGCAGCAGGACGAACCAGATGCTGAGCAGCCAGCGCCACCGCCCGGCCCGGATCCGGATCGTGAACTCCTGCCGGGCCACGACCCGGATCCCCTGCGGGGTCACGTGGTCAGCTCCAGATAGGTCGCCTCGAGCTGGCCACCCAGGGGGTGGCAGGACACGACGGGTACGCCGTCGCGGACGAGGCCGGCGATCAGCGCCGCCGCGGCCTCGTCCCCGTTGAGGCGCACGTCCACCCCGGCGGGTGTCGGCTCGTCGTGGTCGTAGCCGGTCCGTGCCAGGGCGGCAAGCAGAGCGGGTAGGTCGAGAGACCGCAGCCGCCAGGGTCGGGGCGCCACATTGGTCGGCAGTTGGTCGATGCGATGCTCACCGACCGTCGCACCGCGGTCGACGAACACGACCCGGTCGGCCAGCTCCTCCAGGTCGCCGAGCAGGTGGCTGCTGACCAGCACGGCCGTACCGGTGGCGGCAAGGCGTCGGAGCAGGACCCGCAGGTCGACGCGGCTGCGAGGGTCCAGGCCGCTGGCGGGCTCGTCGAGGATGAGCACCTCGGGCTCGTGGACGAGAGCCCGGGTTAGGCCGAGCCGCTGCTTCTGGCCGCGGGACAGCGTGTGCACCGGCTGGTCGGCATGCTCGGTCAGCGACGCGACCTCCAGCAGCTCCGAGGCCCGGGTCCGGGCCTTCGCCGCGGCCAGCCGCATCGCCTCGCCGCAGAAGACGAGGTACTCGCGGCAGGTCAGGTTGTCGTACAGGCCGAAGACGTCCGGAGCCCAGCCCATCCGGGCGCGCACCTCGTCGGCCTGCGTGACCGGGTCGAAGCCCGCGACGGTGACCTGTCCGGCGTCGGGGACGAGCAGCGTCGCCAGCACCAGCAGCAGCGTCGTCTTCCCCGCGCCGTTGGGCCCGACGAGGGCCGTCACCTCACCCGGCACGGCCGTCAGGTCGATGCCACGAACCGCCTCGACCGCCCCGAACCGCCTCTTCACACCCTGCGCCACCACGCCCTGAGCCGTCATAGGTCGCACCGTAGGTCAAACGCGCTGGCGCTGCGCCGGTATCGTGCGGGTATGGGCCTCGTCGTGCAGAAGTACGGCGGGTCGTCGGTGGCGGACGCTGAGCGCATCAAGCGGGTGGCCGAGCGCATCGTCGCGACCCGCAAAGCTGGGCATGACGTCTGCGTCGTGGTCAGCGCCATGGGCGACACCACCGACGAGCTGCTGGACCTCGCGCAGCAGGTGTCGCCACTGCCCCCAGGCCGCGAGCTCGACATGCTCCTCACCGCGGGCGAGCGGATAGCCATGGCGCTGCTCGCGATGGCTATCCAGAACCTGGGGATGAGCGCGCGGTCCTTCACCGGCAGCCAGGCCGGCGTCATCACCGACTCCGTCCACGGCAAGGCGCGGATCATCGACGTCACGCCCGGCCGGATCCAGCAGGCACTCGAGGGCGGTCACGTGGCGATCGTGGCCGGGTTCCAAGGCGTCAGCCAGGACACCAAGGACATCACGACGCTCGGGCGCGGTGGCTCCGACACGACCGCCGTGGCTCTGGCTGCGGCACTGGACGCCGAGGTGTGCGAGATCTACACCGACGTCGACGGCGTCTACTCCGCCGACCCGCGGCTCGTACCGAACGCCAAGCAGCTGCCGACCGTCAGCTACGAGGAGATGCTCGAACTGGCGGCATCAGGGGCGAAGATCCTGCACCTGAGATGCGTGGAGTACGCCCGACGGTACGGCGTGCGGCTTGTCGTGCGTTCGTCCTTCTCGACCAACCCCGGCACGATGATCACCGGAGACGCACCCATGGAAGCAGCCATCATCAGTGGTGTCGCACACGACCTCTCGGAGGCCCGGATCACCATCGTCGGGGTCCCCGACAAGCCGGGTGAGGCGGCCCAGATCTTCCGCACCATCGCCGACGGCGAGGTCAACATCGACATGATCGTGCAGAACGTCTCTGGTGCCGCGGGTCGCACGGACATCTCGTTCACCCTGCCCAAGGCGGACCTGTCGTCGGCCGTGCTGTCGCTGGCCAAGATGCAGGCGACGGTGGGGTTCGACCAGGTCCTGTCCGACGAGCACATCGGCAAGGTCACCCTCGTCGGCGCCGGCATGAGATCGACGCCGGGTGTGACGGCGACGTTCTTCGAAGCCCTCGCGGAGGCGGCCGTCAACGTCGAGGCCATCAGCACCTCCGAGATCCGCATCTCCGTCGTTTGCCGTGACACCGACGTACCGGCTGCCGTCCGGGCCGTGCACGATGCCTTCGAACTGGGCACCGACGGTGAGGCAACCGTCTACGGGGGCACCGGCCGATGAGCCGGGTCGGTGTCGTCGGGGCGACCGGCCAGGTGGGAGCTGTCGTCCGCCAGCTGCTGCTCGACCGGGCCTTTGCGCTGGAGGAGATCCGGTTCTTCGCCTCCGCGCGCTCGGCCGGACAGACGCTGCGCTTCGCCGACCAGGACGTCCTGATCGAGGACGCCTCGACGGCCGACCCGTCCGGGCTCGACCTGGCGATCTTCTCCGCAGGCGGCGCCACCTCCAGACAGCTCGCGCCGGTCTTCGCTGCCGCGGGGGTCGTCGTCATCGACAACTCCAGCGCTTGGCGGATGGACCCGGACGTCCCGCTGATCGTGAGCGAGGTCAACGGATCCCTTGTCTCCCAGGCGAAGAAGCGGATCATTGCCAACCCCAACTGCACCACCATGGCCGCCATGCCGGTCCTGAAGCCGCTGCACGACGAGGCGGGTCTGGTGCGGGTCATCGCCGCGACGTACCAGGCGGTGAGCGGGTCGGGGCTGGCCGGGGTGCAGGAGCTTGCGTCACAGGTCGAGGCGGTGCACGACAAGTCTGTCGAGCTGGTCCACGACGGAGCTGCGCTGACGTTCCCGGAGCCCAGCCAGTACGTCGCACCGATCGCCTTCAACGTCCTGCCGATGGCCGGGTCGGTCGTCGACGACGGGTCGTTCGAGACCGACGAGGAGCAAAAGCTCCGAAACGAGTCGCGCAAGATTCTGGGCCTGCCGGACCTGCGGGTCTCCGGAACGTGCGTGCGGGTGCCGGTCTTCACCGGCCACTCGCTGTCGCTCAATCTGGAGTTTGCCTCCGACCTGTCCGTCGCCCGCGCCCTCGAGCTGCTGTCCGTCGCCCCCGGTGTGTCCGTCGTCGACGTGCCGACGCCTCTGCAGGCCGCCGGCCGCGACCCCTCCCTGGTCGGCCGGGTACGGCAGGACGGTCCCCGCGGACTGGCGCTGTTCGTCAGCAACGACAATTTGCGCAAGGGAGCGGCGCTCAACGCCGTACAGATCGCCGAGCTGGTCTCCCGGCTTTGACGGGCCCGCCGGACGACCCGACCCAGGCTGTGCCGACGGCGGCCATGCTCGGGGGGCGCTATCGCCTTGACAGACTCGTCGGCCGTGGGGGCACCGCTGAGGTGTGGCGGGCCACGGACACGTCCCTGGACCGTGTCGTCGCGCTGAAGCTGGTGACCGTTGCCCATGACGACTCCAGCGCCCGGGCTGCGGACGAGGCACGCACTCTCGCCCGGCTGTCACATCCGTGCCTCGTCCAGGTCTACGACGCCGGCACCG
>JANXUE010000304.1 GCA_025352005.1 Frankiales bacterium
CGGCGCGCACCCGGGCGCGCGTGAAGCCCAGCACCGCCCCGGCGATCAGCACCCCGATGCCGAAAAACGAGACCTGGTCACCGACAGAGAACACCTGCCCGTCGGCCGTGCCCATGGTCAGCAGCACGGCGAGTACGGCGAACACCACCAGCACGACGGCCGCTGTCACCCGGCACACCAGGGTGAGCCGTCGTGGGCGGATCTCCACCGTCATGCCGGCACCGCCCTGGCCGGTGTCTGACGCAGCACGGTGAAGGCCAACTGCATGGCAGGTCCGATGCCCAGGGCGAACGCGATGGTCCCGACCCCGACCGGACCGCCGAGGGCGACGCCGACGACGAGTACGGACAACTCGAGCAGAGCCCGGCAGACCCCGACCGGCCAGCCGGTGCGCTGGACCAGAGCCACCATCAGCCCGTCACGGGGGCCGGGCCCGAGGTGCGCTCCGAGGTAGAGCGCGGAACCGGCGGCGACGCACAGGATCCCGGCGACGGTGACCGTCAGCCGAAGCGCCAGAGCCCGGTTGCCGAGGTCATCAAGCGCGGTCGTCCCGAGCAGCGCGTCGATGACCAGCCCGATGACCACCACGTTCAGGACCGTCCCGATGCCGGGCCGGACCCGGCAGGCGAGCCCGATGGCGAGGACGACGACGGAGACCCCGATGGCGGTTTGCCCGAAGGGACGGCCCAGGTGCTGGGCCAGCCCACCGGCCAGCACGTCCCAGGGCCCGACGCCGAGCTCGGCCTGAAGGCCGAGCCAACTGCCGACGCCGAACAGCACCAACCCGGCGAGCAGCTTTACCAGGCGCCAAGTCACCGGGCGCCCCGACCGCTCACCGCTACGGCCACCAAGGTGAGCGTCGCCGCGGCGAAGGTCGCGCCGGAGACGCCGCGGCGCGCATCCAGGGCGATCCCACCGAGCAGCTGCCCGGCGGTCACAGCCAGGCCCAGCCGCAGGACCCCGAGGGTGCTCACCGTGACGGACGCGACGGCGATGAAGACGCAACCGATCGGCCCCCCCAGGTAGAGCCACCAGTCCGTGGGCCACCGGTCGGCCCGGACCCCGCTCACCAGCCCCTGGATGCCCAGCGCCACAAGCAACCCCGTGGTGCCGACCACGAAGTTCACGAACGTCGCGACGGTCGCACTGGTGGCCAGCCGCACCCGGCCATTAAAAGCCGCCTGGGCGGAGATCAGAGCCCCGGCCACCACGACCAGGGCCAGAAGCAGCGGGCTGGCCGCGCGCAGGCCATCGGCGGCACCGACCACGATGGCCACCAGGCACAGTCCGGCACCCACGACCCGGGGGGACGTCAGGGGCCGCCTCGCCCCTGGGCCCAGGCCCCACCGGTCGACGGCGAGGGCCGCAACCGTCGTACCCGCCACGAGGCCGACGGTGAGCAGCGCGACCCCGAGCCGGGGAGCCGCGGTGGCACCAACGGCGACCAGGGTGGCGCCGCCAAGACCGGCGAGGCGGCACCACCAGGGAACGGCAGGCAACCGACGGAGGGCCTCGCGGGGGGTCCGGCGGACCATCAGCACAGCCATCAGGACCAGACCACCGCTGAACGAGACGACAGCCGCCAGCAGCGGGTTGCGCAGGGCGGTGCCCAGATCGCCGTTGAGCCGTTGCTGGACGGCGACGAGCGCACCGGACAGGACGGCGGTGAGCAGGGGCAGGGCCGCGCGGTTCACTCCACGATCTTGGAGATGGGAAGCTCCAGGATGTCGCGGGCCCCGGCTGCCTTGAGCGCCGGGATCAGGGTGTTGACGCCCTTCTTCGGCACGACCGTCTCGAGAGCCTGCATGGTGCCGTCGGCGAGTGCCATCACGGTGGGCGAGGCCATCGACGGCAGCGTCTGGATGACCTTGCTCAGGTGCGTCGACGGGACGTTGAGCTTGAGCAGGACGTGCCCGCGCGCCCGGAGCGCGCCTTGGATGAGCACAACGATGTCCTCCATCGCAGCCCGCTTCGCCGGGTCCTCGTAGGCCGCCCGGTTGGCGATCAGCTCGGTGCGGCTGGTGAGCAGCGTCTCGATGATCTTCAGGCCGGCCTTGCGTAGGGACGAGCCGGTCTCCGTAAGGTCCACGATCGCGTCGACGATGTCGGGGATCTTGGCCTCGGTGGCGCCGTGGCTGGTGAAGACCTTGGCCTTCACGCCCTTCTGCTCCAGGAACCGGCGGGTCGTTTCGGGCATCTCGGTGGAGATCCGGACGCCGTCGGGGAGGTCGGCCGCGGAGCTCCACGGCGACTCCTTCGGAACAGCCAGGACGACGGAGACGACGGCCTCGCCGGCTCGTCCTCCACCGATCTCGCCGAGGCTGACCACATCGGCGCCGGTCTCGGTGATCCAGTCCCGGCCGCTGATGCCGAGATCGAAGATGCCCTGCTCGACGTAGGTCGGGATCTCCTGCGGGCGCAGGAAGCGCACCTTGTCGATCCGGGGGTCGTCCACACGGGCGTGGTAGTCGCGGTCCGACCCACGGATGACGGACAGGTCTGCGGAGTCGAACAGGTCGAGGACCTGCTTCTCGAGGCTGCCCTTGGGCAGGACGACGGCGAGCATGTGGGGCCGTTTCTGTTGGGCCGTCAGTGGCCAGTGCGAAGGGAGCGGAGCACCCGGGCGGTGTCGAGGGCGGCGAGGACGGCCTCGCGACCTTTGTCCTCGGTCGAGTCGACCAGGCCCGCTCGGTCGAGGGCCTGCTGTTCGGTGTCCACGGTCAGGACACCGTTGCCGACGGGGGTGTGGCTGTCGAGCGAGATCCGCGTCAGACCGTAGGTGAAGGCGTCGCAGACGTAGTCGAAGTGCGGGGTGCCGCCCCGGATGACCACACCCAGGGCGACGACCGCGTCATGGGTGGAGGCGAGGCACTGCACAACGACCGGGAGCTCCAGCGCACCGGCGACGCGCAACACCGTGGGCTCCTCGACCTGGCACTCGGACGCGGTCCGCAGGGCGCTGGCGAGCAGCGCCTCGATGATCGCCTCGTGCCAGCGGGTGGCGACGATCGCCAGCGTGAGGTTCCTCGCATCGAACGGGTCGGCGCCGGGCCGCCCCTGTCCGCTCACGGCGCCTGCAGCACGTCATCGGTGCTGCCGTCGGTCGCCTCGTCCTCGAACGCGGCCAGGCCGGGCAGGTCGTGACCCATCCGGTCCCGCTTGGTCTTGAGGTAGCGCAGGTTCTCCTTGGTCGGGTGGGCAGCCAGCGCCACCCGACCGACGATCTCCAGGCCGTAGCCCTCCAGACCGACCCGCTTGGCGGGGTTGTTGGTCAGCAGCCGCATGGTGCGGATCCCCAGGTCGACCAGGATCTGGGCCCCGGTGCCGTAGTCGCGGGCATCGGCCGGGAGGCCGAGCTCGAGGTTGGCATCGACGGTGTCCGAGCCGCCGTCCTGGAGCTGGTAGGCCTGCAGCTTGTGCATCAGCCCGATCCCTCGTCCCTCGTGGCCCCGGACGTAGAGCACGACGCCCCGGCCCTCCTGGGCGACGGTCGCGAGGGCGGCGTCCAGCTGCGGTCCGCAGTCGCAGCGGCGGCTGCCGAACACGTCTCCGGTGAGGCACTCCGAGTGCACGCGCACGAGCACGTCCTGCCCGTCGCCGAGGTCACCCATCACGAGCGCGACGTGGTCGGTACCGTCCAGCACCGACTCGAATCCGACTGCCACGAACTCCCCGTGCGCCGTCGGAATCTTGGCCTGCGCGACCCGGCGTACCTGCTTTTCGGTACGCCGTCTCCACGCGATCAAGTCAGCGATCGAGATGAGCGCGAGGCCGTGCTCCTTGGCAAAGACCTTCAGCTCGGGAAGGCGCGCCATCGTGCCGTCCTCCTGGACGATCTCGCAGATCACCCCGGCCGGCCGCAGCCCGGCGAGCCGGGCCAGGTCGACGGCCGCCTCGGTGTGGCCAGGACGGCGCAGCACGCCACCGGGCTTGGCACGCAACGGAAAGACGTGGCCGGGTCGCACCAGGTCGAACGGCGAGCTGTCGGGGTCGGCGAGCATCGTGATGGTGCGGGCCCGGTCGGCAGCGCTGATGCCGGTGGTCACGCCCTCCCGGGCGTCGACGCTCACCGTGAAGGCGGTCTGCATCCGCTCGGTGTTGTGCGGCGCCATCTGCCCGAGCTGAAGGTGGTCGAGGGCGGCCTCCTCCAGCGGTACACAGAGCAAGCCCCTGCAGTGGGTCATGGTGAAGGCGACGAGCTCAGGGCTCGCCAGCTGGGCCGCGAAGATGACATCACCCTCGTTCTCCCGGTCCTCGTCGTCGACGACCACGACTGCCTTGCCGGCGGCGATGTCGGCGAGGGCCCGCTCGATGGAATCCAAGCCCTCCCTGGCAGCCGGAGTGATCGTCATCCGCGGGCTCCGAGCAGCTTCTCGATGTACTTGGCGGTGATGTCGACCTCCAGGTTGACCGGTTCGCCCGGGCCTTTTCGGCCGAGGTTGGTGAGCTCCAAGGTCGTCGGGATCAGGCTGACCTCGAACCACCCCGTCTCGGTGGCCGAGACGGTGAGACTGATTCCGTCGACCGTGATGGAGCCCTTCTCCACGACGTAGCGGTCGAGCTCTGTGGGCAGCGTGACGCGGACAACGGTCCAGTGCGCGCTCGGGTTCTTGCTGACGATGTCCCCGGTGCCGTCGACATGGCCCTGGACGAGGTGGCCTCCGAGCCGGTCCTGCAGGCGCATGGCCCGTTCGAGGTTGACGCGGCTACCGACGGTCAGGGCACCGAGCGAGGAGCGGTCGAGGCTCTCCTGCATGACGTCGGCCGTGAACGCCCCGCCCTCGCTGGCGACGACCGTGAGGCAGACGCCGTTGACCTCGAACGGGCCATGCGCCTGCAGGACCGGCTCGGAGGCCACCTCGTCCAGGGCCA
>JANXUE010000036.1 GCA_025352005.1 Frankiales bacterium
CTGCGACAGGCCGAAGCGCTTGTCGGCCGTCAGCGACTCGGTGGTCGCGTTCAGCAGCGACGTCAGCCGGACCGGATTGGCGAGCGTGCCGGCGGCGAGCACCTTCTTCAGGACCTGGGAAACGAAGTACTGCTGGTCGGCGATCCGGTCCAGGTCCCCAGATGCCAAGCCCTTGCGGTCCCGGACGAACGCAAGAGCCTCGGCGCCGGAGACGTTCGGGTGCGTACCGGCTGTCAGGAAGTCACCGGAGTCCTTGTCGGAACGGGTGGTGCCGACGCAGAGCGTCACGCCGCCGACGGCGTCGACAATCTTGCGAAAGCCGTCGAAGTTGATCTGCAGGTAGTGGTCGACCGGTAGGCCGGACAGTCCCTCGATGGTCTTGACCAGCAGGTCGGCACCACCGATGGCAAAGGCCTCGTTGAGCTTGGCGTAGTGGGCGGCGGTGGTCACGCCCGCCTTGTCGGTGAAGGCCGGTATCTGCACGTAGGAGTCGCGCGGGAACGACATCAGCGTCACCTTGGCCGACCCGGTCGGGATGTGGACGAGGATCACCGTGTCGGCGCGCTGGCCTGTCACCGCGGACGCGCCGCTCGCCTGGAACTGCGCGCCATCGGACAGCTCGCGGGTGTCGGACGACTCACCGCCCGCCGGGAGTTGCCTGTCAGCCCAGGTCGTTCAGGTGACCGTCAGCGAGAGCCACTACACGGTCGGCCTGCTCCATCGCCCTCCCGTCGGCCTTGCAGACCATCAGCACCGCCCTGCCGTCCGCCTTCAGCGCCTGGAACACCTGGCCCACACCCGCACTGTCGAGGAACCCCAGCGGCTCGTCGAGCAGCAGCACCGGAGCAGGGGCAGCAAGCACAGCGGCCAGCCGTACGCGCTGCCGCTCCCCGCTCGACATCTCCCCCATCCGCCGACCGACGAGGTACGCCGCACCGAACGCCTGGACCACCACGTCGGTGGGGTGCCAGTCGTCACCGGGGGGTGGCCCGAGCAGCCTGGATGGCCCGCCGGTGACCACGCCCGCGTCCGGCGGCTGTTGTCCGGCGAGCACCCGCAGCAGCGTGGACGCACCGCACTCGGCCTCCCCGACGAGCACCGTCAGTCCGCTGGTCAGGGTCAGGTCGACGCCGCGCAGCGGTCCGACCACCAGCGCGCGCGCCACCAATGCCTCCATGCCGGTGCAACCTACGTCCCGGCATGTTCTGCACCGGGCCGGTGCTGTAGGGCAGGAAGGGAGGGCTGGCACGACGGCCTGGTCGCTGTACGTACGCTTTGAGCGCGCCCTCGCCCGTTCGGTCCCTGTCTCCGGCGCCATCGCGCTCGCTCCCCCCTCTTGCTCCGAAGGAACGCACCTGTGAACGACCACGCGCTGGCCCGCGAGCTGGCCACCTCCGCCGGCGAGCTGCTGTTGCAGCTACGCACCACCGGCCTGCAAGGCGCCGCGCTGAAGGACACCGGAGACCGCGACGCGCACGTCCTGCTGATGGCCGAGCTCGCCCACCGCGCCCCTCGTGACGGGGTCCTGTCCGAGGAGGGCGTTGCCGAAAGCGCCGTACAGGCCGGTCGGCTGTCGAGGTCGCGGGTCTGGATCATCGACCCCCTCGACGGCACCAGGGAGTACGGCGAGCCAGCCAGCATCGACTGGGCCGTGCACGTGGCGCTGACCATCGACGGCACCGCCACCGTCGGGTCGGTCGCCCTACCGGCGCGCGCCATGACGCTCAGCACGGGTTACCCCCTGCCCGAGCCGGCGGCGTACGACGGACCACCACGCCTGGCGGTGAGCCGGACCCGCCCCACCGCCCACGGCGCCGCCCTGGCCGATGCTTTGGGCGGGGTGCTCGTGCCCATGGGCTCCGCCGGCGCGAAGGCGATGGCCGTGGTCCTCGGCGAGGTCGACATCTACGCGCACTCCGGCGGGATGTACGAGTGGGACTCTGCCGCCCCCGTGGCCGTGGCCGCCGCAGCGGGGCTGCACACCAGCCGGCTCGACGGCTCGCCACTGGTCTACAACCGTGAGAACCCATACCTACCAGACCTTCTCATCTGCCGGCCGGAATACGCCCAGACCGTGATTGACGTGTGTGCGGCGGTGTCGGCATGACGACGCTGACCCACTTGCAGCGGCTCGAGGCCGAGTCGATCAGCATCCTGCGCGACGCCGTGTCCGAGTCGCAGAAGCCGGTCATGATGTACAGCATCGGCAAGGACAGCGCCGTCATGCTGCATCTGGCACAAAAGGCCTTCTACCCCGGCACCTTGCCCTTCCCGCTGCTGCACGTCGACACGACCTGGAAGTTCCAGGACATGTACGCACTGCGCGACACCAAGGCCGCCGAGCTCGGCGCGGAGCTGATCGTGCATAAGAACCCCGAGGCCGTCCGCCTCGGCATCAACCCCTTTGACCACGGCTCCGCGGTGCACACCGACATCTGGAAGACCGAGGGCCTCAAACAGGCCCTGGAGGCCGGCGCCTTCGATCTGGCCTTCGGCGGGGCGCGACGCGACGAGGAGAAGTCGCGCGCCAAGGAGCGGATCTTCAGCGTGCGCACCAAGGAGCACCGCTGGGACCCCAAGCAGCAGCGCCCCGAGCTGTGGCGGCTCTACAACGCGCGCGTGCACCCCGGCGAGAGCATCCGCTGCTTCCCGCTGAGCAACTGGACCGAGCTCGACATCTGGCAGTACATCAGCCAGCAGGGCATTGAGATCGTGCCCCTCTACTTTGCCGCAGAGCGGCCCGTCGTCGACCGCGACGGCACCCTGATCATGGTGGACGACGACCGCTTCCGGTTCTTGCCGGGAGAGCAGCCAATGACCAAGAAGGTGCGCTTTCGCACCTTGGGCTGCTACCCGCTGAGCGGCGCCATCGAGTCCGAAGCCGACACACTGTCCGGGGTCATCCAGGAGATGCTCCTGGCCACCACCTCCGAACGTCAGGGACGTCTGATCGACCACGACTCCAAGGCCTCCATGGAGAAAAAGAAGCAGGAGGGCTACTTCTAGTGCCGGCCTACAAGGACGCCTCCAGCGAGCTGATCGCGTCGGACATCGACGCCTACCTCCATGAGCACGAGCACAAGAGCCTGCTGAGGTTCATCACCTGCGGCTCGGTCGACGACGGCAAGAGCACGCTGATCGGCCGACTGTTGTACGAGTCGCAGATGGTCTTCGAGGACCAGCTCGCGGCCCTGCACCACGACTCGAAGACCAGCGGCACGCAGGGCGGCGAGCTGGACCTGGCGCTGCTCGTCGACGGCCTCGCCGCCGAGCGGGAGCAGGGCATCACGATCGACGTGGCCTACCGGTTCTTCTCGACACAGAAGCGCAAGTTCATCGTCGCCGACACCCCCGGACACGAGCAGTACACCCGCAACATGGTCACCGGCGCGTCCACCGCCGACCTGGCCATCATCCTGGTCGACGCCCGCCGCGGCGTGCTCACGCAGACCCGCCGGCACAGCTTCCTGGTGTCCCTGCTGGGCATTACCAAGGTCGTGCTCGCCATCAACAAGATCGACGCCGTCGACTACTCCCAGGCCGTCGTCGAACAGATCGACGCCGACTACCGCGCGTTCGCCGCGGGCATCGGCCTGACCGACATCGTCACGATCCCCACGAGCGCCCTCAAGGGCGACAACGTCCTCACCCGCAGCGCCAACACCCCCTGGTACGACGGCCCCACGCTGCTCGGCCACCTCGAGGTGGTGCCCAGCACGGAGCAGACCCAGCACGGCCCGTTCCGGATGCCGGTGCAGTGGGTCAGCCGGCCCGACCTCGACTTCCGCGGGTTCGCCGGTCAGATCGCCGGCGGCCAGGTCCGGCCCGGCGACGAGGTCCGCGTCCTCCCGGGCGGCCGGGTGTCCACGGTCGCGCGGATCGTCACCATGGACGGCGACCTCGAGCAGGCCCAGGCCCCTCAGTCAGTGACCCTCACCCTCACCGACGAGGTGGACGTCAGCCGGGGTGACGTGCTCGCCGCGGCCGGCGACTCCCCCGAGGTCGCGGATGAGTTCGAGGCCACCGTGGTCTGGATGGGCGAAGCCGAGCTACAGCCCGGTCGCCGCTATCTGCTCAAGACCGGTGCGCGGACCGTGACAGCCACCCTGAGCACGCCCGACCACAAGGTTGACGTGAACACGATGGAGTGGCTGCCCGCACCGACGCTGGCGCTCAACGAGATCGGTGTGTGCACGGTCAAGCTCGACCGGGCAGTTCCCTTCGACCCTTACACCGCCAACCGCGACCTCGGCGGGTTCATCCTCATCGACCGGCTCAGCAACAACACGGTCGGTGCGGGGATGCTGCGCAAGGCCGTCCGCGGGTCGGACAACGTGCACTGGCAGGCGACGGACGTCGGGAAGTCCGCTCACCGGGCCCTGAAGGGGCAGCACCCGTGCGTGGTGTGGTTCACCGGTGTCCCGAGCTCGGGCAAGTCCACGATCGCCAACCTGGTCGAGCAGCAGCTGTTCGCCCAGGGGCGGCACACCTACCTGCTCGACGGCGACAACGTGCGGCACGGCCTCAACCGTGACCTGGGATTCAGTGCACCTGAGCGCGTCGAGAACATCCGGCGGGTCGGTGAGGTGGCCCGGCTGATGGTCGATGCCGGCCTGATCGTGCTCGTCACCCTGGTCTCGCCGTACCGGGCGGAGCGCGATGCGGTGCGGGCCCGGCTCGAGCCGGGTGAGATGTTCGAGGTCTTCGTCGACGCGCCCCTGGCGGTCGTGCAGGAGCGCGACCCGAAGGGGCTGTACCGCAAGGCTGCGGCCGGAGAGGTGACCGGCGTGACCGGCGTCGACGCGCCGTATGAGGCGCCCCTGACGCCCGAGCTGCGCCTGCCGACCGCCGAGATCTCCGCCGAGCAAGCTGCCGCCCAGGTTCTGCTCCTGCTCACACAAGCGGGGATTCTCGACCTGTAGCGGTCGTCAGGGGTAGCTGAAGAAGCCCTGGCCGACCTTGCGGCCGAGCAGTCCGGCCTCGCACATCCGCAGCAGGAGCGGCGGCGGGGCGAACAGCTGCTCCTTGAACTCGGCATACATCGACTCGGCAACGGCGGCGGTCGTGTCGAGACCGATGAGGTCGGTGAGCGCGAGCGGTCCCATCGGGTGGGCGCATCCTTTGACCATGCCCTGGTCGATGTCGGCGGCGGACGCAAAGCCGGACTCGAGCATCCGGATAGCCGACAGCAGGTAGGGGATGAGCAGGGCGTTGACGACGAAGCCGGCGCGGTCCTTGGAGCGGATCGTCTGCTTGCCCAGGCGCTTCTCGGCGAAGTCCGTCACGGCCAGCAGGGTGTCGGGGCCGGTGAGCAACGACTCGACCACCTCGACCAGCGGCAGCACCGGAACCGGGTTGAAAAAGTGCAGCCCGACGACCTGCTTGGGCCGCTTGGTGACCGCGGCCATCTTCACCAGCGGGATGGAGGAGGTGTTCGACGCCAGGATCGCGTCGGGCTGCACGGCTTGGTCGAGGGTGCGGAAGATGTCGAACTTCAGCGACTCGTTCTCCGGGGCCGCCTCGATGACGAGGTCACTGGCCTGCAGCTCCGCAACATCGGTGACGAAGGTCAGCCGCGCAACGACGGCGTCGTGCTCGGCCTCTTCCATGCGCCCGGAGCGCAGGGCCCGAGCGAGAGAGGTAAGGACGCGCTCACGACCGGCGTCGACGGCCTGCTCGGAGACCTCGAGCACGGTCACCGAGCAGCCGGCCCGGGCGCACACCTCGGCGATGCCCGCGCCCATCGTGCCACCGCCGACGACGCCGACCAGGTCGAAGCTCATCGGGTCGACTTCAGCAGCTCACGGGCCAGCACGACCCGCTGGACCTGGTTGGTGCCCTCGTAGATCTGGGTGATCTTCGCGTCGCGCATCATCCGCTCTGCCGGGAAGTCACGGGTGTAGCCGTAACCCCCCAGCAGCTGTACGGCGTCGACGGTGACCGCCATGGCGGTGTCGCTCGCGAAGGCCTTCGCGGCCGAGGAGAAGTACCTGAGGTCCTTGTCCCCGCGCTCCGAGCGGGCCGCGGCGGCGTAGGTCAGCTGTCGGGCTGCCTCGAGCTTCATCGCCATGTCGGCGAGCATAAACTGGATGCCCTGGAAGTCGGCGATCTTCTTGCCGAACTGCTGGCGCTCCTTGACATAGGACGCCGAGAGGTCGAGCGCGCCCTGCGCGATCCCGACGGCCTGCGCGGCGATCGTGACGCGGGTGTGGTCCAAGGTCCGCATCGCGAGCGACATGCCCTCCCCCGGGGTGCCGAGCAGGCGGTCGGCGGGCAGGCGGACGTTCTCCAGGTAGACCTCACGGGTCGGCGAGCCCTTGATACCGAGCTTGTTCTCGCTTGGCCCGAAGGACACTCCGGGGTCGGTCTTGGAGACCAGGAAGGCGCTGATGTTCTGCCCCCGGCGGCCCTCCGGGTCGGTGACGGCGAACACGATGTAGGAGTCGCCCTCGCCAGCGTTGGTGATCCAGCACTTGGTCCCGCTGAGGACCCAGCCGTCCCCGTCGCGCACGGCGCGGGTCCGCATCGCGGCGACGTCGGACCCGGCCTCGCGCTCGGACAGCGCGTAGCAGAACAGGGCGTCGCCAGCGGCCAGCGGCCGCAGCCACTGCTGCTTCTGCTCCTCGGTGCCGGCCAGCATCACCGGGAGCGAGCCGAGCTTGTTGACGGCCGGGATCAGAGACGAGGAGGCACACCCGCGGGCAACCTCCTCGATCACCAGGCAGGCGGCAAGGGCGTCGGCGCCGTTGCCGCCGTACGCCTCGGGGACGTGGACGGCGTGCAGGTCCGCGCCGCGCAACGCGTCGTAGGCCGCCTGCGGGAAGGTCGCGGACTCGTCCACCTCCGCGGCGTAGGGGGTGACCTTGTCCGCGACGAGCTGACGGGCAGCGTCGCGCAGGGCCAGGTGCTCCTCGGACAGCGAGTAGGCATCGAACATGGGGGGCCTCCTTGGTCCAGTGACTCCACACTACGTGGACGTCCAGGTATCTGTCACTAGCCAAGTGCGAGGACGTCCAGCTATCTTTGGGGCCACCCCTCGACGTACCAGGAGAGCTCGTGACTCTGCACGTACCCGTCAACCCGGTGCGCTTCGTGACGTCCGCGAGCCTGTTCGACGGCCACGACGCCGCCATCAACATCATGCGCAGGGTGCTCCAGGCCCAGGGCGTCGAGGTCATCCACCTCGGCCACGACCGCAGCGTCGAGGACGTCGTGCAGGCGGCCCTGCAGGAGGACGTGCAGGGTGTGGCCGTGAGCTCCTACCAGGGCGGCCACGTCGAGTACTTCACCTACCTGACGGAGCGGCTCCGCGAGGTCGGCGCCGGTCACGTCCAGGTCTTCGGTGGCGGCGGTGGGGTGATCGTGCGCGAGGAGATCGCGCTGCTGAAGTCCCGTGGCGTCACGATCTTCGCACCGGAGGAGGGCCAGCGCCTCGGCCTGGCCGGCATGATCAACACCCTCGTCCAGGCCTGCGACATCAACCTGGCGGCCGAGCCGCCTCGCGTCGAGGACGTCGCCGCAGGCGACCCCGCCGCCCTCGCCCGGGCGATCACGGTCCTCGAGGCCGGTGACACCGAGCTGGCTGCCTCGCTTTCGGAGGCAGCCCGGCCGGTCCCGGTCCTGGGCATCACGGGCACCGGCGGCTCGGGCAAGAGCTCGCTGACCGACGAGCTGATCCGCCGCTTCCGCCTGGACCTCGAGGACAAGCTGCGCGTCGCCGTCATCGCGATCGACCCGACCCGCCGCAAGGGCGGCGGCGCCCTGCTCGGCGACCGGATCCGCATGAACGCCCTTGCCGGCAGCGAGATCTACTTCCGCTCCCTCGCCACCCGCGGCAACCACGCCGTCCCCGAGCACCTCACCGACGTCATCACCGCGTGCAAGGCCGCCGGCTACGACCTGGTCATCCTCGAGACGCCGGGCATCGGGCAGGGCGACGCGACCATCACCGACTACAGCGACGTCTCCCTCTACGTCATGACCCCCGAGTACGGCGCCTCCTCCCAGCTCGAGAAGATCGACATGCTCGACCACGCCGACGTCGTCGCGATCAACAAATTCGAGCGCCGGGGGGCCGAGGACGCCCGCCGCGACGTCCAGCGCCAGCTGGCCCGCAACCGGTCGGGCTCCAGCGCCAACGCCGACACCATGCCGGTCTTCGGCACCAGTGCCGCCCGGTTCCACGACGACGGCGTCACGGCGCTCTACCAGGAGCTCAAGGCGCTGCTCGTCGCGAAGGGGCTCAACGCCGGCGAGGGCGTCCTGCCGCACGTCACGACCACGACCTCCACAGGCCTCACCTCGGTGCTGCCCGCGGCCCGCGAGCGCTACCTCTCCGAGATCAGTGCGGCGGTCCGCGGCTACCACGACGAAACCGCCCAGCAGGCCGAGCAGGCCCGGCTCTGGCAGCACCTCACGACCGCCCGCGCCCTCGTCAAGCAGACCGCGGAGCTCGACGCGCTGCTCGCCGGGACAACCGTGTCCGACGACGTCGCGCAGCTGCTCGAGGCTTGGCCGGCTCGGCTCGAAGAGTACGCCGGTGACGAGCTCGTCTACTCGGTGCGCGGCAAACAGATCCACACCCCGCTCACCCGCGAGACGCTGTCCGGCAACAAGGTGCGCCGGGTCGCCGTACCCCGCACGACCGATGCCGCGGAGCTGGTCGGGTTCCTGCGGAGCGAGAACCTCCCGGGCTACTTCCCCTACACCGCAGGCGTTTTCCCCTTCAAGCGGGCCGGCGAGGCCCCGGCCCGGATGTTCGCCGGAGAGGGTGACGCCTTCCGCACCAACAAGCGCTTCAAGGTCCTGTCCGAGGGACAGCCGGCCACCAGGCTGAGCACCGCCTTCGACAGCGTCACGCTCTACGGGCGCGACCCCGACCTGCGCCCCGACATCTACGGCAAGGTCGGCACCAGTGGCGTCAGCATCGCGACCTTGGACGACATGAAGGTGCTGTACGGCGGCTTCGACCTCTGCTCTCCGACCACCTCCGTCAGCATGACCATCAACGGCCCGGCACCGACGATCCTCGCGATGTTCCTCAACACCGCCATCGACCAGCAGCTCGACCGGTTCCGCGAGGAAAAGGGCCGCGAGCCCGACGCCGCTGAGCTCGAGGAGCTGCGCGAGTGGGTGCTGCGCAACGTCCGCGGCACCGTGCAGGCCGACATCTTGAAGGAGGATCAGGGTCAGAACACCTGCATCTTCAGCACCGAGTTCGCGCTGCGGGCGATGGCCGATATCCAGCAGTACTTCGTCGACCACCGGGTTCAGAACTTCTACTCCGTGAGCATCTCCGGCTACCACATCGCCGAGGCCGGGGCGAACCCGATCAGCCAGCTCGCGTTCACCCTGGCCAACGGCTTCACCTACGTCGAGGCCTACCTCGCCCGCGGCATGAAGATCGACGACTTCGCGCCCAACCTCAGCTTCTTCTTCAGCAACGGCATGGACGCGGAGTACACCGTCCTCGGTCGGGTGGCCCGCCGGATCTGGGCGATCGCGATGAAGCAGAAGTACGGCGCGGCCGAGCGCTCCCAGAAGCTGAAGTACCACGTGCAGACCAGTGGCCGCTCCCTGCACGCGCAGGAGATGAACTTCAACGACATCCGGACCACGCTGCAGGCCTTGTGCGCGCTGTACGACAACGCCAACAGCCTGCACACCAACGCCTACGACGAGGCCGTCACCACCCCCAGTGAGGAGTCCGTGCGCCGGGCGCTGGCGATCCAGATGATCATCGACAAGGAGTGGGGTCTGTCGATGAACGAGAACCCGCTGCAGGGCTCCTACGTCGTCGACGAGCTGACCGAGCTCGTCGAGGCCGCCGTCCTCGCCGAGTTCGACCGGATCGCCGAGCGTGGCGGGGTCCTCGGCGCCATGGAGACCGGCTACCAGCGGGGCCGAATCCAGGACGAGTCGATGCTGTACGAGCACCGTAAGCACGATGGGACGCTGCCGATCATCGGCGTCAACACCTTCCTCGCGCCGCACACCGACGCCGAGCCGCAGACCATCGAGCTGGCCCGCGCGACCGAGGACGAGAAGAGCTCCCAGCTCGACCGGCTGCACGCCTTCCAGGCCACGCACCAGGCAGACGCACCCGCCGCCCTGGCACGACTGCAGGCAGCGGCTACCACCGGGGACAACGTGTTCGCGGCCCTGATGGACGCCGTCCGCTCGTGCTCGCTGGGACAGATCAGCGACGCCTTCTTCGAGGTCGGCGGCCAGTACCGCCGCAACGTCTGACGATGGACACGATTGGGCTGGCCCGCGCCAAGTGGGAGCAGCACGGCTGGGGGGGCGCGGCTGAGGGGATGGCCGCGGTCACCTCGGTGATGCGGGCGCAGCAGATCCTGCAGGCCCGCGTCGAAGAGGTCATGCGGCCCTTTGACCTGAGCTTCGCGCGCTATGAGGTGCTGATGCTGCTGCACTTCAGCAGCCGCGGCTCGATGCCGGTGAAGAAGGCGGCCCAGCGCCTGCAGGTGCACCCCACGTCGATCACGAACAGTGTGGACCGGCTCGAGACCGCGGGCCTGGTACGCCGTGTCCCCCACCCCACCGACGGCCGGGCGACCCTCATTGAGATCACCGACCTGGGCCGGGAGACAGCCCTGAAGGCAACCGAGGCCGTCAACCGCGACGTCTTCTCCCAACCTGGGCTCAGCGGCCGCCGGGTGTCCACGCTGGTGAACGTGCTCGAGGACTTGAGGAGGTCGGCCGGCGACTTTGGGTGACGGCCGGGCTCAGCCGGTGTTGCGCATGCCCGCCGCGACACCGTTGACGGTCAGCAGCAGGGCGCGCGCCAGCAGCGGATCCTGCTCGCCGCCGCGCTGGCGGGCCAGCAGCTCCACCTGCAGGTGGTGCAGCGGCTCGAGGTAGGTCTCCCGGGTACGCAGCGTCTGGCGCAGCACGGGATCGCTGCCGAGCAGCTCGTCCTCACCGGTGACCTTGAGGACCTGGGCCACTGTCAGGTCGTGCTCGGCGCGGATGACATCGAACAGGTGGTGCAGGGACGGGTCGACCAGCCGCTCGATGTACCGGGCTGACAGCGACAGGTCGGCCTTGACCAGCGTCATCGAGACGTTGCCGAGGAAGGCGGCGAAGAACGGCCAGTGGGCGTGCATCTCCTGCAGCTCGGGCAGCTCGCCCTCGACCGCGGCGAGCCCGGAACCGACGCCGAACCAGCCGGGCACGATCTGCCGGGACTGGGTCCAGCCGAAGACCCACGGGATCGCGCGCAACCCCTCGATGCCTGCCCCACCGTCCGGGCGACGCGAGGGCCGCGAGCCGATATGCAGGTCGGCAAGCAGGTCCACCGGCGTCGAGGCGAGGAAGTACGCCGGCAGGTCCGGGTGCTCGACCAGCCCGCGGTAGCGGTCATGGGCAACCTCGGACAGGCGGTCCATCACCGCGTCCCAGCGCGCTCCCTGGGCGTCGCTGCGGCGGGCCTTCTTGTGCAGCACGGTGGCTTCCAGGGAGGCAGCGAGCAGCAGCTCGAGGTTCTCGCGGGCGAGCACGGGCAGGGCGTACTTGTCGCTGATCACCTCGCCCTGCTCGGTGAGCTTGATCTCGCCGTCGACAGCACCGTTTGGCAGCGCCATCACCGCGTCGTAGGTCGGACCGCCACCGCGCCCGACGGAGCCACCTCGGCCGTGGAAGAAGCGCAGCCGGACACCGTGGCGCACGGCGACGTCCCTGGCCCGCCGCTGGGCCCGGTGGATCTGCCACTGGGAGGTGGCGATGCCGCCGGCCTTGTTGCTGTCGGAGTAACCGAGCATGACCTCCTGCACGTCCCCCCGCAGCGACACCAGCACCCGGTACGACGGGTCGCCCAGCAGCGCGTCCAGGACCGCGTCCGCCTGCTCGAGCTCTTCGACCGTCTCCAGCAGCGGGACGAAGCCGATCCGGGCAACGCCCTCGGTGAGGTCGACCAGGCCCGCCTCACGGGCCAGCACCACGGCGGCGAGGACATCGTCAGCGCCCTGGGTCATGGAGATGACGTAGCTCTCGACGGCCTGCGGTCCGAGGTTGTCAAGGGCCCGGGCGATGGAGTCGAAGACAGCTGCCGTCTTGGTGGCGTCCTCGTCCAGTGGCAGCGGACGGGAGGCCAGCGGACGGCGGCTGCGCAACTCCTTCGCCAGCGCGGCGAAGCGGTGGTGGCGGCTGAGTTCGGCGTAGGGGAACGACAGCTCCCAGGTCCGGTCGAGTAGCTGCCCGACGGCGTGGTGGTGCTTGTCGGCGTGCTCGCGAACGTCCATCGTCGCGAGCAGCAGACCCATCCCCGCAACGGTGCGCACCAGCCGGTCGAGGGCCCCACCTGCGACGAGCGGTCCCTGATGGTCACGGACCGACGTGTGCAGCAGGTGCAAGTCAGCCTGCAGCTGTTCGGTCCCGAGGTAGTCGCGGCCCGGGTGGTGAGCAGCAGAGCCCGCGAGCCGTTCGCGCGTCAGCGCGAGCCGGCGGTGCACGCAGGTCAGGTAGAGCCGGTAAGGCTCCTCTGCGTTGAGCCGTCGGTAGCGCGGGTCGACCTCCGGCAGGTCCGCCAGCGACTGCGCCAGCCGGGCCAGCAGCGGCTCCGAGGCCTGCGAGACGCGCGAGGAGATCGACAGGTCACGACGCAGGTCGTCGACCAGCCGCTGCAGCAGTCCGATCCCGTGCGCGGCCTGCAGTGCGAGGACGTCCCAGGTGATCGCGGGCGTGACCAGCGGGTTGCCGTCGCGGTCACCACCGATCCACGTGCCGAACGTCAGAGGCCGGGCCTGGGGGTCGAGGGTGACGCCCAGGCGGGCCACCTGGTCGCGCAGCTCCTCGAGGACGTCCGCTATCGCCGTACCACCGAGGCCCTCGAGGTAGTAGACGCCGTTGCGGGCCTCGTCAAGGGGATCGGGGCGACCGAGGCGGAGCTCGTCGGTCTGCCAGACGAGGTCGACCGCCTCGGCGAGGCGACGCTCACGGCCGGGCGTCTCGGCCTCGTCGAGCAGGGTCGCGATCCGGCGCAGCTTGTCCAGGATCGAACGGCGGGCGGCCTGCGTCGGGTGGGCCGTCAGGACCGGCCGGACGGCGAGCCGCGCGACGTCGTCGGCGACGACCTGCTGAGGCAACCCGGCCTGTTCGATGCGGTCGACGGCCCGCTCGATCCAGCCGCCGCGCTCGGCCCGGGACGCCAGCGCCGCCCGGCCGCGATGCACCTGCTCGGTGACGTTGGCCAGGTGGAAGTAGGACGTGAAGGCGCGCACCAGGCGGATCGTGGTGGCCAGGTCCATGGCACGCAGCCGGGCGTCGACCTCGGGCGGCAGGTCGGCGAGGCCGGCCTTTTTGGCTTGCCCGCGGACGAGCTCGACAAGGTCGAGCAGGTCCTGGCCCTCGTTGCGGACCAGGGTCTCGCCGAGCATCGTGGTCAGGCGGCGGATGTCAGCCCGCAGCAGGCCGTCGTCGTCAGTCATGGCAGCAGTGTGGCGGTGCGGTGTTGTGGCCGCGGAGCGTCAGGCCGGCCGGCGTGACTGCTGGCGGGCGACCCGCACGTCGATCTCAGCCATGACAGCGGCGAGCCGGTCCCGCTCGACCTCAGCCGCAGGTGGCAGGTCCCGCTCGAAGACCTCCCAGAAACGCAGCAGCGGGGCGACGACCTGGTCGCGGTGGATGGTCAGGTCGTAGATCCCGGCGCGTGCCACGACCGCAGCGCGGCGCAGGAAGCCGGGGATCCCCGTACCTGGCATCTGGAAGCCGACGACCTCATCGGTAAGGGCGGCCATTGCCGCCGCCGGGTCGACCTCGAGGGCCGCGGCAAACAGGTCGCGATAGAGCACCATGTGGAGGTTCTCGTCGGTGCTGATCCGGGCCAGCAGCCGGTCGAGCCCCGGGTCGCCCGACAGCTTCCCGGTGCCCCGGTGCGCGACCCGCGTCGCGAGCTCCTGCATCGACACGTAGGCGATCACGTGCAGACCGTCCTTGTCGCCGGCCGAGAAGCCGCCGCAGACGGTCGCCATCCGTTCCTGCTCGAGCACCACCGGGTCCACCGAGCGGGTCACCGTGAGATAGTCGCGCAGCGCGATCGCGTGCCGGCCCTCCTCGGCGGTCCAGCGGTCCAGCCAGGTCTTCCACACGTCGGTGTTGCCGAGCACACGCGAGATCTCGCCGTGGTAGCCGGGCAGGTTGTCTTCGGTCAGCAGGTTGAGCTGCACCGAGGCGCGGACGGCGGGCGGCAGCAGGCTCTGGCTCTGCTCGAAGGGCAGCTCCGCGAAGTCCTGCGCCCGGCCCCACGGCACGTACTCGTGGGGATACCACATCTGGGCGCGCTCGAGGTGCGCCTCCAGTGCTGTCTCCAGGCGGGCGGTCAGGTGCTCGGCAAGGGTCGCTGCCGCGGCGGGCCGCGAGATCATGGAGGTCACGAGATAAGCCTGCCGGTTGGACGGCCAGGCTGTCCTTTCCGGCCCTCACCGGATGCCAGCGCAGACGTTGTAGGAAACCTCCAAACAGGGTCGGCGCCCCAGGTTCGCTGACCCGAACCTGACAGCGCCTGGCCAGGCCTCGTAGCCAGCTCCGGAGGCCTGCGATGCTGTGAGGCATGTCCACTGTGCTGCTCGTCGAGGACGACCACGCCTTACGCGATGTCGTGGCCAGGGCCCTGCGCGAAGAGGGCCTGGACGTCATCACCGCGGGGGACGGCCACACCGCGCTCGCCAGCGCCACCGAGCAGACCTCTGTGGTCGTTCTCGACATCGGCCTGCCCGATGCCGACGGCCGCGACGTGTGTCTGGCCCTGCGGGCCCGTGGGGTGATGGCGCCGGTGCTGTTCCTGACCGCCAAGGACGCGGTGCACGAACGCCTGGCCGGCTTCGCGGCGGGTGGGGATGACTACCTCACCAAGCCCTTCCACCTCGCGGAGCTGATGGCCCGCCTTCGGGTGCTTCTGCGGCGCAGTGAGACGACCAGCACGTCCACCCTGAGCGGTTTGGCGCTCGACCCGGCCCGACACGCGCTGTCCCTCGGTGAAAAGACCGCGCCGCTGTCACCGACAGAGTTCCGTCTGCTCGCGGCGCTGCTCGGCCGTCCCGGCGAGGTCGTGCGCCGCCGAGAGCTGCTGCGCGCCGGCTGGCCCGACGGAGCCATCGTGCACGAGAACACCCTCGACCAGTACATCGCGAGGGTCCGGCGCAAGCTGCTGCAGATCGGCGCGACCGACCGGATCGAGACGGTCCGCGGGGTGGGCTACCGCGCCGTCAGCCCGTGACCAGCCCGTGACCGGCCCGTGAGGGGTCCGACCACCCTGCGCGGACGCCTGGCCCTGTCCGCTCTCGTCGTCGCCACTGCATGGGTGGTCCTGCTCACCGGCGCCTTCAACCTCCTGCTGGTACGTCGGCTGAACGCCCAGGCCGAGGAGGTGCTGCGTTCCCGGGCCGCCGCAGCGGCATCGACCGTGAGCGCCCGCTCCGACGGGACCGTGGTGCTGGTGGACGCTGGTGGCGACGGAGCCGTCGACAGCGGCATCTGGATCTTCGCCGGTGGCACCGCCATCGAGCGGGCCCCTGGGTCGGCGTCCCTGCAGCAGCTCGCGCAGCGCCTCGCCGGCACCCATGACCAGGTCCTCCGACGGGACGAGCCGCAAGCGGTGGAGCTCTACTCCCTGGGCGTCCGGTACGGCAACCGGCAGGTCGCCACGGTGGTGGCCGTGATCTCGCTCGAGGCCTACCAGCGCAGCACCCGCAACACCCTGGTGGCCTCCGTCCTGCTCGGCCTGCTGCTGCTGGGCTTCGTCTACGTCCTCACGCGCAGGGTCATCCAGCGGGCCCTGGAGCCGGTCGCCGAGATGACCCGGCAGGCCGGGGCCTGGTCCAACGGGGGGGCCGCGCACCGCTTCAGCGAGGATGACCGGCCCGGCGAGCTCTCCGCGCTGGCCGAGACCCTCGACGATCTGCTCGACCGGCTGTCGGCAGTGCTGCGCAGGGAGCAGGACCTGTCCGCCGAGATCTCCCACGAGCTGCGCACCCCGTTGGCCGGCATCGTCGCGGAGACCGAGCTGTTCGTGACCCGTGAACGCAGCCCCGAGGACGCCGTACGCGCGATGGGGTCGGTCGCGACCAGCGCGCGCCGGATGGAGCGGATCCTCGAGACGCTCCTGACGGCGGCGCGAGCGGAGAGCTCCCCCCACCGGGGCAGCGCCGACGTGCGGAGCGTCGTCGATGAGGTCGTGGACAGCCTGGGCACGACGCGCGTCCCGTTGTCGGTCGAGGGCACCGGCATCGTGGCCGGTGTCGAGGCGGCAGTCCTGGAACGCGTCCTCGGCCCCCTGCTGGACAACGCGATGCGCTACGCCCACGCCCAGGTACAGGTGCAGGTGTCGCAGACGCCGCAGGCTGTGCACGTCGCCGTCGTCGACGACGGCAGGGGCGTCAGCGAGCCGGGGCGGGTCTTCGAGCCGGGCTACCGCGACGCGGTCGACGACGGTCACCACGGGGCCGGCCTCGGGCTGCCGCTGGCTCGCCGGCTCGCGCGAGCCGCAGGTGGCGAGGTGCAGTGCAGGGCCACGGGAGCAGGCGGCCACTTCGTCGTCACCCTCCCGCACGGCTAGCGGTCGGCGAGCCGTGCGGCGTGCAGAGCCTCGGGCGGCCCCACGGGCAGGTCGGGCAGCGGCCCGCCATGAGCCCGGGTGAGCAGCAGGTCGGCCAGCGCGGGGTTGCGGGCCAGAACCGGGCCGTGCAGGTAGGTGCCGACGACCGATCCCTGCAGCACGCCCTCGTCGGGGTCGGCGTGGCCGGCATTGCCCGGCCCGGAGAGCACGCGCGCGAAGGGCTGGGCGGCGGGGCCAAGGACGGTGGCGCCCCCGTGGTTGGCGAACCCGGTCAGCTGGGGCAGCCCCAGGCCCGGCCGGGCGATGACCTCGCCGACAGCGCGCCGCTCCAACCGCCCGGTGCTCAGGTCGAGCACATCCAGCCCCGGTACGACGGTCCCGTCGCCGACCACCAGGGTCGAGCCGAGCAGCTGCAGGCCGGCGCAGACGGCGAGCACCGGCGTACCGCGTTCCAGGACGGTGGCGAGGCCGGCCCCGCGAAGCAGCTTGAGGGCGAGGACCTGCGCCTCGTCCTCCCCTCCCCCGAGGACGTAGAGGTCGCCCCCGACCGGCAGCGGGTCGTCGACGGTCGTCGTCACGACCTCGACGTCGACACCTCGCCACGCCAGGCGACGCTCCAGGACGAGGACGTTGCCACCGTCGCCGTAGGTGCCGAGCAGTCCAGGGAGCACCGACACGATGCGGATCCGGGAGGCCGTCATCGCGTCCCGTCGGACGGTGGTTGCCAGTGCGCCATCACGCGCTGGGCGTCGCGTGCGTGCCGAGAACTGCGACGGCCCCCGACGGGCCAGAGCAGCCGCACGGTGAGGACCACCGCGAACGCCGTCCAACCCAGACCCAGCAGCAGCCACAGACCCGTGCTCACGCGATCCCCCTGGCCAGGCTCTCGCGGGCCTGTACGAACGCCGTGTAGTTGGCCACCACCGAGCAGGCTCCCGGGGGAAGCGCCGCGACGCACGTCGCGAGGTCAGGGTGAACGGTGTGGGGGACCTCTGCGTAGAACAACCGTACCGAGAGGTCGACCGCCCGCTCGCCGGTGACGACGACAGGACGTCCCCGCAGTCGCTCGAACGGGACGTCCCACAGCCAGGACGGGTCGATGCCGTCCGCGGAGCGGGCGTTCAGCGCGATCACCACAGGGTCCTCGCCGCGGACCAGCTCTGTGAGGGCCTCCAGCCAGCCGGCCGGGTTCTTGGCCAACACCAGCCTCAGGTCGTGCTCCCCCTGCCGTGAGCTCAGGTAACGGCCTTCGACGTCGGTCACGGACCGCATCCGCTCCAGCGCCGCCTCCACCGGGACGCCCTGCAGGTGGGCCGCGGCAGCAGCCATCGCCGCGTTCGCGGCACTCGCGCGGCCGGGGAGCGCCAGGGCCAGCTTCGCGCTCTCACCCGACCGGGACAGCAGGGTGTCGCCCACCAGCGACCAGGCCGGCTCGGGTCGCTGGGAGCCGCATCCGGTGCAGGACCAGGGGCCGTCGGGCACCGACCAGGACGCGCCGCACGCTGGGCACAGCGGGACGTCGCCCCACCAGGTCTGGCCGGCGGCGACCCAGACAACGTCACGCTCGGTGGGACGGCCACCGCGCACGGCCGCGACGACGAGCGGATCATCGGCGTTGGCCACCACCGACCCGTCGTAGATCCCCAGAGCTGCCTGCCAGCGCGCTACGTGGAAGGAGACCTCGCTGGTCCGGTCGAGCTGGTCACGGCTGAGGTTGAGCAGGACCACGGCCACCGGTCGGCAGGAGGCCAGGGCGCGGGGGAGCACCACCTCGTCGACCTCCAACACCGCGGCGCGGCTCGCGGGTGTACCGAGCAGGGCGCTCACGAGGCCAGCCTCCAGGTTGGAGCCGCTGCCATTGCTGACGACCGGCCCGAGAAATCCGAGGGCGGCTGTGAGCAACCGGGTTGTCGTCGTCTTGCCGTTCGTGCCGGACACCAGGATCACCCGGCGGCTGCGCGACAGCCGTCGGAGCGCCGACGGGCTCAGGAGCAGGGCGATCCGTCCCGGCAAGGTCAGCCCGGCACCGCGCCGGGCCAGCCGGGACGCACTCCCGACAAGCCGGGCGAAGGCAAAGACGACGTGGTCAAGCACCTGCTCCACTATGCCGCAGTACGCCTGACGCCTTCCTGATAGAGCTTCAGGTGGCGCGCGAAACCGCCGTCATGACGGCCTTCTCGACGACCTTTACGCGGGCTCGCGGTGCGAGGGTCCCGTCCTTGCCGGCAACCTCACCGTAGGCCTCGCCCAGGGAACGCTCGTGGGCATCGAGCCGGTACCACCCGTCCCAGGTCGTAAAGGCGACCCCGCGCGATTCCAGGAAGTCGGTCACGGCCGCCTCGTCCGGCTCGGCCGCAACCGGCCCACCGTCGAGGTCCTCCATCACGGAGCGGACCGTCTCGATCGCGTCACCCTTGGTGTGGCCGATCAGTCCGACCGGACCACGCTTGACCCAGCCGTTGACGTACAGCCCGGGTACGTGGTTGCCGTCGATGTCCAGGACCCGACCAGCCGCATGCGGTACGACGTGGTTGCGGGCGTCCCAGGGCAGCCCGGGCAGCTCGGCAGATCGGTAGCCGACACACCGGTAGACGGCCTGGACGGGCCAATCATGGAAAACCCCGGTACCGCGGACGTTGCCGTCACCGGTGAGCTCGGTCCGTTCGGTCCGGAAACCCTCGACCTTCCCGTCACCGGTGACCTCGACCGGGCTCTCGAAGAAATGCAGGAACAACTTGCGGGGACGTGGGCCGAGGCCGTGCTCGGCGGTGCGCAGCGCGTAGCGCTCTATCTCGCGGACCACGAGCTTGGTCTGGTTGTCGGAGTTGATCGCGGCGATGGAGCCGTCGTCATACTCGATGTCCTCGGGGGCGACGATGACCTCGACGTTGGGGCTGTGGTCGAGCTCGCGCAGCTCCAGCGGCGTGAACTTCGCCTGGGCCGGGCCGCGACGGGCAAAGACGTGCACCTCCTCGACCGGGCTGGCCTTGAGGCCGTCGTAGACGTTGGCGGGGATCTCGGTGACGAGCAGCTCGTCGGCCGTCTTGGACAGCATGCGTGAGACGTCCAGGCCGACGTTTCCGGCACCGATGACGGCAATGCTGCGCGCCTCCAACGGCCACGAGCGCGGCACCTCGGGGTGGCCGTCGAACCACGAGACGAAGTCGGCACCTCCGAAGCTCCCCGGCAGGTCGATGCCGGAGATGTCGAGGTCGCGGTCCTTCTCGGCACCGGTCGTGAACACCACCGCGTCATAGAAGCGCTGGAGGTCATCGAGCTTGAGGTCCACGCCGTACTCCACATTGCCCAGCAGTCGGACCTGCGGCTTGTCCAGGACTTGGTGCAGGGCGGTGATGATGCCTTTGATCCGCGGATGGTCCGGGGCGACGCCGTAACGGATCAGCCCGAAGGGCGCCGGCTGCCGCTCGAACAGGTCGATGGAGACACCGTCGGAGCCGCCCTCGGCGGTCCCGAGCTCGGACTTCATGAGCACGTCGGCGACGTAGATTCCGGCGGGCCCAGCGCCCACGACGGCGATGCGCGCCGGTCGTCCGTCCACCACGTCGTACTCCTCGACCTCGGGGCAACCCACAGCTGCCTGCCTCCAGGGTGCAACACACCTGTGTCCGAGAGCGATTCCCAGCCCACACGTGTGAGTCGGATCACCCCGCACCCTCGCGCTCCCTCGTTCGTTGACCTCACCAGACCCCAATGCCGAGGAGCTCTCGCATGCGTGTACGACTCACCTTCACCGCGATCACCGGCGCTGCCCTGCTGGACCCCTCCTCCTCGCCCTACGTCGTGGCCGTCGGTGGGACCACCCTCACGGGGCAAGCCACGCAGCCGCTGCGCGAGATCGCGTGGATCGGCGGAGGCGGCGGCTACAGCGTGCTGGAGCACGCGGCGGCCTGGCAGAAGAGCGAAGCGACGTTCGTCGCGGCCGTCGGTCGGGGCGTCCCTGACGTCAGCCTCGACGCCGACCCCAACAGCGGCTACCGCGTCGTCGTCGCCGGCAAGGACACCGTCATCGGAGGCACGAGCGCCTCCGCGCCGGCCTGGAACGGCATCTGGGCGCGCGTCCTGCAACGCCACCCGCGGGTCGGGTTCGCGGCGCCCGTGCTCTACCGCTCGCGGGCCGGCTTCGTCGACATCACCCTCGGCAGCAACGGGATCTACCCGACGACGTCCGGCTTCGACCTCACCACCGGGCTGGGCTCGGCGGACATCACGGCCCTGGTCGCTGCCGCCCACTGACGGCCGAGCCTGCGCGGAGCTCGGCCGTCCACACGTCGGCACCGTCCACAGGTGCCTGGCGCTGCCTGGACGGCCACGGTGCAGAGGCTGGTAGACCTGACGGCATGACCGTGACCCGCACCCCCGACGTTCAGCGGTCGCGGGTCTACGCCGCCGAGGACGCCTGGGCGATGCGGCTCGACGCGGCCCGGCAAGGGGCGGCCTTCGCCCAGGTCGCCGGGTCGTCGGTGGTGCTCCCGGCCGAGATCCGCTTCGGTGACCTCGCCGCCGCGCAGGCTTACGCCACGCACCATCTTTGCTCGTGGGACGTGCCGCCCGTGCTGCTGCGCCGACGACGTGGGCTGACCAAGGCGCATTGGGAGCCCCCCGGCACGATTGCCCTCCCGCTGCCCGAGCGGGGGACGCCCTGGGCGCTGCGTGAGAGCGTGCTGCTGCACGAGCTGGCTCATCATCTGGGACACCACCTCGATGGTGCCGCGGACCACGGGCCCAGCTTCCGGACCCGGATGCTGGAGCTGGTCACCTTCGTCCTGGGTCCCGAGGCCGCACTGGCCCTGCGGGTCGACTACGCCGAAGCCGGCGTGCCGTCATGAGCGAGCGCGTCTTGGACAAGATCGGCAAGCTGCTGGCGCAAGCCGAAGGCACCGACAACGAGCACGAGGCGGACGCCTTCGTGACCCGCGCGCAGGAGCTCGCCACGACGTACGCCGTCGACCTCGAGCTGGCCCGCGCCCGACAGGCCAACCGGCGGCTGCGCGCCGCTGAGGAGGCCTTTGAGCAACGCAGGCTGCTGATCGGCGAGCGCGCCAAGCGCGGCAACCGGCAGCTGGTGGTCCTGTACCTCGTGGTGGCCCACTCCAACGACGTGCTCGTCAATGTCGCGGGCGACTCGACCTTCGTCCTTGGCTTCGGCTACCCGGCCGACCTCGACGTCGTGGAGCAGCTCTGGGCCTCGTTGGCGACGCAGATGGCATCGGCTGCTGCCCGCCGGCTGCGCGCCGGGGAGCACCGGGACACCGGCGTTGCGGCCGTGTCGTGGCGGCTGTCGTTCTACGAGGGCTGGATGCACGCGGTGCAGCGGCGGCTGACCGAGGCCCGCGCCCGCGCCTTGCAGGCCCACGCCGAGCACGAGGGACCTTTGGCGACCTCAGGGGCCCTCGTCCTGCGCGAGAAGGCGGAGCGCGTGCGCGAGTTCCACGACCGGGCCTCCCAGGCTCGCGGGTCCTGGCGAGGTGGCCGTGGGGACCGTCAGGTCTCCGGCTCGGCCTGGCAGGCCGGTGAGCGGGACGGACGGGTCGCCCGGCTCGGTGAGCCCGAGTTGCGGGATCGCCGCGCCCTCGGCTGACCTGGAACGGCACGGACAAGGCAGAATGGGGCCTATCGCCCGTCGTACCACCCTCCTGAGGTGACTGTGTCCCACTCCCTGCGTTCCGACTCCGGACTCGCCAAGCTCGCCGTGGTCCTCGGCGTCAGCGGCCTCGTGCTCCTCGGAGGCACCGGCGCCGTGCTGCTCAACGCCTCGGGTGGCTCGGGTGAGTCCGTGGCCACGGGCGGGGCGGACGGTCCCACCCCGACCCCGGCACCGGTGGTGGCTGTCGTGGCGGGCAGTACCGGCTCCACGGTGCCCTGGCAACGGCCCCTGACGTTCTCGGTCACCCACGGGACCCTCACCTCCGTGCTTGCTGCCGACGCGGACGGGACGACCCTGACCGGGACGCTCACGCCGACGTCCTGGACGTCGACCGGCACGCTAATCCCCGGCCACGCCTACGCGTTGCACGCAAACGTCAGGAACTCCGCCGGCAAGGCCAGCGCGCTCGACCGTCGGGTCACCGCCGCGGCCGCGACGTCCCTTTTGAAGGCCACCGTCTCCCCCGACGGCGGGACGTTCGGCATCGGGCAGGCCGTGATCGTCCGGTTCAACCACAGTGTCGGGGACAGGACCTCCCGACAGGCCGTTCTGGACCACCTCAAGGTCACGAGCACGCCCCAGGTCCGGGGCGCGTGGCATTGGTACAACTCCTTCGAGGTGCACTACCGCGGCCCCGCCTACTGGACGCCGGGTACGACGATCAAGGTGACCGCCGCCCTGGCAGGGGTGCACCTGCCAGGCACCGAGACCTGGGGCGCCACCGACGCCGTCAGCAGCCAGTACTCCATCGGTGACGCGCTCGTCGCCACCGTCGACGTGACAGCCCACATCATGACCGTACGGCGCGGCGGGTCCCTCGTGCGGACCGTGAAGGTCTCGACCGGTCGCGACAAGTATCCGACGAAGGGCGGCGTGCACGTCGTGCTGGTGCGCGAGCAGAAGCACCTGTACGACTCAGCAACCGTCGGCATCCCGACAGCCAGCCCGGACGGTTACTACGAGTACCTCCCCTGGAGCGTCCGGATCTCCAACGGTGGGGCCTTCGTGCACGCCAACCCCGCCACGACCCGCGTGCAGGGCGTGGCCAACGTGAGCCACGGGTGCGTCAACACCTCGATCGTCGACGCGAAGTGGTTCTACGACAACAGCAAGCTCGGCGACATCGTCAACGTCATCCACGCCGCCGTTCCAGCCAACAAGGGGGACGAAGGGATGGCGGACTGGAACTACACCTGGGCCCAGTGGACGTCGGGCAACCTCAACGGCTGAGCGAGCTCACGAAAGCCGCCGACTCAGACGCCTCCCACCGCGATGATGCCGGTCTTGGTCGACACGAACAGCATCGACGCCGACAGCGCTGGGGTGGCAAAACGCACGACCGGGCCAACGCTCACGCTGAAGCGAAGGGCGCCGGTCCTGAGGTTGAGGCCGTCGAGCACGCCAGCCGAGGTGTCGAGCGTCCACGCGAAGCCACCACCGATGACCGGGCTGCCGGTGATGTTGGAAGCGGCCTTCCACCCCAGGCGCACGGTGTGGTCACTGTTGACGAGCAGCTGCCGGATCCCGTCGGTGCACGGCAAAATCAGCACCGAGCCCATGACGGCTCCCCCGCCGAACTGCCGGGCGCACGCGTTCTGGACGGTCTGCAGGGGGTGGCCGATGCGGCCGAGGGCGAAGCGGTTGAGCACGTAGCCGGTCGAGGTCTTGCCCTGGATCCAGATCCGGTCGCCGAACACCAGCGCACCGCTGCTGCCGAGGTCGGTGTCGTCGCGGTTGCCCTGCGCCCAGGTCGACTCGGCGAAATAGTCGTGCAGGGTGGTGTTGAAGATGTTGATGGTCTGCACGCTGTTGCCGCCGTCCCAGCTGCCGCTGGTGGCCCGGCCGTTGCCCGTCACCGCGTAGGCGTAGCCGCGACTGTCGATGGCCGCGCCCGCGGGCTGCCACATGCCGGCCTCGCCCTGGGACCCGGTCCGGTAGTAGCGCGGGCCCACTCCGTTCAGCGGCACCGAGACCAGGTAGCCGTGGTAGTTGCCGCAGTCACCGGCGTGACCGCCGTAGGTGATGACGATCCGCCCCTGCGCGTAGTTCAGCGCGCCCCGCTGGTTCAGGACGTTGGGGTCCTGGTTCGGCGGGTCGACGACGGTGCGGGTCACGACGGCCCCGTCGGAGGCGTGGATGCCGTACAGCGTGTGGCGCAGGGTGCGTCCGACCATGGTCGTCGCGACCACCCAGACCCGGTTGTCGAGGCGTTCGTAGACCGGCGTGCCGGTGATGCCGAGCGGGTCGATGTTGCCGCAGGGAAGCGCTGAACGCGGGACGGGAGCGCCCAGGTGCCTGGCCCACACGACCTGCCCGGTGCGACGGGACAGGCCGTACACGGTGTTGTGCTCGGTCGCCGCGAACACAAAGGAGTCGACCACGAGCGGGCTCGCCTGCACGACCCCGTCCAGGTTCGCCCGCCAGACGACCTTGGGGTTGGTGGGCGCCGGCGTGGACGCGCTGTAGCCGCTGTGCAGGGCGTCGCCGTGGTAGTTGTACCAATTCTGGGACACGGCGGACGACGCAGGCGAGGCCGGAACCAGGGGGGCCGCGAGTGCCAGGACGACAATCAGGATTCGCAGGGCTCGCGGGGCTCGGGGTGCGCGCATGGGCCGAGGGTACGCCTGCAGGTTGTGGCCGTCGCCTCAACTGACGTCTGAACCGTGCCTTGCCTACCGGGTCGACGAAGGCGACGATGTCGTGAGGACGGATCTCGATGACCGGAGACCCCATGGGCGAGTACGACGACTGGAACGCCAAGATCATCGAGGAGTTCCGGGCCAACGACGGCAAGGTTGGTGGCCAGTTCGAGGGAGCGCCGGGACCCTCGTGCACCACAGCGGCCGCACCCAAGGGCATCCGCACCATCCCGTGCTCGCCCTGGCTCGCACCTGACGAGCACGTTGGTCCCTAAAACCCATGAAGGAGCTCGCTGCCGTGACCCCCACCACCATGGCTACCAGGACAGCCAAGGCCAGCTACGTGCTGGCCGGGCTGGTCCTTCTCGCTGGCTGCTCGACGAGCAGCACCAAGGCCACAGCGTCGGCCACAGCGTCGGCTACGACCCCACCCGGCAGCTCCGCCCCCAGCACATCGGCGAGCCCGGCGCTCTCCAAGGCTGACGCCCTCGTCATCTCCGGCTTCAGCTACGACCCCTCACCGTTGACCGTCAAGGCCGGCGCCACCGTGACGGTGACCAACCAGGACTCCGCCGACCACACCGTGGACTCCGATGTGGCGTCGCTGTTCACCTCGGGCAACGTGGCCCGCGGGACGCCGGTCACGTTCGTCATGCCGAAGAAGGCGGGGAGCTACACGTTCCACTGCGCCTACCACCCCAGGATGCACGGGACCCTGGTCGTCACCGGCT
>JANXUE010000070.1 GCA_025352005.1 Frankiales bacterium
CGGCGCCTCCACGCCGCTGGCGCTCGGCCGGTTGACGACGTCGCCCTCGTCATCGTCGGACAGAAGGTCATCGACCGTGACCCCGAGCGTCCTGGCCAACGTCACGAGCTGATCGAGGGCCAGACGCCACCGGCCGGTCTCAGTGCGGCTGATCGTGAACGCACCGAGATGTCACCAGGAGGCGAGGTCGTCCAGGAGGCGGGGCGCTGGTCCTCCGCGGGCCCGTGCTCATCGAAGCGGGCCAGAAGTACTGGGTCACCGACTCGGACCTTGTTGTCGAGGACGCCGGTGGCCAGCGTCGGAGGTTCCCCGGAGGCCGTGGGATTCCCTGCCGTTAGCCACGATCATCTTCGAGGCCAGCGAGGGGGCGTTTCTTCATTAGTGGCTCCCGGGCTCCCGAGCTAGATCCAATACCGTTCAATGAGAGTTACAACGGAAAGCGACCTACATCTGCCGAGGAAATTACCTTGACGAGGTGGCTGCGTGAAGCGAACGACGCCTACCCAAAGGCTGGTCAAGCAGCACCAATCTCCGTGCGCGTCGTGAAACACAGGAGTGGACTATGGGTCCTGTCTCACCACCCTAAGGCGGACTTCCTCTGGAGATGGGGCCAGGTCGAGACCGGCGGCCCGGTTAGGCCCTGGAAAGTACTCAATGAGCAGCGACGAGCCCTTGACGGCGGCGGAAATCAGCCTCCATTGGACTGAGTACTCGCCCTCAGGAAGCCGGTTGGCGTACTCAGCACCAGAACTACGAGCATCGCGGGGCAGCCGACCTTCTTGATGTGCATGAGACTCAACATGCACCCATCACGTTCCTGGGCTGTCAACGGCCAAGAAGGACGCCGTCCGCGGCAGCGAAGTCCGCTCATCGGCGGCGTAGCCGCATAGCCTCGGGCGGCGTGAGGAGAAGGCCAGGGGGAGGATCCCTGCTGGGTGGGCGCCTTCTTCGTCAGGAGAAGGTCTGCGCTGTCGACGTTTGGTGTGGGTCGAACAGGGCGATCTGTCTGACACTTGGTCCTGTTGGTGACTAGCCTGCGGGAGATGCGGGTACTTTTCGGCTCGACCTTCGGCCACGGTCATGTGTTTCCGCTCGTTCCTCTTGCGTTGGCATGTCAGGAGGCTGGCCACGAGGTGCTCTGGGCGACCAACGGGCCGGCGGTCTCGCTGGTCGAGCTTGCGGGTATCCGGTGCGCTGAAGCCGGACTGTCAGGGGCGGTACTGACCACCACCGTCGGCGAGTTGCAGGCCCGGGCCGACCAGCTCGCCCCACCGCTGCGCGGCGCCTTCATGTTCCCGACCATGTTCGGTGAGACGCTGTCCCCGCCGATGGCCGCCGACCTGCTGCCGTTGGCACGCGATTTCCAGCCGGACCTGGTGGTGCATGAGCAAGGCGAGCTGGCCTCACCACTGGCGGCCGCGCTGCTTGGTGTCCCGTCGCTGACGCACGCCTTTGGCGGGGCCGTGCCGGGTGCCTTCGTCGCCGAAGCCGGTCAGCGCCTTGCCGGGCTCTGGCAGCAGCACGGACTGACGCAGCCCCCGTACGGGGGCTGCTACTCAGCGCCCTACCTTGATATCTGCCCGGCGTCGGTGCAGACGGTCTCGCTGTCGCACATCCGCCTCGTGCAGCCGCTGCGACCGATCTCCTGGTCCTGGCCCGCTGCCACCTTCGAACCAGCAGACGATGCACGACCCCTCGTCTACGTCACCCTGGGAACGGTCGCCAACAACCCTGCGGTACTGCGTGACGCGCTCGCCGGTCTCGCCTGCCTGGACGTCCAGGTGCTCGTCACGGTCGGCCCGATGGGCGACCCTGACGCCCTTGGCCCGCATCCCGCCCACGTCCGGGTCGAGCGCTTCGTACCCCAAACACAGGTGCTGGGGCACGCGTCGGTCGTGGTCTCGCACGGCGGTTCGGGGACCTTCCTCGGCGCGCTGTCCCACGGCCTACCGCAGGTCTGCCTACCGCAAGGGGCCGATCAGTTCCGTAACGCCGCCGGGGTGGTTCAAAGCGGCGCGGGGCTCGCCCTACCGCCAGCCGAGGTGTCCGCCGAAGCGATCTCCGACGCGGTCCGCAAGGCATTGTTCGAGCCGCGCTTCCGGGCGGCAGCCGCCCTGGTGGCCGACGAGATCGCAACGATGCCCTCCCCGGAGGACGTTGTCGCCACCTTCCCCTCATTGTGCTGAGATGAGCCGATGGCGTGTCCAGATCCGTATCGCGCCCACACGCGGTGCCGCGTTGAGCTGGTATCCGAACAGTTCCAGCGCTCGCCGCTGCCAGATCCAGAAATGGCGTTCCTGAGCCGCATTTCGGCGGTGCGAACCGTGCCGGCGCGATCAAGGGATGGCAGCAGCAACCCGGAATCTTCACCAAGCCCCGAGAACGGCACAGGCAGGTGTCCCGCATCGGCCAGGAGCGCCTCGACCTCCGCAGCGAGTTCACCTTCGGCCCGCACCATCTGGTCGTCACTCATCGCCCGGTTCCGACTTGCTGAGGCCCGGATCTTCGAGCCGTCCAAAGCGACCCGCCCCAGCGAGACCAGGCCGGCCTGGGCGCACAACGCCAGCGACTGCGTGAACAGCTTCTTTGACGCCTCCGCGTGCCGGGTCTGAGAACCGGCTGCACGCCACGAAGTCCGGAACCTGCTGCGCGGTCAAGAGCCCGTAGGCGATGTCGTCGTGGCAACGCCGCTCCAACGCCCGCGAGGACGTGATCCCGTGCGAGTAGCCGTAGACCAAGATCTTCACTATGAGCCGCGGGTCATACGGCGGCCCGCCCCGGACCTCGGTGTATTCGTGATAGATCGGGCTCAGGTCCAGCCCCTCCTCCACCAGAGCATCGACCCACCGGGCCGGATGCTCTGCAGCCAGCCAGTCCCGGATGTCAGGCGCCAACAGCATCGGCTGGTCCTGGTCATACCTACGGAACGTCTTATCCGCCGGCGTTCTCCGCCGCCGCGGGCCCGCCGACGCGCTTCGACGTCCATCAGCACAGAACATTCAGCGACCCGCTGCTCCGACCTGCCACATTTTCCCGCAACCCCAGCCCATCACGGGTTAC
Source organism: Frankiales bacterium (assembly GCA_025352005.1). Lineage (GTDB taxonomy): Bacteria > Actinomycetota > Actinomycetes > Mycobacteriales > SCTD01 > RYN-111. The sequence goes on from JANXUE010000070.1 coordinate 3,061, forward strand.
CGACACGGGGTCCTAGGTCCTGAACCGACGCACACAGGTGTGGCGTTCGTGGTCACCGCGGACGGCGAGCGGCTGGCGGCCACGGGTCGACCAGGCGCACCCCGAGGTCCTTGAAGTGCCGCACGTTACGGGTGGCGAGGGTGGCTTTGCGCGCGAGTGAGATGCCGGCGATCTGGGCGTCGCGGATCTCGATGGAGCGGCCTGCTCGCTGCTGTTTCGCCACCAGCGTCCCGGACGCGTCGGCGGCGGCAGCGTCGAACGCGAGCACACGGTCGTCTAGGTCCCCGGCGACAAGCTGCTCGAACGCCGCCTCCAGACGTTGACGCTGGCGGGAAGGGTCGAGCAGCTCCAACCCTGTACGCACTTCGAAGAGGGTGATCGTGGTCGTCCAGACGGACTCGGTGGGCTGCGTGTCGAGCCAGGTCGCGACTGACGGGTCGGGCTCGTCGCGCATCAACGCCGAGAGCACGTTCGTGTCGAGGATGATCACAGTTCGTCGAAGTCCGCGCCGCGGGCTGGGTGTCCCCTCAGCTCAGTGATCTCCTCGGCCAACCCGAGGCCACGGAACCGGTCGGCAATCCTGGACCCGAGGTTCACCTCGGGTTGTCCACCAGGGCGGACGGCGTCGCGCAGGATCTCGCGTACCTCTTCCTCGGTAGATCGGCCATGCGCCCGCGCACGGCGCTGGAGGGCCGTCTTGAGGTCCTCATCGAGCTGTCGTACCAGGATCTGGGCCATTGCAGAACGATAGCATGCTATCAACTAATCCCTCGACCGTAGGAGGACGAGTCAGGACTATCGCTCCGGCTGGTCCGCCGCTCAGGTGGCCGAGGGCCGGACCAAGTCGGAGAGCCCCGCGGACAGCATCTTGTCGCGTTCCTCAGCGGCGTGCTGATAGATCATCGTCGCCGGGGCGGTGTGGCCGAGGCGTCCCATCAAGTCGGCCAGGGTCGCCCCGGTTCCCGCGAAAAGCGTCGCCCCGGTTGGCGGAGATGGTGGAACCGTAGATCGGGCCGACCCGCCTTCGTACGCGCCTCCTGCTCGTCCAGCGTCGAGAGGGTTCGGCGCTGCGTGGGTATGCCCACATCGGCACGGGCAACTATCACGAAGCCACGGCTCGGAGCTATGAGGATTTCGGTCTGCTCACCGCTCGGCCAGAAATCTGTATCCACCTCGTCGGCGTCCTGGCTGACCTCGCCTCGGGCCGCACGCCACGGTCGACGCCTGGGCTCGTGACGGCACCCAGAGGGCTTCGCGCCGAGTTCACCCGCAGAATCGTCGAAGCGACCAAGAACGCGGCCGAGGGTCAGACGGCGTCCCTCACTTTCAAGGTCAATGCCTTGACCGACCGCCAGCTCGCTGACTCCCCGACGGAGGCGGCAGCGGCCGGTATCCACGTCGACCTGCTGGTACACAGCACGTGCGTCCTTCGACCGGACGAACACCGACGCATCCGCGTCCGCAGCATCGTCGCTGACATGCTGCAGCACTCACGGCTCTTCGCGTTCCGCACCGGCGACGAAGAGGAGATCTTCCTCGGCAGCGCTGACCTCATGCCGCGCAATCTCGACGGGCGCGTCGAGGTTCTCGTCCGCATCGACCAGGAACATTGGTGCCGCCAACTCCGCGTGGAGCTCGACCAGTACTAGGGCCTGCGCACCGATGCCTGGGACCTCTCACCCGACGCCGGTGGACTCGGAACGGATGTTCACCGCCACGGAGCGAGTCCTGAGGATCGACTGCCGAGTTTCGGGGGGTCGCAAACGGCGCGACTTCGCCGACATCTACCTGTCCAGCAGCCAACTCGACGCTGACGGCAGCGAACTCCCGGCGGGCGTGCCGACCAGGGCTGGCCCACGGGTGGACCGGTCCTCAAGCTCGACGTCCTAGCGCTGGTCCGTAGCTGAGCGGCCGGTCGACTCCAACTGAGGACTGCGCCGACGTCGTGAATCCGGCCGGTCGGGAACAACTCGCGGCTGGGAGGTGTCGCACAGGGGGAATGACGGCCCTGAACCCGCCTCTCGTGCGGGCTCCCTGACCCCTGGAGAAACCTGATGCCCACCCGTACCGCACGCACCGCCTGGAACGGCACCCTCGAAACCGGCTCCGGCCAGGTCGAGCTGTCGAGCAGCAAGGTCGGGACGTACGA
>JANXUE010000076.1 GCA_025352005.1 Frankiales bacterium
CGGTCCGTCGCTGGATACGCCCGTCAGGTTGACGGCCACGGCGGCCACGCCGGAGGGCGGGACCCCACCGACTCCCAGTACCTTGACCTCGACCCGCCCGTCCCTCAGGAGCCGGTGCGGCCCGTCGGCGCTGCCGAGGCCGGTGCGGGTGTCGAGCACGCGGAACAGTGAACGGGGTGTGTAGCGGGCCGGGATCGGGGTCGCCGGGGTGCCGGGCGGTGGTGGTGAGCTGGCGGTGGTAGTGATGTCGAAGGGCGCGTTCCAGGTCACGGCTTTGCTGGTGCCCGATGACCCGCTCAGGTACAGCCGGTAGCCGCTCGGCGGCAGCGGCGCCCCGGTGGCGGCCTTGAGGTCGAACACCGCGGACAGGGTCGTGCGGGCGGTGCCGGTGACCGAACGGACGACCACTCCGTCCGTCGCCCGGCGGACGTCCAGGCGCCAGCTCAGGGGTGCGATCACCCGGGTGGTGACGGTCACCGCAAGACCGCCAAAGGCGCGGGAGCGGGCGCTCGCGAGGGGCAGGACGAAACCGGGACCGATGGCCGACCGGACCGCCGACCGGAGGCCGCCGAGCTGGGCGTACAGCGCATTGCCGGGGCAGGTCGTGTAGCCGGCGTCCCGGTGACCGCTGACCACGGCGAACGTGTGGTTGACGCCGGCGGCGTAGGGGGTGTTTGGGCCTCCTGCCGACGTGAGGGTGGCGGTCGAGGTCGGGTCCGCGAACGCGCGTCCCAGCTTCCAGGCAAACAGCCGGGTCAGCGCCGCGATCGAGGCCGCCGGCGCCTGCACCGACGTGTAGGTGCCGATCATCGCGGCGGCAAACGAGTTGGCGTTGAAGCCTCCGGTGTGGGCGCCGATCACGGGTCGGCTGGTGCCGCCGTAGCGGCCCTCCCAGGTACGACCGAAGCGGTCGACCAGGAAGTTGTAGCCGATGTCGCACCAGCCGTTGGACGTCACGTGGTAGGCGTAGATCCCGCGGATGATCGACGGGACCTGGCTGGCCGAATAGCCGTTGGGCGTGTCGGTGTGGTGCACGAAGCCGACCTTGATGGTGTCGCTGTAGTCCGGAACGGAGCAACCCGCGTGCAGCGAGCGGAGCGACTCATCGGCGCCCCACTGCGCCCGGCTGTAGATGGCCGGTTGGGGGGTGCTCGCCCTCGCGACGCCCGGCCCCGAGACCGTCCCGCTGGGATCTGCGTCGAAGGCACTCGCGCCGCTGTCGACCAGGGTGGCCCGCAGACCTGCGACCCGTCCGTGGACGGCGCGCAGCTGCACCGCGTCGGCCGCACCCGCGAACAGCGGTTCGCTGACGGTGCGACCCGACGCGTAACGCGCGTCGCGGGAACCCGCGTCGGGACCCCCGTCCGTCGCGTCGAGCGGCTGCCACGGCGACCACGTCCTACCGGAGCGGGTGCGCACCTGGACGGTGCCGGTCGCTCCCCGGTCCCAGCTCGCGCCCACGGTGTCGAAACGGGCCGCGGTGACGGCCCCGTCAACCACGTCGAGCGACCGGAGGCCGGGTGCGACGGCGTGCGGTAGCGGGGGAGCGGGGACGGCAGCGACGGGCAGCACCACGAGGGTTGGCGTGAACAGCCCCAGAAGGGCGGCGGTGAGGAGCAGGCGACGCAAGGGCACTCCTGGAGCACGCGTAGGGGAGGGCCTTGTGTACCACCTGGGCAGGGCATCCGCCCTACATTGGAGGCCGCTCTCACCCGGAGGTCAGCCTGCCGTCTTCTGCTGCCCCTCACCGAGATCAGGCAGCTGGACGGCAGATCGAGGCGAAGAGCCCCGTGGTCGGCGCCGCCTGAGGCCGAGGCCCAGCAGCAGCAGCACACCGAGCCCACTCAGCGCCAAGCCGGGCCGGAGCCCCTTCGGGGCGTAACGCAGCCGGACGACGTGACGGCCGGTCGTGACGGGCACGGCGACCAGCGCATGGTCGGCGTCGAGCAACGGCGCGGCGCGGCCGTCCACGGTCGCCTGCCAACCGGCCTGCAAGCCGTCGGCGACGACGACATAGCCAGCGGCCTTGGCCTGCACCCGCACCTCGAGAGCATCCGGGCCGTCGTGCACGGTGCGGACCGTCCCCTCCCCCCCGTTGGCCTTGACCGGGTTCGACGCGAGCACCACCTGCCCCTTCACCGCGGGCGTAGAACCGGCAGCCTTGAGGCTGGCCGCCCCCTGGGCCACCACAGACACCGTCGACGCCCAGCGGACCCGGTCCAGCACGCGGGAGCGCTCCCATACCGTGCCGGAGACGGAGGCCTGCGCGACCCGTAGTCCGTCGGCCTGCGGCCGGATCAGCCGGACCGCAGGGACGCCCCGGGTAGCCGCCAGC
>JANXUE010000041.1 GCA_025352005.1 Frankiales bacterium
CTCGAGGCCGCGCCGTGGGCACACCGGTGCGAGCTGGAGCTGGCGGCGAGCGGCGCCGCGGTCACCGCTCCGCGGGACCAGGACGTGTCGATCCTGCTGACCCCGCAGGAGCTGCAGGTGGCCGTCCTCGTCGGCGAAGGACGTCGCAACCGCGAGATCGCCGAGACTCTGTTCCTGTCTCTGCGCACCGTCGAGTCGCACCTGAGCCGCGTCTTCCGCAAGCTCGGCGTGGACACCCGTACCCAGCTCGCCGTCCGCATGAACGGTGCGCCATGATCCTGGCCTGAGCTACGCAGGCCGTCGAGCTGGTGCAAACCGGACCTGGTCCGAGCCGTCGCGGTCACACCCGACCCACATAAACGAAGTCCCGAGACATCCGTTAAGGATGTCCCGGGACTTCACATTGAGTGGGCGATACAGGACTTGAACCTGTGACCTCTTCCGTGTCAGGGAAGCGCGCTACCAGACTGCGCCAATCGCCCGTGCCTGTGAAGTTGTGCGTGCTCGGGAAGCTGAAACCCGTGAGAGGCCGGGGCGGGAATCGAACCCGCGTACAGGGATTTGCAGTCCCTTGCCTAAGCCACTCGGCCACCCGGCCGGGAGGCGCGACCTCAAGAACCAGCCCTGAGGCCTTCGAGCGAACGACGGGATTCGAACCCGCGACCCCAACCTTGGCAAGGTTGTGCTCTACCAACTGAGCCACGTTCGCGTGCATCTGGCTGTCACCTGCGACTGCCTGACAACGAGTATGGAGACTAGCAGAACCTTCAGACCCCGGGCTCGGTCGCGAGCAGCAGCGCGAGCTCACCATCGACGTCGACGTACTCACTCTCACTGCCGGTGGGTACGGCGGTATAGGTCATCGCGAGGAAGTCGACCAGGTCCGCAATGGGCACTTCGAACAGGGCCTTCCCGGAAGGGGAGCACAATGACAAACAGACGATTCCCTCGCCGGCGGTCGTCGTCGGCCAGACCCGGACGTCGCCCTGACCGGCAGGGGCCGTCACACCGTCCATCAGCAGCTGTCGGGCAAAGGTCCACTCGACGGTGTCGGACGTGTCAGCACCACCGGTGTGGAAGGCCACGGTCAGCGCGTACGGGTCGTAGACGTCGTAGTTCAAGCGGGCACGCACGGGCAGGGTGGTCGCACCCGGCACGACGAGGGAGAGTTGCACCTCGGTGCTGAGCGTGACCGGGCGGGGCGTCATGCGTGACCTCCTCGAGGGGGTGAAGGATCCCTCACGAGCACAGGATCCCCCCTAAAGAGCCTCGCGAACCCCGCGGCCACCCAGACTTCACCCGGACGGCCCACAGCGGACGCTCAGACGTGTGGCAGTAGCAAGCCCGGGTACTGTTGATCTGTCCGTCCTGTGCTGCCAGGCCAGTCGCGGATGTCCGTCCAATCCACGCAGCCTGCGGCTGCGAACGCAGTGTGTGAGGACAGCCGTGACCACCCCCAAGGCCCGCGTCGGACAGTCGCGCCATGTGGTCGACCCCAACGCTAGGGCCACGCCGTACGACGGGCTCGATGACCGTGCTCTGGTTGCCCGAGTCACCGAGGGCGACGGGGGAGCGCTCGAGGCGCTGTACGCCCGATACGGCCGCGCTTGCTACGGCCTGGCGCGCCGGATCCTGGCTGACGAGCAGTTCGCGCAGGACGCCGTCCAGGAGGTGTTCTTGACCGTATGGCGGGACGCGCACCGTTTTGACTCCACCCGCGGGGGCTTCTCGACCTGGTTGCTGTCGATGACGCACCACAAGGCCGTCGACGCGGTCCGCCGCGAGGAGAACCTCCGCAAGCGTCGTACGACGGCGGAGATGTTGGAGGAGCGCGAGGTCGACGGTCCCAAGGTTCACGACGAGGTGTGGTCCACGCTGCGCCGCGAGCGCGTCCGCGAAGCCCTGAAGACGCTGCCCGATCCGCAGAAGGAAGCGCTCACGCTGGCGTACTTTGGCGGCTACACCCAGCGCGAGATCGCCGGCCTGACCAACACCCCGCTCGGCACCGTGAAGACCCGGATGCTGGCTGGGATGCGTCGCCTCAAAGGCGGCCTCGAGGGCCTGCACGACACCGCCCCCGACGATGACCCCTACCCCGACCAGCCGAAGGTAGCGCTGTGACCGCCCGCGAAACCTCCCACGAGCTCTACGAGCAGCTCGCTGTGGGGCATGCCCTGTCTGCGCTCGAGCCCGAGGATGAGCTGGTCTTCCTGGGTCACCTGCCCGGCTGCGCCGCCTGCGCCGGGGCACTCGGCGAACACTTCGACACCCTTGCGCACCTCGCTTACGGCGTCGCCTCCGAGGCGCCACCGCTGTCCGTCCTCGAGGGCATCCGGGCGGGGGTGGCGGAGTCCGGGCGCTCCGGCATCTTTCCGGCGCCCGCTCCGGTGTCGCTGGACGAGGCCCGCTCGCGGCGACAGACCCGCACGGTGCGCTGGTCAACGGCTGTCGTCGGTGCGGCCGCGTCCGTGGTGATGGTCGTTGCGCTCGTCCTTGCCAACGAGAACCTCAAGTCCCACAACCGGGACGTGACTACCAACGCAGCGAAGCTCCAGCAGACCGTCGCGAGCCTGCTGGTGGACGGCTCCCGCAAGATCGACTTGACGGGGGCCTCCGGGCAGAAGGGCGTCGTCGTCGTCAACGGCGACTCGGTCTCGCTCGTCATGCAGGGCCTGCCCGTCAACGACCACAACAGCATCTACGTCCTGTGGGAGAGGAGCCGGTACGGCGACGTGCGGCCCGTCGGCTCCTTTGACGTCCTAAGCACCGGGCTGACGCTGGTCAACAACCTGCACGTCGCGGACAAGGCCGGGATCAAGACGTTCATGGTCACCCACGAGGCCGGCCGCAAGGCGCCGTCGTTGTCGACCCAACCGGCTGTCGTCACCGGCGAGGCCTAGGCCAACTGGGTTCTCCGGGCGTGGTCCGGGTCATGATGTTGCGGTGACGCCTTTTCACCTGCGCGACAAGGTCCGCGTGCTCCCCGGAGGGGACCTGCTCGTACGGGTGACCGTGTTCGTTCTGGGAGCCGCCTTTATCGTCGTCGGCGTTGCGGCGATCGTGCTGCCAGGGCCGCTGACGATCCCGCCGATCCTCGTCGGCCTAGCCATCTGGTCGCTGGAGTTCGCCTTTGCTCAAGCGCTCCTGGAGCGCGCCAAGGGGCCTGCCCGAGCCGCCTGGACTCAGGCGAAAGCGCACCCGTGGCGTACCGGTGTCGTCACTGTCGGAGGTCTCGCGCTTGCCGTCGCCGGAGCGGTCCTGGCGTCGAAGTACGGGCTCGTCGGTCAGGCCGTCAACAGCATCAAGGAGCTCCTGGCTTAGGGGAGTGGGTGCGCTAGTGTTTCCGGCTGTCCGGGTGTTGTCCCCGCGCACTTGGGCGATTAGCTCAGTTGGTTAGAGCGCTCGCCTCACACGCGAGAGGTCACTGGTTCGAGTCCAGTATCGCCCACACCCGAGATCCCCTAATACGTAATGGATCTCGCTTCATTTGGGTCCCAGCTTTGGCCTCCGTGCCAGATGTCGTGCCAAACCCGAGTGCGGGCGCAGCCGTTATGGCGGCGATACTGTTCGCCCCCGTGCGGCTGTCAGTCGGTCACGGTGACGTGGAACGAGCCACTGCTTCTGTGGTGGTAGGCAGCGTGGGTTGCTGTTCAGGCAGGTGTAATCCGTCTGCGAGGTCAGGTCGGCCGTTCCGGGCTTCGCGCCGGTGAAGGTGGCTTGCGCTGGCTGGTTGGTGGGGTAGCCGCCGCTGGCTGAGGTCCTGCGGGCGACGGAGGTGCTGCTGGTTGCTGGTTGGTCGTATCCGCCGTTCGCGCCGCCGGGAAGCGTCACGTAGATGCTCCGCCCGATCTTGATCTGCACGGTATTGCCCGAGGAGGACTCGGTCAGGACCGTCGGTGACGAAGAGCGCGTCGGCGCAGTCGTGGGCGGAGCCGTGGGTAAGGAGCTGCGAAGCGGCGACGCCAGACCCGTCACTCGGGGCGCGGCGCTGGCGATCCCGGTCGTTGCCGCCGGGGTCGCTCGGGTGACGGTCGCTGCGGGGCTCGTGGTGGGCGTGGCTGTCACCACACCGCCCGGCGATTCGGCGGGAGCGCTGCTGGGCGATGAGCCGGACGTGAGGACCGATGTGGAGGGCGGCGAGCTTCCGCAGGCGACACCTGCCGCCAGCAGTAACAGCGTCACGACGACGGTCGGGCTTGATCTCATGTGCTTTGGACGCTCAAGTCGGGTCGCGGTTCACCATCAAGCCACTATGTCTGCAGGTCCGTGTCCGTCGGCCCCTGCGGGGCAGGCCGGGGCCGGCTGTTTGAGGAGATCCTCTGGGGTCGTAAGTCTGACGATCGGCACGTTAGAGGGTGACGCGGGAGCCGATGACGACGGTCCGGTCGCGGGGGAGGTTGAAGTAGTCGGCGGCGTCCACGGTGATGCTTGCAGTTGCGAGGAACAGGCGTTTGCGCCAGCGGCTCAGTCCGGGGGCGTGACCGGCTCGCAGCTCGATCGTGGACAGGAAGTACGACACCGCTTCGGTGTGGACTTCGGTTTCCAGGCCGGCTTGGGTGGCAAGGGCGAGGGCGGCGGGTATGTCGGGCTCGTCCATGTAGCCGAAGCGGACGCTGACGTGGGTGATTCCGTCGTCGGGGTGGCTGAGGTGGTCGATGTCGATGCGGTCGGCTTCGGGGATGTAGGGGACGGGGAGCGTTTCGATCGCGAGGATGACGACCCGTTCGTGGAGCACGTGGTTGTGTTCCACGTTGGCCCGCAGGGCCAGGGGAGTGGTGCTCCTGCCACGGTTGAGGAAGACGGCGGTGCCGGGTACGCGGGGGAGTTCGGGGTCCAGTGTGTGGAGGTGCGCGACGAACGCGTCGAGTGGTCCTTCGTCCCTCTCGCGCTGCGCGGTGACCAGTCCGCGTCCGGTCTGCCAGGTGGTGAGGATCGTGAACACGACCAGGCCGATGAGCAGGGGGAGCCACGCGCCGTGAGTGAGCTTGGTGAGGTTCGCGGCGAGGAACAGCAGCTCGATCGCCAGGAACACTCCAGCTCCGCCCAGGACGAGCCAGAGCGGCGTGCCCCAGCGAGTGCGGGCGACGTAGAAGTACAGGACGGTCGTGGT